>JARXKM010000023.1 GCA_030272785.1 Pseudomonadota bacterium
ACGAACGGCGACGAGGCCGACAGCGCGATGAAGTGCGGCACGTAGCGCGACAGCGAGTGCAGCAGGAACAGCGCGTCGTCGCCCGAGCTGCAGCCGATGTGCACGTGCTGGCCGAAGATGGTGAACTGCTTGGCCAGGTAGCCGTACAGCGACGACAGTTCCTGGAAGCGCGGCTTGGGATAGATCTTCTGCTGCGACCAGTGCTGGAACGGGTGGGTGCCGCCGCCGCCGATGCCGATGTTGAGCGTGTCGGCAGCCGCCACCAGCAGCTTGCGGATCTCGTGCAGTTCGGCCAGCAGCGGCACGTGGCTGGTCTGCACGCTCGAATTAATCTCGATCATGCTCTCGGTGATTTCCGGCGTGACGTTGCCGGGGAAGGGCTTGCGCGAGAGCAGGTGCAGCAGGTCGGGGCTGGCGGCGGTCAGGTCGAAGTCCGACAGGCTCACCAGCTGCAGCTCGAGTTCGACGCCGAAGGTGAGCGACTGCGATGTGGCAAACGGTTCAAGCGCCATGTTGCTGCTCCGCCGTTTCGCGCGCCCAGACCAGCGCGCGCTGCAAGATGATGGGACCGAACAGTTCGAGCAGCAGGCTGACCGCGGCCAGCGAGCGCGCCGCGTCGGCCACCGGCAGGCCGGCCTGGCGCGCGTGTTCGAGCAGCAGGATGACGAAGATCGACAGCGGCGCCAGCCCCAGGCCGGTCAGCGCGCCCTTGCGCCACGAGATGCCCGACAGGTGCGCGAAGGCGGTCACGCCGAGCGTCTTGGTGAGCAGGCGCGCCGCCACCAGCGCCAGTGCCAGCAGGCCGCCGCCCTGCACATGGCGCCAGTCGAGCGTCGAGCCGGCGAACACGAACAGCAGCACCGCCAGCAGCTCGCCGAGCGCGCCGAAGTTGCGCTGCGCCTGGCCAAAGGCGACGCGGCGATGGCGCGCGGTCAGGCCGAACGCCAGCGCGGCGACCACCGGCGAGAGGTGGAACGTGTAGGTGACCGCCACCAGCAAAATGACCGACAGCGCGAAGGCGACGGTGGCGTCCTGCGCCAGGTTGCCGAGCGCGCGCAGCACGCCCGGCACCACCACCCCGGCGACGGCGCCGGCGACGGCCGACAGCGCCAGCAGCACCAGGCTGTTGAGGGTGGCGTCGGCCAGGTCTTCGGAGGCGCGGAACATCGAGAAACCGACCAGCAGGTTGAAGGCGAACACCGCCAGCACGCAATTGAGCGCCGCCAGGTGCATCACCCGTTCGGTGACCTGGCCGGAGCTGCGCTGCTCGTTGATGACGCGCACCACCGTGGCCGGCGAGGTCGCCATCGACAGCGCCGCCAGCATCAGTGCGCTCATTTGCGCGCTGCCGAAGAAGCTCGCCACCAAGTAGGCGGCGCCGAAGGTGGCGCCGGCTTCGACCAGGCCGGTCACGCCGATCCACGGATTGCTGCGCAGCCAGCGCAGGTTGATGCGGTAGCCCAGTTCGAACAGCATCAGGCCGAAGGCGACGTCGGCCATCACCAGCACCGGGCCGCCCTCGGGCACCGGCAGCACGCCGACCTGGCCGCTGGCCAGCATGAAGCCGACCAGGCCGTAGAAGCTGACGCGCGGCAGGCCGGTCCAGCGATTGCCGAATTCGCCCGTCAGCCAGGCCAGGGCAACGGCGAACGGCCAGGCGAGGCTGGTGAGGATCGACAGCAAGTCGGGCATGTGGGTGTCCTTCAAAGCTGGGCTGGAGAGGCGATGATACAAGAGCGCGGCGGCGCCGCCGGTTCGTTTGGCGTGCGCACCGTCATGCCCGTTTGCTGAGGCGGCGCATGCCGGCGCCGCGCAAGTCCGGCGAACATGATGACAAGTCGTTAAGTGCAAATCTATCAATAACCTGCAAGACTTCCGGTCGACGCCATGGCAAGCACAACTTTCTCCTGGATCCACCTGACCGATTTTCACTATGGCCTGGACGGCCAGGACACCCTGTGGCCGAACCTGCGCAAGCCCTTCTTCGACGATCTTGCCGAGATGCATAAGCGCACCGGGCCGTGGCAGGTGGTCTTCTTTACCGGCGACCTGGTGCAGCAAGGCCGTGCGCAGGAGTTCGCAGCGATGCAGCGCGAGGTGCTCGACCGGCTGTGGCGCAAATTGCACGAGCTCGGCTCCGGCGACGCGGTCCTGCTGGCGGTGCCCGGCAACCATGACCTGGTGCGTCCCGATCCGGCGCCCGATGACCCGGCGCGCGACAAGTTGCTCGAGAAAGAGCGCTTCGCCGAGGTGGCGGCCCGGTTCTGGGGCAAGCCAGACGGTGGCTACCGGCGCGTCGTCAATACCGCGTTCGCCGCCTACAGCGACTGGTGGGGCAGCGCATCGCAGCGTCCGCGCTCGCTGCAGAACGGCATCTTGCCCGGCGATTTCGCCTGCACGCTCGACTGCGGCGACCATGCGGTCGGTATCGTCGGTCTCAATACCGCGTTTTTCCAGCTCGCCAGCGGCGACTATCAAGGCAAGCTCGAATGGGATGCGCGCCAAATGCATGCCGTGTGCGGCACGGCCACTGACGACTGGGTCGAGCGGCACGCGGTGTGCATGCTGTTGACCCATCATGGGCCGGACTGGCTGAGCGAAGCGGCGCGCCGCCATGGCGACAGCGAGATTCTCCCGGCGGGCCAGTTCGCGCTGCACCTGTACGGCCACGCGCACACGGCCAGCTTTCAGCAGCGTCGCAGCATCGGCGAGCCGGACGCGGTGCGCCTGTGCCAGTCGCGTTCCGTGTTCGGCATGGAATGGTGCGGCGACCCGCCCGTCGTCACCCGCCAGCATGGTTACGCGATCGGACGGATTGCCTTTGACGACGGCCAGGCCAGCCTGCGGCTGTGGCCGCGCGTGGCGACCGACCAGCCGAGGGGAATGGGCTGGCGCTACATTGCCGACGGGCCCAGCGGGCCGCTCGACAGCGACGGCGGCACCCGGGCCGAGCGCGTCGCGTGGCGCGGTGCGCCGGCGCCGGGCGTGGCCGGAGAACGGGCGGCGCACTCGTTGCTGCCGTCGCGCCGCCCGTTCTTCGGCCGCAGCCGGGAGTTGCAGGACATCGCCGCCTGCCTGCTGCCGGACTACACCGGCTGGGGTGTGCTGCTCGACGGCCCCGGCGGCTTCGGCAAGACCTCGCTGGCGCTCGAGGCGGCGCATGCGGCGCCGGCCGCGCTGTATCCGCTCAAGCTGTTCATCACCGCCAAGTCGAGCCGGCTCGGCGCCGACGGCGTGCACCCGGTCGACGATCACCGGGTGGCCGACTATTTCGCCATGCTCACCGAGATCGGCCACGCGCTCGGGCTCGACAAGATCGACAGCGTGCCGCAGGAGCTGCGCGCGCGCCAGGTGCGCCACGCGCTGGCGGCGCAGCGCGTGCTGCTGGTGCTCGACAACCTCGAGTCGTTCAGCCGCGAGGAGCGGCACCGCGTCTACGACCTGCTCGACTTCCTGCCGTCCGGCTGCCGCGCCATCGTCACCAGCCGCGGCCACGACGAGCGCGCCGCGCCCACCTTACGGCTCGACAAGCTCGATGTCGATGCCGCCCGCCGCCTGCTCGAAAAACTCGGCGAGCGGATGCGCGCGATCGCCCGCCTGAGCGACGCCGAGCACCACACGCTGTACGTCGAGACCGGCGGCAATCCCTTGCTGCTGACCTGGGTGGCGGCCCAGCTCGGGCGTACCCACGGCAGCGCGTACAGCGTGGCGGCGGCCGTGTCGCGCCTGCACGCGGCGTATCGCAAGCAACGCTCGAACGCGCACAACGATCCGCTCGAATTCGTCTTCGGCGCCTTGCTCGACAGCTGCAGCCGCAGCGAAACGGCGGTGCTGGCGTCGCTGTGCCATTTCAGCGAACCGGCGCCGCTGGCCTGCCTGCTGCCGATTGCCAACATGCACGACAGCGCCGTGCGCGGCGCACTCGACGACTTGCGCGAGCGCGCCGTGCTGATCGAGGACGACGCCCATGGCCGCTGGTCGCTGCCGCCCTTGTGCTCGCGCTTCCTGCGCCACCGGCGTCGCGCCGCCGTCAGCGCGGCCGGCGGGCGGCTGCAACAGCATGCCTGCCGGCTGGCCACCCACGCCAACCGCGGCGACGGCTATGCCGAACTGGAGGGCGCCTGGCCGTTGATCGCGGCAGCCTTGCCGCTGCTCATCGAGGGCGGCAACGCGCGCCTGCAGCAGCTGTGCAAGGAACTGTATCCGTTTCTCGATTTCAGCCGGCGCTGGCATCGGCTGCTCTCGTTGAGCCAGGCGGCCGAACGCAAGGCGCTGTCGGCGGGCGACCTCGACAGCGCCGGCTGGCGCGCCTACGATGCCGGCCGGGTGCATGCGCTGCAAGGCGATGGCGATGCGGCGCAAGCGTGCCATGCGCGCTGCCTCGCTCACTGGGGCGCGGCGACCAATGCGCGTCAGGCGGCGGCGCTGGTGCGCCTTGCCCAACCGCCGCTTGTCGCGCAGGGGTGAGCGTTGTCAGATGAATGCCGGCACGCGCAAAGGGCGGCGCCGAACGGTGGCTACTTGCTCAGCAGCCGCATGCCGCGTTCGAGCCCGTCGATGGTGAGCGGGAACATGCGGTTGTTCATGATCTGCTTGATCACCGAGATCGACTGGCGGTATTGCCACACGCCTTCCGGCTCCGGATTGAGCCAGACGAATTTCGGGAACTGGTGGCAGAAGCGCGCAAGCCATTCGGCGCCCGCCTCCTCGTTGTTGTACTCGACCGAGCCGCCCGGCTGCAGCACTTCGTACGGGCTCATGGTGGCGTCGCCGACGAAAATGAGCTTGGTGTCGGCCGGGTACTTGCGCAGGATGTCCCAGGTCGGGAAGCGCTCGGCGTTGCGGCGCCGGTTGTTCTTCCACAGGTAGTCGTAGACGCAGTTGTGGAAGTAGAAGAACTCCATGTTCTTGAACTCGGTCTTGGCCGCCGAAAACAGCTCCTCGGTGCGGGCGATATGGTCGTCCATGCTGCCGCCGACGTCGAGCAGCATCAGCACCTTGATCTTGTTCTTGCGCTCGGGCTGCATCTTGATGTCGAGGTAGCCGGCATTGCTGGCGGTGGCGCGGATGGTGGCGTCGAGCGCCAGTTCGTCCTCGGCGCCCTCGCGGGCGAACTTGCGCAGGCGCCGCAGCGCCACCTTGATGTTGCGCGTGCCCAGTTCGCGCTCGGCGTCGTAGTCCTTGTAGGCGCGCTGCTCCCACACCTTGACGGCGGTGCGGTTGCCGCCGGCGCCGCCGATGCGGATGCCTTCCGGGTTGGTGCCGCCGTTGCCGAACGGCGAGGTGCCGCCGCTGCCGATCCACTTGCTGCCGCCCTCGTGACGTTCCTTTTGCTCCTTCAGCAGTTCATTCAAGCGGTCCATCAGCTTGTCGTAGCCGAATTTTTCCAGCGCCGCCTTCTGCTCGGGCGTCAGCTCGCGTTCCATCCGCTTGATCAGCCAGTCGAGCGGGATCGCGCTGTTGGCCTCGAAAGCGCCGTTGATGCCCTTGAAGTAGTGGCCGAAGGCGCGGTCGAATTTGTCGAAATGGGCCTCGTCCTTGACCATCACCAGCCGCGCCAGGAAGTAGAAGTCGTCCATCGACTGGCCGATCAGGTTCTTTTCCATCGCCTCGAGCAGGGTCAGGAATTCCTTGATCGTCACCGGGATCTTGGCGTCCTTGAGCGTGAAGAAGAAGTCGATCAGCATGTCAGGCGCCCGCGTGCAGCTGCAGGCGGTCGTGCAGCGCCGATTCGATGCCGGCCCATTCGCCGCGCAGGATGCTGTAGATGACGGTGTCGCGCACGCTGCCGTCGCGCCGCGCGCCGTGGTGGCGGATCACGCCGTCCTTGTGCGCGCCGAGCCGTTCGATGGCCGCCTGCGAGGCGTGATTGAGGTTGTCGGTGCGCAGGCCGACCACCGCGCAGCCGAGCGTGTTGAAGGCGTGCGCCAGCAGCATCAGCTTGCAGCTGGTGTTGACGCCGCTGCGCTGGCGGCTCTTGGCGTACCAGGTGTGGCCGATCTCGACGCGGTCGATGTCGGCGGCGATGTCGTGGTAGCTGGTGGTGCCCATCACGGCGCCGCTGGCGGCGTCGATGACGGCGAAGGCGAGCCGGTTCGGCATCGCCAGCGCGGTGGCGATGTACTCGTCGACCTGCTGCGGCCCCGGCACCCAGGTCACGCGCAGGGTCCAGATCTGGCCGTCTTCGGCGGCGGCGCGCAGGCCGTCGGCGTGGCGGGGCGACAGCGGCTCGAGGCGCACGCCGTTGAATGCAAGGCTGACCGGTTCGACGTGAATCATCCGGCGTCCTAGCGGTTGGTGCGCGACATGTAGACCAGCCGTTCGAACAGGTGCACGTCCTGTTCGTTCTTGAGCAGCGCGCCGTGCAGCGGCGGCACCACGGTCTTGCTGTCCTTGCTGCGCAGCGCCTCCGGGCCGATGTCCTCGGCCAGCAGCAGCTTGAGCCAGTCGAGGAACTCCGACGTCGACGGCTTCTTCTTCAGGCCCGGCACCTCGCGCACCTCGTAGAAGCTTTGCAGCGCCTGCGCCAGCAGATCCTGCTTCAGGGTCGGGTAGTGCACCTTGACGATCTGCTCCATCGTGTCCTTGTCGGGGAACTTGATGTAGTGGAAGAAGCAGCGGCGCAGGAAGGCGTCCGGCAGCTCTTTTTCGTTGTTGGAGGTGATGATCACCAGCGGCCGGTGCACCGCGCTGACCATTTCGCGCGTCTCGTAGACGTAGAATTCCATGCGGTCCAGTTCGCGCAGCAGGTCGTTCGGGAACTCGATGTCGGCCTTGTCGATCTCGTCGATCAGCAGCACCACCGGCTCGGGCGCGGTGAACGCCTGCCACAGCACGCCCTTGACGATGTAATTGTGGATGTCGCGCACGCGCTCGTCACCGAGCTGCGAATCGCGCAGGCGCGAGACGGCGTCGTATTCGTACAGGCCCTGCTGCGCCTTGGTGGTCGACTTGATGTGCCACTGCATCAGCGGCATGTCGAGCGCGGCCGCCACTTCCTCGGCCAGCATGGTCTTGCCGGTGCCCGGCTCGCCCTTGATCAGCAGCGGACGCTGCAAGGTGAGGGCGGCGTTGACCGCCAGTTTCAGGTCCGCGGTGGCGACATAGCTGTCGGAACCCGCAAAGCGGGGTGCCGGTTGGTGAGATGCATGCATGGGATGTTGGCCGAGAATGGAATTGGTTCGAGTATAAGCGAAGTGCGGCGCGGCGGCAGGCGCCACCGAGAATCTGGACTGCGACCCGGTCTTGGGTTAAAATCGCAGGTTGATAGTGCAAATTGTAACTATTGCGCGGCCGGATCCGATTACCACCTTACCATTGCAACCATGAAAAAAATCTTCGCACTTCTCGTGCTCGCCGGCATTTTCAATGTCGCCGCAGCGGCGGACATCGTTGGAAACCCCAAGGCCGCAGCTGCCAAGGTGGAAATGTGTATCGGCTGCCACGGCATTCCCGGTTACAAGGCCTCGTTCCCGGAAGTGTACCGGGTACCGATGATCGGTGGCCAGTCGGCCAAGTACATCGAAAGTGCGCTGACGGCCTACAAGAAGGGTGACCGCAAGCATCCGACCATGCACGGCATTGCCGCCAGCTTGTCCGACCAGGACATCGCCGACGTCGCCGCGTACTATGCGCAGCAGCCTTCCAACACCGCGCCGAAATAAGGACAGCCCCATGAAAAAACTGATCACCGGCCTGTTCGTAGGCGTCGTCTCCCTCAACGCGTTCGCCGGCGGCAGTGTCGCCAGCGGCGAAGCACTGGTCAAGAAATACAGCTGCGCGGCCTGCCACGGCGCCGACTTCAACAAGCCGGTCGACCCGAGCTACCCGAAGCTGGCTGGCCAGCCGGCCGACTACATCGCCCACGCGCTGACCGCCTACAAGCGCGGCGACGGCGCCAACGGCCGCAACAACCCGATCATGGGCGGCCAGGTCAAGCCGCTGTCGGACAAGGACATCGCCGACATCGGCGCCTATCTGGCCAGCCTGCCCACGACGCTGGTGGTCGGCCACCGCTGATCGACGCCGTCCGCGGACGGTGCCACCAAGACATCCTTTCAGCCGGCGCGCGTCGCCGGTGCGAAAGGATTTTTTTCGTCTGAACATAAAAAACCGGGACAGACCCGGTTTCCGCCGTAGAAAAAACCGGGACAGACCCGGTTTTCGCCGTAGCGGCTGCCTTGTAAAAACCGGGTCTGTCCCGGTTTTCTGCGGTTTCTGCGCCGAGCAGGACAGGCTAGCGCTTGCGCACGCACTCGACGTAGGCGTCGGCGTCCGGCGGCACGCCGTCGCGCTGCGAATTCCAGATCATCTCGCCGAGGCATTCCATGATCCGGTGGTGCGCCTCGTGCTGGCCGACGCGGCCGGTGAGCGCATTGATGGCGTCGCGGATGCCGCGCGGCTGGTCGACCGAGACCTGCTCGGAAATCGACAGGTGCATCGACAGGTGCAGGAAGGGATTGGTCCTGCCGCCTTCGACGGCATAGTCGCGCGCCAGCGCGGCGTCGACGTCGGCCAGCTCGGCGTCGTACTCGGGATGGCCGGCGATCCAGTCGCCCGCGATCGCTTCCATCGGGCTGAGGATGTCGCCGGCGCGCTGCTTGCGGAACACGTCGCAAAAGAAACGGCGGACGTCGTCGGAGGACGGTGTGAACATGGTCGGCAAAGGTGTCGGGGCTGAAGCCGCCATTGTAGCCGCTACGCGCGCGCCAGGCCGAACCGGGCGCGCACAGGCCGCCGCGCGCCGCGCGCGGCGCGGCAGCGGTCAGTCAATCAGGCGGCGCAGCTCACAGCGGCGCCGCACGGACCGCTGGCTTGCGCTTCGGGAATACCTCGCCGCCCAGGTAGGAAATGTAGAAGCGGCGCTGGCTCATGGCGATCAGCACGCGGTGCGCGCGCAGGAAATCGGCGCCGATCAGCACCTCGGGCGTGCGGTAGCTAACGCCTTGCGGCGGATTGTCGCGCATGCCGATGTGCGCGTGTTTGATCGTTTCGCTGCCGATCGCGAAGCTGTCTACCTCGACCTGCCAGGTGTCGATGCGGGCGTCGCCGATGCCCGTCGAGCTGCCGCGTCGTTCGACGTTGGCGTCGCCTACCTTGATGCCGGCCCGTTCGGCGGCGGCGCGGGTCATCGAGGTGAAGTTGGCGCCGGTGTCGATGATTGCCTCCATCTTGGTGCCGTTGATCTCGATGATCAGGCGCGGGTCGAGATGGCCCGTTTCGGTGCCGCCGAAGCCGATCTCCATCGCATCGGCGCTCCAGTAGGCCAGGTAGGTGTCGGCACAGTCCTTAGCGCGGTAAAACTTGAGCTTGTGCTCGGCAAGCGAAATCTCGAGGTCGGCCTGCAGCAGGAAATTGGCGCCCAGGATGCCGTCGAAGCCGGGCGGCTTGCCCATATTGCCCAGCACCGCCATCGTGGTCTTGCCGCTGTGCGCGTCGCCGACCGCGATGTCGTCGATCCTGGCGACGTAATTGACCGAGGTGCCGCTGATGCCCTGCGAATAGGCGCCGTTCTGATGCAGCGGCACGTTGTACTTGTCGGCCCACGCCTTGACCAGCTTGCTCGACGCGGCGCCGGTGTCGGCCAGCAGGACCGCCGGATTGCCGTTGATCGTGCCGTCGACGGTGGGCTGCCAGACGTCGCCGCTGCCGCGCAGTTGCAGGGTCGCCACCGGCACGTAGTGACAGGCCGGTGCCTCGGCGGCATGGCCGAAGGCGCATGGCAGCGCCAGCAGCAGAAGGGACAGGGGGCGCAGCGCGCCTTTGTGCATGGTCATGGTCATAGTCGTCGCAGTACGGTGGGAGGAAACGGCATGCCGGGGCTGTCTGGCCCGGGGGCGATGTTGGGTGAGGCCGGCGCCGTTCATGGCGCCGGTGCGCGCGGGCAGTCGCGCCGGCGCGCCGCCGTCAGCGCCTTCGCGGCGCTCCGGTCGCCCTGCGCACCAGCCAGTTCGGCGACGAACAGCTGGGCCTCGCAGTCTTGCGCGGCAGCCTGTGCCGGCGCGCCGGCGGCCAGCGCCCGCAGGCGCGCGGCGTCGATGCGGCCGAGGTAGAAGTCGGCCACCGGCACCGGCCAGCGGCGCTCGCGGTCGCCCTCGAAGCGCAGCGCCAGCTGGCGCGCCGCGCCGGCGCCGTCGCCTGCCTGCAGCTGGGCCAGGTACAGGTACAAGGGCAGGCGCGGATCGTCGCGGTGCTGCGCGGCGGCGCGGCTGAACACGCCGGCCGACTCGCGCGCCTGGCCGTCATGCAGCAAGGTCGCGCCGACCTGGATGCTGGCGCCGGCATGGCCGTGCTGCGTCGCCTTCTGCAGCCAGGCGGCGGCCGGCGCGGCGGCGGCCGGCACGCCGCTGCCGCTGCGGTAGACATTCGCCAGCGCATATTCTGCCTCCGGATTGCCGGCGTCGGCCTCGCGCTGCAGCCACGGCGCGATGCCGGTGGCGCCGCGCGTAAACACGTCGCCGCCGAGGTAGGAAATGTAGAGGCGATTCTGGCTCATCGCAAACAGCACCCGGTGGGCGCGCAGGAAATCGGTGCCCAGCAGGACGTCGGCGTGCAGGCGCCCGGTTTCCGGCGTGGCCGCGATGCGCAGCTCGGCGTCGCGGATCGTCTCGCTGCCGATCGTCAGCGTCTTGAACACCGCGCGCCATTGTGCCAGCCGTTCGGCGCCGATGCCGACCGCGTCGCGTGTCTTGATGGTGCCGGGGCTATCGATGTCGATGCCGGCCTTGCGCGCGGCGCCGACGAACACGAAGCTGCCGGAGGCGCCGCTGTCGATGATGGCGTCGAGCTTGACGCCGTTCAGTTCGACCGTGAAGGTCTGGTTGCGGCTGTCGCCGAAGCTGCCCGTCAGCGGCACCTCGTAGGCATCCTGGGACCAGTAGGCGAGAAAGCTGTCCTTGCAGTTGTGCGGCCGGAAGAAGCGCAGCTGCTTGTCCGCCAGCGCGATTTCGACGTCGGCCTGGAACAGGAAGTCGGCGCCGACGATGGCGTCGAACGGCGGCGTCATGCCGGTCTCGCCGATCACCCGCACGGTACGCTTGCCGCTGTGGATCGCGCGACCGCGAAGTCGTGGATGCGGACGTCGTACACGCGGCTGGCGCCGCCGATGCCGTTGACGCGCGCGCCGGTCATGTGCAGCGCCAGGTCGAGCCGCTCGGCGGCGCCGCGCGTCAGATAGGTGGCGTGCGAGCCGGTGTCGATCAGCATCGGCGCCGGCAGGCCGTTGATGGCGCCGTCGACCGCCGGATGGAACGCCGCGCCGAGGTAGCGCAGCGGCAGTTCCGCCAGATTGACGTACTGGCATTTGAGCGGCGCCTCGTCGGCGCGGGCGGCGCCCGCAACGAGGACCAGGGCGATGGCGAAGAGAACGGCCAGCGGCAGGGCGCGGCGGAGACGGAAAATGGACATGCGCGATTCTAGCGCAGCAAATTGCGCAAGAATGAACATTGATAAAAAAAAGATGGCCGGCGCATGCGGCCGGCCATCGGGTGCGGCTATTCCTTCACCGGCGCCAGCGCCAGCTGCGGCTCGGCCACGCAGTCCGGTTCGGCGGCGCTCGCGCGCGGTGCGTGCGGCTGGCGCAGGTAGCGGGCGGTGTGGCGCCGCTCGTGGGTGTGCGCGCCGCCGGCCGGCCAGGTCAGGAAGCGCGACAGCTCCTGCAAGGCGCGCTGGTAGACGTCGCGCTTGAACTCGATCACCACGTCGAGCGGCACCCAGTATTCGTGCCAGCGCCAGGCGTCGAATTCGGGATGGTCGGTCAGGCGCAGGTTGACGTCGTTGTCGCGCGCGACCATCCGCAGCAGGAACCAGATCTGCTTCTGGCCACGGTAATGCCCGCGAATTTCACGCTTGATGAAATGATCGGGCACCTCATAGCGCAGCCAGTCGCGGGTGCGACCGACGATCTTGACGTGCTCCTGGCGCAAGCCGATTTCTTCCTCCAGCTCGCGGTACATCGCCTGCTCCGGCGTCTCGCCGTACTTGATTCCCCCTTGCGGGAACTGCCACGAGTGCTCGCGCACCCGCTTGCCCCACCACACCTCGTTCTGGGCGTTTAGCAGGATGATGCCGACGTTGGGCCGAAACCCTTCACGGTCGAGCATAAGTGCACCTCGAATACTTTCTGCCAGCGTCTGCTTCTTATATTTTTACCTACAAATCCGGGCCCCCACCAGGTTTTCGACGGGCGAAAACGGCGGGAACCGCTTAATCGGACCCATTTGCACAAAGAGTGGACGCATCGGCCGGCTAATCCTTTAAAATTAGGTTGATTATAACTCTCTCTTTTTAAAAAGAATTCACCGATATGCGTGCCTCCCGATTTTTTATTTCAACTCAAAAAGAAGCGCCGTCCGACGCCGAGATCGTCAGCCACCAGCTGATGATGCGCGCCGGGATGATCAAGCGCCTCGGTTCCGGCATCTACACCTACATGCCGACCGGCCTGCGTGTCATCCGCAAGGTCGAAGCGATCATTCGCGACGAGATGAACAAGGCGGGCGCGATCGAACTGCTGATGCCGCTGGTGCAGCCGGCCGAACTGTGGCAGGAGACCGGCCGCTGGGACAAGATGGGCCCGGAGCTGATGCGCGTGAAGGACCGCCATGGCCGCGAGTACGCGATCCAGCCGACGTCGGAGGAAGTGATCACCGACGTGGTGCGCACCGAGATCAAGTCGTACCGCCAGCTGCCGCTCAACTTCTACCATATCCAGACCAAGTTCCGCGACGAGCGCCGGCCCCGTTTCGGCCTGATGCGCGGGCGCGAATTCACCATGAAGGACGCCTACTCGTTCGACCGCGACCTGGCCGGCATGCAGGCCTCGTACAAGGTCATGTTCGACGCCTACGGCGCCATCTTCACCCGCTTCGGGCTGCGCTTTCGCGCCGTGGCGGCCGACAACGGCGCCATCGGCGGCACCGGCTCGCATGAATTCCACGTCATCGCCAGCACCGGCGAAGACGCGCTGGTGTACTGCCCGACGTCCGACTTCGCCGCCAACATGGAAGCGGCCGAAGCGATGCCGATCGCCGCCAGCCGCCCGGCGCCCGCCCAGGCGCTGACCAAAGCGTCGACCCCCGGCACCGTCAAGTGCGAGCAGGTCGCCGCCTTGCTGGGGCTGCACCTCGCGCAGACCGTCAAGACGATCGCGCTGACGGTCGAAAAAGCGGTCGACGGCAAGCAAGTGAAGGAAAACTGGATGCTGCTGCTGCGCGGCGACCATGAACTGAACGAGGTCAAAGTGGCCAAAGTGGCCGGCCTGGCGGGTCACCGTTTCGCCACCGAAGCGGAGATCCTCGACTGCTACGGCAGCATTCCCGGCTACCTGGGGCCGATCGGCTGCAAGCTGCCGGTCACGGTGGTGGCCGACCGCACGGTGGCCAACATGGCCGATTTCGTTTGCGGCGCCAATCAACCGGACTTCCACTACACGGGCGCCAACTGGGGCCGCGACATCGCCGAGCCGCTGGTGGCCGACCTGCGCAACGTCGTCGAAGGCGATGCCTCGCCGGACGGCAAGGGCGTGCTGGCGATCGAGCGCGGCATCGAGGTGGGCCACGTGTTCCAGCTCGGCACCGCCTACTCGGCCAGCATGAAGGCCACCTTCCTCGACGAGAACGGCAAGCCGGCGCCGCTGCAGATGGGCTGCTACGGCATCGGCGTCACCCGCATCCTGGGCGCGGCGATCGAGCAGAACTTCGACGACAAGGGCATCATCTGGCCGACCGCGATCGCGCCGTTCGAAGTGGTGCTGTGCCCGATGGGGATGGACCGCAGCGAGATGGTCAAGGCACAGGTCGAATCGCTGTACGCCGACCTGCAGGCGGCCGGCGTCGACGTCATCGTCGACGACCGCGGCCTGCGTCCGGGCGCCATGTTCGCCGACTGGGAGCTGATCGGCGTGCCGCACCGCGTGGTGATCGGCGAGCGCGGCCTGAAGGAAGGCAACCTCGAATACCAGGGCCGGCGCGACGCCGAGGCGACCGCCGTGCCGGTGGCCGGCATGGTCGACTTCATCAAGGGCGCGCTGCGACAGTGAACCGTGCAGCGCGCGTCGTGAGGTGGCTGGGCCGGGCGCTGCTGGCGGCCGGCCTGGCCGCCGCGGCCGCCGCGCAGGCCGGCAACCAGAAGGAAGAGGCGCTGGCCGATTCGGTGCGGCTGGCGCTGGCGAACGCGATCAAGGATGCGCGCCCGCCGCAGCCGGTGTTTCGCGACGAGGCGGCGCGCCAGCGCTACGGCGTGTGGCTGGCCGAGATGTCCGAGCGGCTCAGGCGCAAGCTGCCGGACGCGCAGTCGCGCAGCGAATTTCTCGCCACCGCCTGGTACGAGGCCACCCGCGCCGGGCTCGACCCGGCTATGGTGCTCGGGCTCATCCAGGTCGAGTCGGCCTACCGCAAGTACGCCGTGTCGATGGTGGGCGCGCGCGGCTACATGCAAGTGATGCCGTTCTGGACCGGCGTGATCGGCGACAGCGACCGCCGGAAGCTGTTCAATATGCAGACCAACCTGCGCTACGGCTGCGCCATCCTGCGCATGTACATCGACATGGAGCAGGGCAGCCTGTACCTGGCGCTGGGCCGCTACAACGGCAGCCGCGGCCGGCCCGAGTACCCGAACGCGGTGCTGGCGGCGTGGAAGAAGTGGGAGTTGGCGCCGGCGGCGGGCGGCACGCACTGATCGCGCTACTGCCGGCTCAGCATGGATCCCCGCGTTCGCGAGGATGACGGTATTTTGGCTATCGACAGTAAATACGCCGTCCTGGCGCAAGCGGGGACCGGTGTTGAGATTGCAGGGAACCTACGACGATTAATTTCCAATATATTAATTAACTCGATTACACGCATAAACAAAAAGCCCCGGTGGCGACACCGGGGCTTTTTTTCAATTCGGCCGGAAAGCCAAGTCGATATTATTTCAGATGATCGGAAATGAGTTTGGTCATTTCGAACATGGAAACCTGGGCTTTGCCGCCGAAAACAGCTTTGAGCTTGTCGTCGGCATTGATCATGCGGCGGTTAGCGGCATCTTGCAGGTCCAGCTTCTTGATATAGTCCCACACTTTTTTGGTGACTTCGGTGCGTGGCAGCGGTGCTGCGCCAACCACTGCGGCCAAGGTATCGGACGGCGTCATCGCCTTCATGAAGGCGGCATTCGGCTTGCGGGGTGCTGCTGGTGCTTTCACGGCGGCTGCTTTTGGCGCCGCGGCCTTTGCTGGAGCTGCTTTCTTTGCTGCCGGCTTTGCCGCTGCTGCTGGCTTGGCGGCCGCTTTCTTTGCTGGAGCTGCTGCTGGGGTTTTTTTGGCTGTTGCCATCTTCAAGCCTCCTTAACGAAACATGGGAAATTGCGCAATTTATCGCACGGCTTATATTGGTGGGGTTTTACTGTTGTTGCAAGTCTTTTTCGCGATTTTTCACTCTATTGGCGGCGAAATAAGCCGTTACCGCCGCGCCCGGGCGCCGCAGGGGGAAAAACCGATAAAAAAAGCCGGCCGCAAACTGTTTCGCGGGCCGGCTGCCGGTTGCGCCGCGCGTGCGCACGGCTGCGCGGAAATTTAGCGCATGCCCGGCATCATGCCTTTCATCCCGCGCATCATCTTCATCATGCCGCCGCCCTTGAGCTTTTTCATCATGCTTTGCATCTGCTCGAACTGGGTCAGCATGCGGTTCACTTCCTGCACCTGCACGCCGGCGCCGGCGGCGATGCGGCGCTTGCGGGTCGCCTTGATCAGCTCCGGCTTGGCGCGCTCACCCGGCGTCATCGAGTCTATCATGCCGACCATGCGGCGCACCTGCTTGTCGGCCTGGTCCATGTTGCCGCCGGCGGCGGCTTGCTGGAACTGGGCCGGCAGCTTGTCGACCAGGCTGGCCATGCCGCCCATTTTCTTCATCTGGGAAAGTTGCGACTTGAAGTCGTTCATGTCGAACTTGCCGCCGACCTTGAGCTTGTTGGCCAGGTCGGCCGCCGCCTTGCTGTCGACGCCCTTGCGCGCTTCCTCGACCAGCGCGAGGATGTCGCCCATGCCGAGGATGCGGTTGGCCATGCGCTGGGCGTCGAACGCCTCGAGGCCGTCGAGCTTTTCGGACACGCCGGCGAACTTGATCGGCTTGCCGGTGATGTGGCGCACCGACAGCGCGGCGCCGCCGCGTGAGTCGCCGTCGAGCTTGGTGAGCACGATGCCGGTCAGCGGCAGCGCGTCGTTGAAGGCCTTGGCGGTGTTGATCGCATCCTGGCCGAGCATGGCGTCGACCACGAACAGCGTCTCGATCGGCTTGACGGCCGCGTGCACGGCGCTGATCTCGGCCATCATCGCCGCGTCGATGCCGAGCCGGCCGGCGGTGTCGATGATGAGCACGTCGTGGTAATGCTTCTTGGCCCAGTCGAGCGCGGCGAGCGCGATGTCGACCGGCTTGTCGGTGGCCGACGACGGGAAGAAATCGGCGCCGACCTGCTTGGTGACCGATTCGAGCTGGGCGATCGCGGCCGGACGGTAGACGTCGGCCGAGACGGTCAGCACTTTTTTCTTCTTCTGTTCGCGCAGGTACTTGGCCAGTTTGCCGACGGTGGTGGTCTTGCCGACGCCTTGCAGGCCGGCCATCAGGATGATCGCCGGCGGCTGCTGCGCGAAGCTCAGCTGCGACGCCTCGGGGCCGAGGTCGGCGCCCATCAGCGCGGCCAGCTCGCGCTGCACCACGCCGACCAGCGCCTGGCCGGGGCTGAGCGAGCCGATCACTTCCGCGCCGAGCGCCTTTTCCTTGACGCGGCCGATGAATTCGCGCACCGCGGGCAGCGCCACGTCCGCTTCGAGCAGCGCCAGGCGCACTTCGCGCAGCATCTCGGCGGTGTTGGTTTCGGTCAGACGCGCCTCACCGCGCATGGTCTTGACGACCTTGGCAAGGCGTTGGGTTAAGTTATCGAGCATGGCGAACCTGGATCAAGACGTGGACAAGCCCGGCGCAGCGCCGGACGGTGACCCGCATTTTACCTCATCGCCGTTGGTGCGCCCGCCGCTTCCTGCTACCATCGCCACTGAGTTGTCATGCATGTTGCATGACATGCAATCGGCGCGCGGCCGTCAGGGTCGCTGTCGAAGGACCGGCGATGAGACCTTGTTTGTTAGCGCTGTTGTTCTGGCTAGCCATTCCGGCCGGCGCCGCCACCGTGCGCATGGCGTTCGGCGACAACCTGCCGCCGTATATATTAGTGGACAGCAGTGCGGGCATCGAGGTCGATATCGTGCGCGAGGCGCTGGCCTACCGCGGCCACGTGCTCGAGCCGGTATTTACGCCGATGGGACGGATCCCGCTGATGTTTATCGGCGCCAAGGTCGATGCGATCATGATGGACGTCGGCCAGGACATGACGGCCGCCGGCGGTTTCTACGGCGAGCCGCCGGTACTGTATGACAATGTGCTGTTTACCTTGGCGGCGCGCCACTTGCAGCTCAGGCGCCCCGGCGACCTCGACAAGTTGTTCGTCATGTCCTTCGTCGGCGCCGCCATCCGCTATCCCGACTGGCTCGGCAGGCACCAGCGCACGCCGCTCTATGTCGAGCGCAACAACCAGGCGGTCCAGCCGCGCCTGCTGGCGCTGGGACGCTACGACGCCGTCGTCAGCGACCGCACCATCTTCGCCTACTATGCGCGCCAGCAGGAACGGGCCGACCCGCGCTTCCGCATGCCGGCGGTCGACGAGCACCAGTTGCCGCCGGCCGATCCACGCGCCTACCGCCCGGTGTTCAACGACGCCACGGTGCGCGACGATTTCAACGCCGGCCTGGCCTGGCTGCGCAAGAGCGGCCGCTACGCCGCGATCTACCAGCGCTACCTGAGCGGCGAGTAGGGCTGCCGCGGCGGCCTGGCGGCGCGCGCTATTTGACACTTCTTGCATAGCAGTATAGCCTTTCCAGCAAGCCACTTTTGTGCACCGGTGGCGCTCGTGACAGACAAGGTAGGCGCGATGGCAACATACTGGACGATACTGGCCGTGGCGGGCGCCTGCCTGGCGGCGCCGGCCCAAGCGGCGGACCAGGCGGCGGATCAGGCGGCGGACCAGGCGGCGCCCACCGCGACGACGACGCTGGCCGCGGCGGCGCAGGCGCTGGCCGACCAGGTGTTCGCGCGCTGGGACGGACGATCGCCCGGCTGCGTCGTCGGCGTCGCCGAGCACGGCAAGCCGCTGCTGACCGGCGCCTACGGCATGGCCGACCTCGAGCACGGCGTGCGCAACGGCGCCGACACCATCTTCGAGGCCGGCTCGGTGTCGAAGCAGTTCACCGCCGCCGCCATCGCGCTGCTGGCGCGCGACGGCAAGCTCGCGCTCGACGATCCGGTCCGCAAATACATCCCCGAACTGCCCGACTACGGCGCCGCACTGACCATCCGCCACATGCTCGCCCACACCAGCGGGCTGCGCGACTGGGGCGCGGTGGCCGAGATCGGCGGCGCGCCGCGCGGCACGCACGTCTACACCAACGCCGACGTGCTGGGCATCGTCGGGCGCCAGAGCGCGCTCAATTTCGCGCCCGGCACGCGCTGGTCGTACAGCAACACCGGCTACAGCCTGGCCGCCATCATCGTCGAACGGGTCAGCGGCCAGCCGTTCGCCGCCTTCACCCGCGCGCGCCTGTTCGCACCGCTCGGCATGACCAGCACCTCGTGGCGCGACGACTACAGCCGCATCCTGGAGCGGCGCGCCATCGCCTACGACAAGCGGGCCGACGGCTACCACACCGACATGCCGTTCGAGAACGTGGTCGGCAACGGCGGCCTGCTCACTACCGTCGGCGACCTGCTCAAGTGGAACGAGAACATCGAGCATCCGCGCGTCGGCGATGCCGCGTTCTGGCGCGCCGCGCAAACGCCCGGCACGCTGGCCGACGGCAGCGCCCACCACTACGGCCTGGGCCTGTCGATCCTGCATGCCGAGCACGAGCCGATGGTGACCCACGGCGGCGCCACCGCCGGCTACCGCAGTGTGCTGAGCCGCTATCCGCGCCGCCAGTTGTCGGTCGCGGTGCTGTGCAATGCCGGCGACGCCCACCCTGGCGCCGACGCCGCGTTGCTGGTGCGGCGCTTGCTCGAGACGCGCCCGGCCATGGCGGCGCTGGCCGACGCGCCGCGTCCGCCGGGCGGCGTGCCGGCGGTGCGCGCGTCGGCCCGCACGATCGCCGAGGTGCCGCTGGCCGAACTGGCCGGCACCTACGTCAGCGCCGACGCCGACGCCCGCTACGTGGTGACCGAACAAGACGGCGTCCTGGTGGTGCGGGCGCGTTACGGCGCACCGACGACGCTCACGCGCGTCGCCGGCGACCGCTTCTTCCACGGCGGCGCCGGCGTGGTGTTCCTGCGCGACGCGCAGCAGCGCGTGAGCGGCCTGAGCGTGGCGATCGACCGCGCCTGGGACGTGCGCTTCGCGCGTCAGCCCGGGCGGACCGATTGAATGCATAATGGTAAGTACATCGAACAACAACCATCCCATCGACGGAGACACGCATGACAAACACAATGATCTGCAAGACCATCGCCATCGCGGCCATGCTGGTGGCCGGCGGCGCCCAGGCACAGGAAGTGGTGCGCCTCGGTAACCTCAAGTTCGCCCACTACGGCGCCGTCTCGTACATCAAGGAAATCGCGCCGAAATGCGGCATCAAGGTCGAGGAGAAGATCTTCGCCAAGGGCCTCGACGTGATGCAGGCGATCATCGCCGGCGAACTCGATGTCGGCACCACCGCCTCCGAGGCCGCCATTTCCGGCCGCGCATCCGGCGCGCCGATCTTTGTCGTGGCCGGCTTTGCCAAGGGCGGCGCGCGGCTGGTGGCGCGGCCCGAACTGGGCATCAAGACGGTCAAGGACCTCAAGGGCCACAAGGTCGGCGTGACGCGCGGCGCGATCCAGGAAGTGCTGTTGATGGCCGAGCTGCAAAAGCATGGCCTGAGCGCCGACAGCGCGCCTGGCAAGGACGTGCAGCTGATCTACCTGTCGTACCCCGACCTGAACGCCGCGCTGCTGGGCAAGAACATCGACGCCATGATGCAGTCCGAGCCGCAGTCGTCGCAGGCGATCAACAAGAATTTCGGCGTCGAGGTGATCAAGCCGTACGACACGCCGATCGGCGAGCCGGTGCGCACCATGGTGATGACGGAGAAGTTCTACAAGGAGAAGCGGCCGCTGGCGGAAAAATTCATGAAGTGCTTCGTCGAGGCGACCAAGAGCTTCATCGACAACAAGGCGCTGGCCGAGAAGTATGTGCGCGAAACGGTATTCAAGGGCCAGATCACGGCCGACGACTTCAACGACGCGATCGGCAATTCCTCGTACTCGTATGACATCACGCCCGAGCACATCCAGATCACCACCGACATCATGGTCAAGACCGGGGTCGGCAAGATGGCCAAGCCGCCGGTGGCCAAGGACTGGGTCAAGACCGACCTGCTCGACGCCGCCAAGAAGAGCCTGAATGTCAAGTAAGTCAAATAAGGCGCGCCTGACAAGCCGGCGCTGGCAGGAGTTCGGCGTCGGGCTGGTGGTGCCGGCGGCCGTCATCGCGCTGTGGCAGTTCGTCACCAGCATGGGCTGGGTCAATCCGCAGGTGCTGCCGTCGCCGCTGGCGGTGGTCGAGAAGTGGATCGCCTACCTGCTGCCGATGCAGCCGTATGCCGGCGGCAGCCGGCTGGCCTGGCTGGTGTCGGGCGAATTGATCATCGATTCGCTCGGCTCGATGTACCGGGTGCTGGTCGGCTTCGCCATCGGCGCCGGCCTGGCCTTGCCGATGGGCCTGGCGATGGGGGCGAGCGCGCGCGTGTACGCCTGGTTCAACCCGCTGTTCCAGCTGCTGCGGCCGATTCCGCCGATCGCCTACATCCCGCTGTCGATCCTGTGGTTCGGGCTGGGCAATCCGCCGGCGGTGTTCCTGATCGCGCTCGGCGCCTTCTTCCCGGTGCTGATGAACACCATCGCCGGCGTGCGCCAGGTCGACAGCATCTACCTGCGCGCCGCCCGCAACCTGGGCGCCAACCAGCGCACCATGTTCCTGCGCGTGATCCTGCCGGCCGCGGTGCCGTACATCCTGGCCGGGGTGCGGATCGGCATCGGCACCGCCTTCATCGTGGTGATCGTGTCGGAAATGATTGCCGTCAACAACGGGCTTGGCTTTCGCATCCTCGAGGCGCGCGAATATTTTTGGTCCGACAAGATCATCGCCGGCATGATCACCATCGGCCTGTGGGGCCTGGCGATCGACGTCGGCATGAACCGCCTGAACAACCATCTGCTGCGCTGGCACCGCGGCCTGGAAAGCTGACATGAGCGACACCCATATTGTGATTGACGGCGTCAACAAGGTGTTCCAGACGGCCGACCGCGAACTGGTCGCGCTCAAGGACATCAGCCTGGCGATTCCGCGCGGCCAGTTCACCTGCCTGCTGGGGCCGTCCGGCTGCGGCAAGTCGACCCTGCTCAACGCCATCGCCGGCTTCTCGGCGCCGACCTCGGGCAGCATCCGCGCCGACGGCAAGCTGGTCACCGGGCCCGGTCCCGAGCGCGGCATGGTGTTCCAGGAGTACGCGCTGTTCCCGTGGATGACGGTGGCCGAGAACATCGGCTTCGGGCTGCAGATCAAGGGCATGGCCAAGGCCGAGATCGGCCGGCGCGTCGACGCCCTGCTGGCGATGCTGTCGCTGTCGGACTTTCGCCAGCGCTTCCCGAAAGACCTGTCGGGCGGCATGCGCCAGCGCGTGGCGATTGCGCGCGTGCTGGCGCTCGACTCGCCCATCATGCTCATGGACGAGCCGTTCGGCGCGCTCGACGCGCTGACCCGGCGCAACCTGCAGGACGAGCTGCTGCGCATCTGGGCCGAACTGAAGAAGACCATCATCTTCGTCACCCACAGCATCGAGGAAGCGATCTACCTGGCCGACCGGATCGTCGTCATGACGTACCGGCCGGGCACGGTCAAGCGCGACATCATCGTCGAGTTGCCGCGCGAACGCGACCCCGCCTCGCCCGAGTTCAACGCCCTCAAGCGCGAACTGGGCCAACTGGTGATGGAAGAGCAGCAACGCCACCACAGCGACGAACTGCGCATGGCCGCGGTCGACTGATCCCAAAAACCGGGACAGACCCGGTTTTTGGCATTGCCACGGGCTGATAATTGCCTCAATACCGGGTCTGTCCCGGTTTAGCGCGCAACGCCCTTTGGCGCGAACTGGGCCAGCGATGATGGAAGAGCAGCAGCGCCACCGCAGCGACGACTGCGCATGGCCGCGGTCGACTGATCCCGAAACCGGGACAGACCCGGTTTTCGGCATTGCCACGAGACGATGTTTGCCTCAATACCGGGTCTGTCCCGGTTTGGCGCGGTCCGGCGATCACTCCCGGCGGCGACTATGGTGTAAACTCGCGTCCATGCAGACTTATTTCTTCTTTGCCGCCGCGCTGTTGTACGCCGGGTGCGCCTTGCTTCCGATCCGGCAGGGCGCGCTGATCGCGTCCGTCACCGCCTTCGCCTGGCTGTTGCACGGCGCCGCGCTTTGGGGCGACATGCGCGCCCCCGGCGGGCTGCGGGTCGGCTTCGCCATCATGCTGTCGGCCGCGCTGTGGGTGTCGGTGCTGGCGTACTGGTTCGAGAACCGCAATTTCGCGCTCGACGGCCTGCGCCGCCTGGTGATGCCGTGCGCCGCCGCCGCCGCGGTGCTGCCGGCGCTGTTTCCGGGCAGCGTGTTCCAGCTGCAGGGCCAGTCGCCCGCCTTCGGCTGGCACATCGCCGTCGCCATCCTCGCCTACAGCACCTTGACCATCGCCGCCTTCCACGCGGTGCTGATGGCGCTGCAGGAGTCGCGCCTGCATACGCGCAGCCCGGCGGCCGGCTGGCTCGGCGGCGCGCTCGACCAGCTGCCCGCCTTGCTGACGATGGAAAAACTGCTGTTTCGCCTGATCGGCATCGGCTTCGTGTTGCTCAGCCTGACCGTGTTGTCGGGCATCGTGTTTTCCGAGCAGCTGTTCGGCGCCGTCCTCAAGTGGGACCACAAGACCGTCTTCGCGCTGCTGTCGTGGATACTGTTCGCCGCCTTGCTGGCCGGGCGGCGCTGGCGCGGCTGGCGCGGCAAGACTGCCTTGCGCTTCACCCTGGCCGGCTTCGCCACCCTGGTGCTGGCCTATGTCGGCAGCCGCTTCGTGCTCGAAGTGGTGCTGCACCGGGCGCTCGCATGAGCCGCCTGCTGTTCTGGCTGGCGCTGGCGGTGCTGGTGGTGATGGCCGTGCGCAGCAAGCTGCGCGGCGCCGGCTCCGGGCCGGCGGCGCCGTCGCGCCGCGCGCCGCCCGAGCCGCCGGCGATCGAAACGATGACCAGCTGCGCCCACTGCGGGCTGTACTTCCCGGCCTCGGAGGCGGTGCGCGCCGACGGCCTGGACTACTGCAGTCCGGCCCACGTCCGGCTGCCGGCGAAATAAGCGCCGATGGCCCGCTGGCAAGCGCTGTCGGCCGAATCGCGCGAGACCTTCTGGCGCTCGCTGCAGACGCTCAACGCCACCCGCGTCGCCATCGCGCTGGTGCTGCTGCTGTACCTGAGCGTGGGCAGCCGCGCCGCGCCGCCGGTCAGCGCGCAGCTGTACGCGATCGCCTGCATCGCCTACCTGGCCGCGGCGATGCTGTTCGGCAGCCTGACGATCTACTGGCGGCGCCGCTTCCTGCTGCAGCTGGGCGCCCAGATTGCCTTCGACCTCGGCGTCATTACGCTGCTCTACCTGAGCGCCGGCGGCGCCCGCAGCGGCCTGGCGATCCTCTACCTGTTCCCGCTGGCCGGCGCGGCGATCCTGGCGCCGCTGCTGCTGGCGCTGTTTTCGGCCGCGCTGGTGTCGCTGCTGCTGATCGGCGAGAGCGCCTGGCAGGTGGTCATCGAAGGCCGCGATACCCCGCTGGTGCAGTCCGGCCTGTACGGCGCGGCATTTTTCGCCACCGTGCTGCTGGTGTCGCGGCTGGCCGGCAAACTGATCGGCCAGGAAGAGCTGGCCGCGCGGCGCGGCGCCGACCTCAAGATCCAGCAGGCGATCAACCGCATCGTGATGGCTGACGTCGGCGACGGCATCCTGGTGGTCGGCGCCGACGGCCACGTTTTCACCAGCAATCCGGCGGCTCAGCGCATGCTGGCGCTGGCCGGCGAGGGCGTCGACTTCCGCCTCGCCGGGCTCGCCGCGCTGGCGCCGATCGCCCAGGCCTTCGATGCCTGGCTGGCGCTGCCGCCCGAGCGCGCCGCGGCCGACGGCCAGGGCGCGTTCGTCACCGTCAAGCCGGACCAGGACGGCGCCGGCGGCGGCGACAGCGCGCCGGTACTGCGCAGCATGCGGCCCGACCTGGCGGCGCACCTGAAGCTGCGCTTTGCCCGCGTCGACACCGCCGACCACGCCACCGGCCGCTGTGTGATCTTCCTGCAGGACGTGACGGCGATCGAAAACCAGGCGCAGCAACTGAAGCTGGCGTCGATGGGCCGGCTCACCGCCAGCATCGCCCACGAGGTGCGCAACCCGCTGTCGGCGATCGGCCACGCCACCTCGCTGCTGGCCGAGGACCTGGCCGAGCCGTCGCACGCGCGCCTGCTCAAGATCGTCGCCGACAACGTGGCGCGGGTGAACCGCATGGTCGAAGACATCCTGCAGCTGTCGCGCAAGGTGCAGCCGCACGCCGAGCCGCTGCCGCTGGCCGGCTTCCTCACCGAGATCCGCGGCGAGTTCCAGGAGACCCACGCGCTGGCCGCCGACATGATCGCGCTCGCCGGCAGCGACTGCGCGCCGGTGCGCTTCGACGCGCTGCACCTGCGCGAGGTGGTGGTCAACCTGCTCACCAACGCGATCCGCTACGCCAGCGGCACGCCCGGCTCGATCCGGCTGTTCGTCGCCAGCGACAGCCCCGGCCGCATCGAGCTGCACGTGCAGGACGACGGCCCCGGCATCACGCCCGAAGTGCGCGCCCACCTGTTCGAGCCGTTCTACACCACCTCCAGCAAGGGCACCGGCCTGGGCCTGTACCTGGCGCGCGAGCTGTGCCTCAACAACGAGGCCATGCTCGACTACGAATACCGGGTCGACGCCGGCGCCTTCGGCATGCGCCAGGCCAGCGGCCGGTTTGTCATCACCTTCGCGCAGCCACTGACCCTGTAAGCAGGACCGTAATGTTCGGCGTGGCCAGAGGCGCGCTCTGGTCCGGCGTCGCCGCCACGATCACGGATGGCCGCAGCGCCAGCCGGTGGTTCACCAGTTCCAGTCGCCTTCATGCCGCCGCGCGGGCGGGCCGCAGCGCGCACGCGCCATCGCCGCCGAGCGCATGCGCGAGCGAGGCGACGATCAGGAACGCGGGATACTCCCAGCCGCCGCCGTTTGCCGAGAAAACCCAGCCGTTGGCCACATGTACGCTGGCGGCGCCGATCAGCACCGGGATGAGGGCAAGCGACGCCACCCGGCCGTGCCAGCCGAGCAGGATCATGGTGCCTCCCGCCAGTTCGGCGGCGACCACCGGATAGACGGCATGCGGCGGAAACCCATGGGCTACGAAGAACTGGTCGGCGCCGGGCAGGGTGAATACGAAGATCTTGAGCAGCGCGTGGGCGCACCACATGACGCCGAGGGCGGTGCGCAGGAGGGTGAAGGCATAGGCGGATTGCATGGTGTCGTCCTTTCGAAATTGTCGTTGCAATTGCAACCAAATCGAATTGTACTTGCATGTAATTGCATTTGCAACTAAAATTCGCGGCATGACAACCCAGGCAAATCAGCAATCCGCGTGGCCGCTGCTGCTCACCGGGCACGCGCTCCTCACCGGCAACATTGAGCGCAGGCTAGCCGAAGCCGGCCTGCCGCCGCTTGCGTGGTACGACGTGCTGTGGACGCTCGAGCGCGCGCCGCGGCACCGGCTGCGCATGCACGAACTGGCCGACGGCGTCGTCCTCACCCGCAGCAATCTCACCCGCCTGGTCGACCGTCTGCAGGCGGCCGGCCTGCTGCGCCGCGAGCCCGACCCGGACGACAAACGCGGCGCCTACGCCGCGCTCGAACCGGCCGGGCTGGCGCTGCGCAAGAAGATGTGGGCGGCATATTCGGCCGCGATCCACGAGTTGTTCGACGCCCACCTGGACGACGATGAACAGCGCGCGCTGGCCGCCGCGTTACGCAAGGTGATCCTGGCCGCGCGCGCCGGCTGACGGCACGCCCAGCCCTCTTCAGCCGGACCGCAGCCGGACCGCAGCCGGACCGCAGCCCGTCGCGATGGTGTAGACTTGGCGCCTATGCAAACCTCTCTTTTCTTTGTCGCTGCGCCCGATCGGCGCGGCCTTGCGCGACCCGGTGCCGCCAGGTCTGCGGCAGTCGCGCCGGCAAGCGCGCCGCTTGGCGTGGCGAGACCGGCCGCATCATGAGTTCACCCCGTATCCTGGTCGTCGACGACGAAGCCGACCTGCGCGAACTGCTCGACATCACGCTGGTGCGGATGGGGCTCGACGTCGACTGCGCCGAGACGCTGGCGGCGGCGCGCGCGCTGTGGACCGCCAACGAGTACGCGCTGGTGCTGACCGACATGCGCCTGCCCGACGGCCTCGGGCTCGAGCTGGTGCGCGAGGTCGCCGCCAGCGGCAAGGGCACGCCGATCGCCGTCGTCACCGCCTACGGCAGCGCCGACAACGCGGTGGTGGCGCTCAAGGCCGGCGCCTTCGACTACGTCTCCAAGCCGGTGGTGCTGGACGACCTGCGCGTGATGGTGCGCTCGGCGCTGCGTTTGTCGGCTGCCGGCGCGGTGGCGGGCGGCGCCACCGGCAGCGCCAGCCGGCTGATCGGCGACTCGGCGGCGATGCAGGCGCTGCGCGCGCAGATCGCCCGGCTGGCGCGCTCGATGGCGCCGATCGCCATCACCGGCGAGTCCGGCAGCGGCAAGGAACTGGCGGCGCGCGAGATCCACGCGCAAAGCTCGCGCGCGGCGCGTCCCTTCATCGCCGTCAACTGCGGCGCCATCCCCGAGGCGCTGATGGAGGCCGAGTTCTTCGGCTACCGCAAGGGCGCCTTCACCGGCGCGGCCGACGAGCGCGACGGCTTTTTCCAGGCCGCCAATGGCGGCACCCTGATGCTCGACGAGGTGGCCGACCTGCCGCTGGCGATGCAAGTCAAGCTGCTGCGCGCCATCCAGGAGCGGCGCGTGCGCAAGATCGGCGCCACCGCCGAGGAGCCGGTCGACGTGCGCATCATCAGCGCCACCCACCAGGACCTGGCGCACTGCGTCGAAACCGGCCGCTTCCGGCAGGACCTGTTCTATCGCCTGAACGTGATCGAACTGGCGCTGCCGCCGCTGCGCGAACGGCTCGGCGACCTCGGCGTGCTGACCGAGGCGATCCTGATCCGCCTGGCCGGCCCTGGCCAGAAGGCGCGGCTCGGCGCGCACGTGCTCGACACCCTGTGCGCGTATGCCTTTCCCGGCAACGTGCGCGAGCTCGAGAACGTGCTCGAACGCGCGCTCGCATTCGCCAACGACGGCGTGATCGAGGTCGCCGACCTGTCGCTCAAGAGCGCGCGGCTGGCCGAGCCGGCGGCGGCGCCGAAGCCGATGCCGATGCCGATGTCAGTGCCGATGCCGGCGCCGCCGCCGGTCGCCGCGCCGCCGGCCGGCCCCGAGGCGCTGCCCAACAGCCTGCCCGACTACCTCGAGCAGGTCGAGCGCGACATCATCGTGCGCGCGCTGGCGCAGACCCAGTTCAACCGGACGCAGGCCGCCCAGCTGCTCGGCATCAGCTTTCGCCAGCTGCGCTACCAGATGCAAAAGCTCGGCATCCAGGAACCGGAACAGTAATGGCGGCGCTGACGCGCGCTGCCATCGGCGCCGACGGCTGGTGCGGCCAGGCGCTGCGCTACGACTCGCCCAACTGCGACGCCAGGCCGGCCGGCGCCCAGGTCGAGCTGCTGGTGGTGCACAACATCAGCCTGCCGGCCGGGCGCTTCGGCGGCCCGCACATCGCCGACCTGTTTACCAACCGCGTCGATTTCGCCGCCGACCCCTCGTTCGCCGACCTGCGCGGCCTGACCGTCTCGGCCCACTTCCTGGTGCGCCGCGACGGCGCCGTGCTGCAGTTCGTCTCGTGCGAACAGCGCGCCTGGCATGCCGGCGTGTCGCGCTTCGGCGGCCGCGAACAATGCAACGATTTTTCGGTCGGCGTGGAAATGGAAGGCTCGGATTTTGTTGCATTTTCGCCAGCGCAATATGAATCGCTGGCCGCGCTGACGCTGGCGCTGGCGGCGCGCTATCCGCTGGCCGCGGTGCAGGGGCACGAACACGTCGCGCCTGGCCGGAAAACCGATCCCGGACCGTACTTTGACTGGGAAATGCTGGCAAACCGGCTCAGCGAGGCGGCCGCCCGGCTGCCTCATAACAGTGCAGTGTTAGTGACCGCTCACCGTCTGGTCGGCGTGGTTTCCGCGCTGAAAAATGTCAATCCCTTGCACCAAAAAAAATAGCAAATATTTAGTCCCCAATGGTGTCCGAAATGTATTGCGTGTGCTTAGTTCAGGTACTACAATTAGTCTCACTTCAGCGCTCATGACTAGATGTAGTGGTGCCGAAGGGTTCACCCCCGGCACAGTTTCACCCCCGCCCAGCACGCCTGGAACGGTTTTAACGCAGCGTAATCCACCCATGTTTCCACGTCGTTTGCCCACAGGCTGCAACGGTGGTGGGGTATTTTTTGCTTTTTTTATTAGTTGACGGACCCGCCCACCCGGCGGTCCACTTGATAACAATGGCAGCAGCACGACTGCATGCCGCCCCTGGGAGCCTCAATGCAAACATCACAAGACATGTCTACCAATCCTCTGCACGTCACCCCAGGCTTGACGGCTCCCGCGGCGGCCGGCAGCGCCGCCGAGCTCGCATCGCACGGCGACTACCGCATCATCCGCCGCAACGGCGCCGTCGTCGCCTTCGAGCCGTCGAAGATCGCCATCGCCGTCACCAAGGCGTTTCTGGCCGTCACCGGCGGGCAGGGCGCCGCCTCGGCGCGCGTGCGCGACCTGGTCGAGCAGCTCACCGCCAGCGTGGTCGCCGCGCTGGTGCGCCGCCACCCGGGCGGCGGCACCTTCCATATCGAAGACGTGCAGGACCAGGTGGAATTGTCGCTGATGCGCTCGGGCGAGCACGACGTCGCGCGCGCCTACGTGCTGTACCGCGCCAAGCACATGGAAGTGCGCCGCCTGGCCAAGGAAGCCCAGGGCGGCTCCGCCAGCCTGGCTGCGCCACTGCTGCACGTGACCGAGAACGGCGAGCGCCGTGCACTGGACATGAACCAGGTCCGTGACCTGATCAACGCGGCCTGCGTCGGCCTCGAAAAACACGTCGACGCCGACGCCATCCTGGCCGAGACGGTGCGCAACCTGTACGACGGCGTGCCGGTCGAAGAGCTGCACAAGTCCGCCATCCTGGCGGCGCGCGCGCTGATGGAAAAAGACCCGGCCTATTCGCAGGTGACGGCGCGCATCCTGCTGCACACGATCCGCAAGGAAGTGTTCGGCCAGGAAGTGCCGCAGGCGAAAGCGGCGGCTCACTATGTCGAGTACTTCCCGCAGTACATCGCCAAGGGCATCGCCAGCGAGCTGCTCGATCCGGTGCTGGCCACCTACGACCTGGCCAAGCTGGCCCGCGCGCTGGTCGCCGACCGCGACCTGCAGTTCGGCTACATCGGCCTGCAGACGCTGTACGACCGCTACTTCCTGCACGTGCGCGATGTGCGCATCGAGATGCCGCAGGCGTTCTACATGCGCGTCGCGATGGGCCTGTCGCTGCGCGAGGAAAACCGCGAAGCGCGCGCCATCGAGTTCTACCACCTGCTGTCGTCGTTCGACTTCATGAGCTCGACCCCGACCCTGTTTAACGCCGGCACCCTGCGCTCGCAGCTGTCGTCGTGCTACCTGACGACCGTCTCGGACGACCTCGAAGGCATTTTCGACGCCATCAAGGAAAACGCGCTGCTGGCCAAGTTCGCCGGCGGCCTGGGCAACGACTGGACCCCGGTGCGCGCGCTCGGCGCCCACATCAAGGGCACCAACGGCAAGTCGCAAGGCGTGGTGCCGTTCCTCAAAGTGGTCAACGACACCGCCGTCGCGGTCAACCAGGGCGGCAAGCGCAAGGGCGCGGTCTGCGCCTACCTGGAAACCTGGCACATGGACATCGAGGAATTCCTCGACCTGCGCAAGAACACCGGCGACGACCGCCGCCGCACCCACGACATGAACACCGCCAACTGGATCCCGGACATGTTCATGAAGCGCGTGATGGAAAAGGGCGAGTGGACCTTGTTTACGCCGTCGGAGACGCCGGACCTGCACGACAAGGTCGGCAAGGCCTTCGAGGCGGCCTACCTCGGCTACGAAGCGCAAGCGGCGGCCGGTGAACTGCGCGTGTTCAAAAAGATCGCCGCGCTCGACCTGTGGCGCAAGATGCTGTCGATGCTGTTCGAAACGGGCCACCCGTGGATCACCTTCAAGGATCCGTGCAACATCCGTTCGCCGCAGTCGCACGTCGGCGTCGTCCACAGCTCGAACCTGTGCACCGAGATCACCTTGAACACCAGCGCCGATGAAATCGCCGTCTGCAACCTCGGTTCGGTGAACATGCCGGCGCACATGAAAGAGGGCAAGCTCGACAAAGTCAAGCTGCAGAAAACCGTGCGCACCGCGATGCGCATGCTCGACAACGTCATCGATATCAATTACTACGCCGTCGAAAAGGCCCGCAACTCCAACCTGCGCCACCGTCCGGTCGGCATGGGCATCATGGGCTTCCAGGACTGCCTGCACATGATGCGCGTGCCGTTCGCCTCGAACGAAGCGGTCGAATTCGCCGACCGCTCGATGGAAGCGGTGTGCTACTACGCCTACCTGGCCTCGACCGAACTGGCCGAAGAGCGCGGCCGCTACGAATCGTACGAAGGTTCGCTGTGGTCGCGCGGCATCTTGCCGCAAGATTCGGTGGCGTTGCTCGCTGAAGAGCGCGGCGGCTACCTGGAAGTCGATGCGTCGTCGGCGATGGACTGGACCCCGGTGCGCGAGCGCATCAAGCAGTTCGGCATGCGCAATTCGAACTGCGTGGCGATCGCGCCGACCGCGACGATCTCGAACATCATCGGCGTGTCGGCCTGCATCGAGCCGACCTTCCAGAACCTGTACGTGAAGTCGAACCTGTCGGGCGAATTCACCGAGATCAATTCCTACCTGGTGCGCGACCTCAAGGCGCGCGACCTGTGGGACGAAGTGATGATCGCCGACCTGAAGTACTTCGACGGCTCGCTGACCAAGATCGACCGCATCCCGCAAGACCTGCGCGATCTCTACGCCACCGCCTTCGAAGTGTCGCCAAGCTGGCTGGTGGAGGCCGCATCGCGCCGCCAGAAGTGGATCGACCAGGCGCAGTCGCTCAACATCTACATGGCCGGCGCGTCGGGCAAGAAGCTCGACGAGACGTACAAGCTGGCCTGGCTGCGCGGCCTCAAGACCACTTACTACCTGCGCACCATCGCGGCGACCCACATGGAGAAGTCGACTTCGAAGACCGGCGCGCTGAACGCGGTGTCGGTGGACGGCGGCATGTCGGCCAGCGCACAGAGCGCGGCGGCCGATGTGGCGGCGGCGGCAGTGGTGGCGGCGGCCGAAGCGGACGGCGCGGCGTGCTACCTGCGTCCGGGCGACGACGGCTTCGAGGAATGCGAAGCCTGTCAATAAACAAGCGTCGGGTCTGGGGGGCTGACCCGTGGGTCAGACCCCGGTTTTGCTCTCGGCATATTCGCCGCGAAACGACTAGAATTTGAAGCATGCGCTGCATCGCGGCGCGTGAACGACACACCATCAAGAAGGAAACATCATCATGTTGTCATGGGACGAAGACACCTCCACCGCGCCAGCGGCCAGCCTGCCGCACGGTAGCGCCGACCCGGCAGCCGAAGCGCCGGCCGATGCCGCGCTGGTTGCCAAGCGCGTCAACGCGGACGACAAACGCATCATCAACGGCAAGACCGACGTCAACCAGCTGGTCCCGTTCAAGTACAAATGGGCGTGGGACAAATACCTGGCCGGCTGCGCGAACCACTGGATGCCGCAAGAGGTCAACATGCAGCGCGACATCGAATTGTGGAAAAATCCCAACGGTTTGACCGAGGACGAGCGTCGCCTGGTGAAAAGAAATTTGGGCTTCTTCGTGACCGCCGATTCGCTCGCCGCCAACAACATCGTGCTCGGCACTTATCGCCATATCACGGCGCCGGAATGCCGCCAATACCTGCTGCGCCAGGCCTTCGAAGAGGCGA
>JARXKM010000266.1 GCA_030272785.1 Pseudomonadota bacterium
CCCTTCGAATCATTGAACCATTTTACGATGCCAGTTGCCATTACAATTTCCTATTTCAGTTAAGTTGGGCTTGCGCCCGTTTTAGATCGTTTAAAGAAGCAAGAAAGAAATGACAGACAGACTGCACTTACTACCTCGAATCCAACGATCCCGCATTATACCGAATAAAACACCTAAAACACAATCCCCGCAAAATAAAAATGCCTCGCGCCTTAAAAATTCCAAACATCAACTTTTGCGGTCCTCATAACGCCAGCGCAGTAGGGACGAATATAGGCTATCGAAGCGAAGCAAGTTTGCGAAATATCAAACGATTCACCCTGCCCGCGTCATTACTGTTGTTCAATTTCACCTGGGTACGTATCGGCTTTCGGATCGCGCGCCGCCCACGCCAGGTAGTCGTCGAGGCTGGCCAGCCAGTTCTCCCAGTCGCGCGCCGCGATCACCTCGAACGCCATCAGCACCCGCATGCGCTGCTCGAGCTCGCGGGCGTGCTGGCCCATGCTGCGAAAGCCGAACGTGGCGGCCGAGCCGGCCACCGTGTGCAGGATCTGGTGCAGTTCCTCGACCCGCTGCGGGTCCGGCGCGTGCGCGTCGAAGCCGGCACGCACGGCTGCCAGTTGCGCCAGCGTGGCCGGCACGCCGGCGGCAAACTTGTCGTTCAACTGGCGCAGGCGGGCGAAGAAATCCTGGTCGATCGGGGTTGCCATTGCTGCCGGCAGCTTACTTGGTGCCGAAGATGCGGTCGCCCGCATCGCCCAGTCCCGGCACGATGTACGCATGGTCGTTCAGGTGCGAATCGAGCGAAGCGACATACAGCTTGACACCCGGATGGGCGGCCTGGAACACCGTCACCCCTTCAGGCGCGGCGACCAGCGCCAGGAAGATGATCTGGTCGTCGGAGACGCCGCGCTTTTTCAGCACGTCGACCGCGTACACCGCCGAATTGCCGGTGGCGACCATTGGATCGCACAAGATGAAGATGCGGTCGGCGGTGTCGGGCAGGCGCACCAGGTACTCGACCGGCTTGTGGGTGGCCGGATCGCGGAACACGCCGATGTGGCCGACCCGCGCCGATGGCACCAGTTCGAGCAGGCCGTCGCTCATGCCGATGCCGGCGCGCAGGATCGGCACGATCGCCAGCTTCTTGCCGGCAATGACGGGCGCGTCGATGGTCACCAGCGGCGTCTTGATCGAGCGCGTCGTCATCGGCAGGTCGCGGGTGATTTCGTAACCCATCAGCAGCGTGATTTCCTTGAGCAGCTCGCGGAACGTGCGGGTCGACGTGTCGTGCTCGCGCATGTGCGACAGCTTGTGCTGGATCAGCGGATGGGTGAGGATGAACAGGTTGGGGAAGCGTGGATCTTGATTCATTGAGGGCAGTCGGTTCATTGTTGTGGCTTGTGGCGGCATTATCCCAGCCATTCGGGCGCTTGTCCGCAGTTTGGCAAATAAAATAGTCGATTCTTTTCGGCGCCGCGCTCAAGCGACCAGCGCGCGCGCCAGGATGGCCGCGCAATCGACGCCGGCCGGCAGCCGTCCGTAGGCCCCGCCGGCCTCGCGCGCCACCCGCGAGCGCACGAAGGCGTCGGCCACGCAGGCCGGTGCATGGCGCAGCAGCAGCGCCGCCTGCACCGCGATGACGATGCGTTCGGCCAGCCGCCGCGCGCCGTACTCGTCGCCCTGCTGGCCGGCCAGGTCGGCCAGCAGGGCGGCCGCGCAGGCGTTGAAGTCGGCGTTGGCGTCGCCGGCCAGCGCCAGTTCGCCGGCCAGCGCCGCCAGCGCCTCGGGCGTCTTGCCGAACGCGCGCAGCAGGTCCAGGCACATCACGTTGCCCGAGCCTTCCCAGATCGAGTTGACCGGCGCCTCGCGGTACAGGCGCGCCAGCGGGCCATCCTCGACGTAGCCGTTGCCGCCGACCACTTCCATCGCCTCGAAGCAGAAGCCCGGTCCGCGCTTGCACAGCCAGTATTTGCCGGCCGGGGTGAGGATGCGCGCCAGCAGCGCCTGGGCCGGATCGGCCGCCTCGTCGAAGCAGCGCGCCAGCCGCAGCGCGAAGGCGGTGGCGGCCTCCGATTCGAGCGCCAGGTCGGCCAGCACGTTTTGCATCAAGGGCTGCTCGACCAGCGTGCGGCCGAATGCGGCGCGCCCGCGCGCGTGGTGCAGCGCATGGGTCAGCGCGGCGCGCACGATGCCGGCGCTGCCTAGCACGCAATCGAGCCGGGTGTGGCTGCCCATCGCCAGGATGGTCGGGATGCCGCGTCCGCGTTGGCCCACCAGCCAGCCGGTCGCGCCGGTGAATTCGACCTCGGACGAGGCATTCGAGCGGTTGCCCAGCTTGTCCTTGAGGCGCTGCACGCGGATCGCGTTGCGGCTGCCGTCGGGCAGGAAGCGCGGCACCAGGAAGCATGACAGGCCGGCGCTGCCGGCGTCGTCGGTCTGCGCCAGGATCAGGTGCGCATCCGACTGCGGCGCCGAAAAGAACCATTTGTGGCCGACGATGCGCCAGGCGCCCTCGCCTTCGGCGCCAAAGCGGCGCTGCGCCTCGGCCGCATCGATCGCGCAGGCGCGGGTGGTATTGGCGCGCACGTCGGTGCCGCCCTGCTTCTCGGTCATGCCCATGCCGATCAGCGCGCCGCGCTTCTGGCCGACCGGCAGCGAGCGCGGATCGTAGTGGCGCGACAAGATCTTCGGCAGCCAGGCCGCGCCAAGGGCGCCGGCCAGGCGCAGCGCCGGTACCGATGCATACGTCATCGTGACGGGACACTGGCTGCCGTTTTCGACCTGGCCGAACAGCAGAAACTGGGCGGCGCGCGCCACCTGGGCGCCGTGCTGGCCGCTGTCCCACGGCGATGCATGCACGCCGGCCCCGATCAGCATGGTCATCAGCTGGTGCCAGGCCGGATGGAACTCGACTTCATCGACGCGCACGCCGTTGCGGTCGAAGTTGACCAGCCTGGGCGGATAGACGTTGGCCTGCCGGCCCAGGTCGAGCGTTTCGGCGCGTCCCAAGGTGGCGCCGAGCGCGCCGAGCGCCGGCGCGGCCCAGCCGGCGCCCTCGCGCGCCAGCGCCTCCTGCAGGGCCAGGTCGCAGCCGAACAGGTTGACGTCGGCGAACGGCGGCACCTGGTTGAAGACCTCGTGGGTATCGAATTGGTTCATGGCGGCGCTCCCGGGTGGACATGGCGGACGTCGGTATTAATACCCCGTATTAGTACCATAAGCGGCATGCGAAATGTCAGCCGGCGACCGGGCCGGAGCGCGCCGCCCGCCGCCCGCGGTGCTGCGCTAAATCAAGTTCTCGCGCTTCTGGCCCGATCACGGCGATAATTAATGCGTTTTGGCATCTTTCAATGATACATTCGGTACTATTTTGGTAAACTTGCATCGATGAATTGGCTACCCTGTCCCTGAGCTGCACTTTCCGTGTTTGCCAGCCTACGAAAAGAAAACCTGAATTCTCACGATGCGCTCGAGCTCACCCACCACCGCACGGCAGCACATCAACCACGACGTCGATCATTTGATGGAGGCGGCCGGCGATGCCGTGTTCCGGCTCGATCCGGCCGGTGCCATCCTGTACGCGAGCCTGCGCGCGAGCCGCCTGATCAACCATGCGCGCGACCTGCACGGCATGCCGCTGGCGGCGCTGGCGGCCGCGGCCGACCAGCCGGCGCTGCGCAGCGCCATCGTCGCCGCCGCCGACGCCGCCGCCCCGGTACTGCTGCAGCTGCGCCTGAAGACGCCCGACCGCGAGATCTGCATCGAGTTGCGTCTGTCGCGCTACACCAGCCTGGACGGCAGCAGCGAACTGTTCGCCATCGGTCGCGACATGTCCGCGCAGCAGGCCACCGAGGACCGGCTGCGCCACATGGCCACCCACGACACGCTGACCGAACTGCCGAACCGCCTGCTGCTGTCGGACCGCATCCGCATGGTGATCGCCCACGCGCGCCGCTCCGGCCAGGGCTTCTCGGTGGCCACGGTCGGCCTGGACGGCTTCAAGAAGGTCAACGACGGCCTCGGCCACCCGATCGGCGACGCCGTGCTGCGCATGGCCGCGGCGCGCCTGCGCAAGACGCTGCGCGACAGCGACACGCTGGCGCGCGTGGGCGGCGATGAATTCGTCGCGGTGCTGGCCGGCACCGTCAGCGACGCCCAGATCAAGCTGGTCACCGGACGCCTGCTGGCGACCCTGCAGGCGCCGTTCGAAATCGACGGCCACACCATCTACATCGGCGCCTCGGTCGGCGTGGCGCTCTACCCGCAGCACGCCGAGGACGAAGTGCGGCTGATGGCGCTGGCCGACGCCGCCATGTCGCGCGCCAAGGAAACCGGCAAGGCACGCTGCGTGATCTACAGCGCGCAGCACAGCGGCCCGCCCGAGCACGACATCTCGCTCGAAGCGGCGATGTTCCACGGCGTGCGCGAAGGCGAATTTCTGCTGTACTACCAGCCGATCGTCGACACCCGCACGCGCCAGATCCAGGGCTTCGAGACGCTGATGCGGTGGAAGCATCCGACCCTCGGCATGGTGCCGCCGGTGCGCTTCATCCCGATCGCCGAAACCAACGGCCTGATCAACCTGCTGGGCGCCTGGGCGCTGAAGGCGGCCTGCGTGCAGCTCAAGCGGTTCGAAGAAGTGGCCGGGCGCGAGCTGTACATTTCGGTCAACATCAGTCCGCGCCAGTTCCGCAACGACAAATTCCTCGACGTTCTCGACGACGCGCTGGCGTTTTCCGGCCTGCGCGGCGAGCAGCTGGTGCTCGAGATCACCGAAGGCACCCTGATGATCGACCCGGCCCACGCCGAGACCATCCTCACCCGCATGGCCGAGCGCCGCGCGCGCATCGCGATCGACGATTTCGGCACCGGCTATTCGTCGCTGGCTTACCTGAAGCGCTTTCCGATCTCGGTGTTGAAGGTGGACCGCGCGTTCATCAAGGACCTGCCCGAGTCGGCCAAGGACGGCGCCATCTGCAACGCCGTGCTCGACCTGGCCAAGCACCTCGGGCTGTCGGTGGTGGCCGAAGGGGTCGAGACCGAACAGCAGCTCGATTTTCTCGAACAGCGCGGCTGCCAATACATCCAGGGCTACCTGACCGGCAAGCCGATGACCGCGCACGTCGCGCTGGCGGCGCTCAAGGAAAACCTGTACGCCGCCTTCCTGCCAAGCGATAAGAGAGGGGAAGTGCCGTGATCGACCCCGTTGCGCCAATGGCTGCGCCGAGCGCCGACGCCACCCTTGCCCTGCTGTGGGAACGGGTGCGCCGGCAGGGCGACATGCCCGGCTTCGCGCGCGCCATCAACACCATCCTCGGCGCCATGCGCGGCGAGGACGAGCACGAATTCAACATGGCGCAGACCGTGCTGAGCGACCCGGTGATGACCCAGAAGGTGCTGCGGCTGGCCAACAGCAGCATGTACTCGGCCTTCGGCCAGCACGTCAACACCGTTTCCAAGGCCATCCTGGTGCTCGGCACCGACGCCATCGGCCACCTCGCGCTGGGGCTCAAGCTGATCGAAGAGCTGTCCAGTTCCACCTCCGATTCGGCCGCCGCCCACGCCGAAATGGAAAAGGCGATGCTGGCCGGGATGGTCGCCCAGCAGGTAGCCGTCTGCGCCGCCGCGCGCGACCCGGAGGAAGCGGTGGTGTGCTCGATGCTGCACACGCTGGGGCGCATGATGCTGACGTTTTACCTGCCCGACACCTGGCTGCGGCTGCAGCAGCATGGCGGCGCCGGCGCCGAACACGCCGCCGCGCCGGCCGTGCTCGGCCTCTCGCTCGAACAGATCGGCCACGCCGCCGCCGTCCACTGGGGCCTGCCGGCCAACCTGATCGACGGCATGCGCCGCATCGAACCGGTCGACGACGGCGCCGCCTGCAGCCATGCCGAATGGCTCGCCGCGCTGTCGACCATGTCAGCCGATTGCGCCGCGTCGCTGTGGCACGACGACGCCGACGGCGCCGTCCGCGTCGCCGAACTGGCGGCGCGCTTCGCGCCGATGATCGGCGTCGCGCCCGCCAGCATCCTGCAGGCGATCGAGCAGGCCAAGCTGGCCGCCGTCGCCGAACTGACCATCGCGCCGCTGTCGAAGCCGACCGAGCGGCGCGAGCGCGTGCTGGCCTCGACCCGCAAGCGCGCCGAAGGCAACCGCATCCTGATCAGCGGCGTGGCCGAGATGGGCGAATGCGTCGCCGCCGCCAGCCCTGGCCAGATGATGTCGATGGCGCTCGAGACGGTTTTCCAGGGCTTGACGTTTTCGCGCGCGGTGGCGTTCCTGCGCAACCGCCGCGACGGCAACTACTCGGCCAAGATGAGCTTCGGCGACGGCGTGCGCGAACTGCTGCCGGCGATGGTCTTCAGCGACGCCTACGAGCCGAACGTCTTCCATGCGGCGCTCAACAGCGACCGCGTGATCTTCATCGAAAACGCCCGCGATCCGAAATTTGCCGCCAAGCTGCCGGCGTGGTGGAAAGCGTCGCTGTCGCAGGCGCGCAGCTTCGTCATCCTGCCGCTGTGCACCGCTGGCCAGCCGGCCGGCTTCATCTACGGCGACTGGGACGACAGCTTCCCGGCGATCGCCCTCGCCCCGAGCGAATTCACCCTGCTCAACGAAGTGCGCGCGCTGGTGGTGCGCAGCGTCGAGCGGCGCAAGCAGGTCGAACTGGTCGGCATCGCCGGGCG
>JARXKM010000024.1:0-9661 GCA_030272785.1 Pseudomonadota bacterium
TGCTGTTGCTGCTGTTGCTGCTGCTGACGCGGCTCGGCTGGCGGCGCCTGGCGCGGCACCATCGGCGGCGCGGCCGGCGCGGCGACGGCGGCAGGCACAGGCTGGCGCGGCGACTGCGCCGGCATCGCCAGGCCGGCGTCCGGATCACGCTGGCGGCGCTCGACCTCATTGCGGATGCCGCGTCCGCGCAGCGCCTGTTCGGGCGCCGGCTGGGTGATCACCGTTTGCGGGGTCGGCATCGGCAAGGCGACGGCGGCAGGCGGCGCGGGCGGCGCCGGCGGCACATGCTGGCGACGGTCCTCGAACTCGGGCCGGCCCTGGCGCCGTTCGAGCGCCTGGGCCACGGGCGCGGGTGCGGCCGGTGTGGCGGGTGAGACAGGTGCGACCACCGCAACCGGCGCCGGCTGCTGGCGCGGCTGCTCGCCGAAACCAGGGCGGCCATCGCGGCGCGAGAGTGGCGATGGCGATGGCGACGGCGCGCCCGCCGGCGGCTGGCCGGACAGCGCCGGCTGGACCTGCCGCGCCGGCGCCACGCCGATCATCTCGGGCCGATGCTGGCGATTGCGCTCGAGCGCATCGCGGTCGAAGCGGTCGAAGCGGTCGAAGCGGTCGGCGCCGCGGGCGTCGCGTTCGCGTCCCTGCGGTGCCGACGGCGCGGCGACCGGCGCGTTCTGCAGCGCCAGCGGCGAAACCACGCCGCGCGGCGCATTGCGCACGGCGACGCTGCCGCGGTGGCCGAACTGCTCCTGCGGCACTACGGTCAGGCCTTCGCGCTGATGTTCGTTGCGCTCGTTGCGGCCGTCGCGGCCGCGGCCATCATTGCGGGCATCGCGGTTCAGGCGCTGCAGGTGATCCTGCGACAGGTGATAGCCCGGCACGAAGTGGTCGCGCGGAGTCAGCGGATACCAGCCTTGCGCCGGCCGCTGGTCGCGGTTGCCGCCGAAGCCGACGCTCCAGCCGCCGCCGCCGACCCAGCCTACCAGCGCCGGCGCCCACACCGGACGGCCGATATGGCGGCCCGGCGCCCACGCCCAGCGATGGTTGACCTGCACCCAGCGGCCGTAGTGGAACGGCGCATAGCCCCACGGTGCGTTGTCGACCCAGGTCCAGCCCCACGGCGCGATCCAGGTCCAGCTGCCGTCGCGGTACGGCGCCCAGTCCTGCGCCACCACGGTCGGCATCCACAGCGGGCCGTAGTCGGCGTCGTCGCGCCACACGCCGTGCTGGTCGAGCTCTTCGTAGCCGGTCATCTCGCTGGTGACGTAGCGGGCCGACTGCGAGCGGTCTTCGAACTGGTCGCGCTGTGCGGCCCAGTCGTCGAAGCTGTCGCGCGCGGCCTGGCCGGTGCGCACGTCGTCGTCGCGGATCTCGGCGCTGCGGCCGGCGCGCACGATCAGCTGGGTGCCGCGGTCCTCGACCAGCGCGGTGCCGTCGAACACGTTGACCACGGTGGTGCCCTGCACGCGCTCGGCGTCGACGCGCAGGCGGCCCGGTTCCTGCAGCCGCACCACGCCGTTCATGGTGCTCAGTTCGAAGCCGGACAGCAGCTCGGCGTTGCGGATGCGGACGTTGACGCTGCCGTAGTTCAGATGCAGGCGCAAGCGCTCGTCATCGAGCTCGCTCACTTCCAGCGACGAGTCGCCGTCGAGCCGCACCGAGGTCGAGCCGATGCGGATTTCCGTCAGCGCGCCGCGGCCGGTGGTGACCAGGTTGTGCGACGTCACCGGCCAGTTCAGCTGCGCCGCGCCGGCGTCGTCGCCAGTGTCGCCGCGCAGGCTGACCGGCCCTTGCGAGAAGGCGATGCGGCCGACCCGCGCCGGCGCGTCGGCCAGCGCCAGCGTCGAGAACAGGGCGCAGGCGATCAGCGCGGCGGCCTGGAAAAAGCGATTAGACATGGTAGGGCTCCAAAGAACACGGACGAGGCTCGCCGTAGCTGCACAACGCACGAGCGGCAAAAGCGCTCACACCGGTTACAAATAGTTGCAATTTGGTCAGCAGGTCTGGGCTTCAGGCGGTGCCGCGTTTGACGAAAAACAGCGCCGCGCCTACCAGCACCAGCACGCCGCCGAAGAAGCGGTTCTGCTTTTTCACCGCGCGCGCGTCGCGAAAATAGCCCTGCATCGCGGCGGCCAGTCCGGCATAGCCGTGCATGACGACGGTGTCGATGGTGACCATGGTGGCGCCGAGTATCAGCAGTTGCGGCAGCAGCGCGGCCTGCTGCGAGATAAACTGCGGCAGCACCGCGACCATGAAGATGATGCCCTTCGGGTTGGTGGCGTTGGTCAGGAAACCGGTCAGCGCGCGCCGGGCGAACGACGGATGGGCGGCCAGCGCGGCGGCGTCCGGCATGGCCGGCTGCGGCGTCGCGCGCCACTGGCTCACGCCGCAATACACCAGGTACAGCGCGCCGACCGTCTTGACGACGTTGAACGCGAGCTCGGACGCCAGCAGCAGCGAGCCGACGCCGGCGCCGGCGATGACGAACACCAGCAGCAGGCCCGCTTGCAGGCCGAGCACGGTGGCGCTGGCCTTGCGCACGCCGTAGGCCAGGCCGTGCGACATCGCCATCACGGCGCCCGAGCCGGGCGAAATGGCGATCAGGGCGGCGGCGAAGACGAACGTGATCCAGGTGGCGAGAGGCATGCGCGATGGGGGAAATGGGTGAATCGGAGAACGGCCGACGGGGCATTGCGCGGCGCGGCGGGTGCGCAGCCGGGCATGCCGGTCCGCGCGCCCGCTGGGGTGCTGCTTACTTCTTCTTTGGGTTGACCGCTGCCTTCAGGGTCGCGCCGGCGGAGAATTTCGGCGACTTCGACGCGGCGATCTTGATCGCTTCGCCAGTCGATGGATTGCGGCCCTTGCGTGCGGCGCGCTTGGCGACCGAGAACGTGCCGAAACCGGTGATGCCGACCGTGTCGCCTTTTTTCAGACGCTCGGTGATGATCTCGAGGACTGTGTTGACCGCGCTGTTGGCTGCGGCGCCGGACATCTCGGTGCGCTTCGCAAATTCAGCAATCAGTTCGCCTTTTTTCATAACTTTCCCTCCTGGGTTAAAAGAGCGGGAAGGTTAGCATAAATATTGCTGAATGCAATGTTTTCTCGAACTGGCACGCGCAAGCGCGCCCGGCGGCGATTGGCGCGCGGCGAAGTGCGCCAATTTTTTCGGCCGCCGGCCAGGGCCGGCCGGGTCGGCTAGGTCGGCCGGGTCGGCCGGGTCGGCCATGTGGCCCGCCCGCGGCGCGGCGCGGCTCAGGCGGCCGGCAGCGTTTCGGCGCGCGCGCTCGCCAGGCGGGTGCGCAGCGCCGCGTTGATCAGCGTCTGGTAGCCCTTGCCGCATTGCTCCGAGAGCGAGCGGAACTGCTCGAGCACCTCGTCGTCGAGGTAGATGGTGATGCGCGTCTTGCGCTTGACGGGCCGGGCCCGGAGCGGTGTGGCGGACAGTTCGTAACCGGTATTCATGACATTCCCCTTAGGTTGGCCGGCTGCTGCAACGCAGCCGGACAGTGGTGTCAATATACGGTCCGGCGGCGCACCGGCGTGGCAGAAAGCGACGAGATGCGCTTTTTGACGGCTGAAATGCAAAATCGGCGGCTGACCGGTGCGCCGCGCCGGCTCGGGTAAGATAGCTTTTTTACACTCAGGAACCGGACCGATGGCTTCAGGCAGCTTGCTGGCATTGATCGACGATATCGCCTCGATCCTCGACGACGTCGCACTGATGAGCAAGGTGGCGGCCAAGAAGACCGCCGGCGTGCTCGGCGACGACCTGGCCCTCAATGCGCAGCAGGTGACGGGCGTGCACGCCGACCGCGAACTGCCGGTGGTCTTCGCCGTCGCGCTCGGCTCGCTCAAGAACAAGGCGATCCTGGTGCCGGCCGCGCTGGCCATCAGCGCCTTCGTACCGGTGGCGATCACGCCGCTGCTGATGCTCGGCGGTACCTACCTGTGCTACGAGGGCTGCGAAAAGCTGGTCCACAGCTGGCTGCACGGGGCCGACCAGGAGCGCCTCGCGCATGCCGAACTGATACAGGCGGTGGCCGACGAATCGGTCGACCTGGTGGCGCTCGAGAAGGACAAGATCGGCGGCGCGGTGCGCACCGACTTCATCCTCTCGGCCGAGATCATCGTCATCTCGCTCGGCACCGTCGCCGGTGCGCCGTTCGGCCAGCAGGTGGCGGTGCTGGCCGCCATCGCGGTGGTGATGACGGTCGGCGTGTACGGCCTGGTGGCCGGCATCGTCAAGCTCGACGACGCCGGCCTGTACCTGAGCCGGCGCGCCAGCGGCGCGCTGCGGCTGCTCGGGCGGGCGTTGCTGGCGGCGGCGCCGCTGCTGATGAAGGCGCTGTCGGTGCTCGGCACCATCGCCATGTTCATGGTCGGCGGCGGCATCCTGGTGCACGGCGTGGCGGCGCTGCATCACCTGGTCGAGCGCGCGGCGCAGGCCGCCGGCGGCGTGGCCGGCATCGGTGCGCTGCTCATGCTGGCGACGCCGAGCGTGATCGATGCGGCAGCCGGACTGCTGGCCGGCGCGGTGGCGCTGGCGCTGGTGACGGTGGGGAGCAGGCTGTTCAAGCGCGGCGGCGCCGCTTGAGTTTTGCCGGCCTGGTCGACAGACCTCAAACCCGACGCAGATCCGCCACTCTGAACCTTACATGGAACTGACTAATTTTGGGCAAGTGTTGTTATTAACCCCATGGAACGTTGCCATGAATTGACATTCGAAACCGGGCGTCCCAGTATGGATTGATTGTCTTTACGCTATACAAACCCTGCACTCGATAGGGCTAACAACGATTCGTCACCAACCAGGGAAGCAAATAAATGCAGAACCATTTCGTACCGAAGAAACAAGTACTGGCATTGGCCATCGCCTCGCTGTTCGCCAGCGGCGCCGTGATGGCGCAGAGCGCGCCGGCGGCGAACGAGACCACCACCGTGGTCGTCACCGGCACGCGCGTCGCCAACCGCACCGCGCTCGACACCTCGGCGCCGGTCGACATCATCTCGGCCGAGACGCTGAAGAACTCGGGCAGCACCGAGATCAACCAGGCGCTGTCGGTGGCCCTGCCGTCGCTCAATTTCCCTCGTCCAGGCCTGGCCGACGGCACCGACACGATCCGTCCGGCCACCCTGCGCGGCATGGCGCCGGACCAGACGCTGGTGCTGGTGAACTCGAAGCGCCGCCACGCCGCCGCGCTGGTCAACGTCAACGGCACTATCGGCCGCGGTTCGGCCGCCGTCGACCTGAACACCATCCCGACGGCGATCGTCAAGAACATCGAAGTGCTGCGCGACGGCGCCGCCGCCCAGTACGGCTCGGACGCGATCTCCGGCGTCGTCAACCTGCGCCTGCGTAACAACCGCGACGGCGGCGAAGCGACCGTCACCTACGGCGCCCGCAAGACCGAATACGACATCCTGGCCGACGTGGTGCCGGCCGGCGGCACCTGGAAGGCGCCGACCTCGCGCGAGCGCACCGACGGCCAGACCGCCACCGTCAGCGCCTGGAAGGGGCTGGCATGGGGCGAGACCGGCTACATTACCGTGGCCGCCGAATACAAGGACCAGGCCAAGACCGAGCGCAGCGGCTACGACATGCGCCAGCAATACCCGCTGGTGAACGGCGCGTTCGATCCGCGCGAGGCGACCATCAACCGCTTCAACGCCTGGTACGGCGAGCCGGAAGTGAAGCAGTCGACTTTCTTCGCCAATGCAGGCAACAATCTGAGCGGCGGCGTCAAGATCTACGGCTGGGCCAGCTACCAGAACCGCGATGCCCGCTCGGCCGGCTTCTTCCGCCGCGCGCTGCAGGACCAGAACGTCATCTCGATCTACCCGAACGGCTATCTGCCGATCATTGCGCCGAACGTCGATGACTACAGCGCCACCGGCGGCGTCACCTGGACCCAGGGCGAGTGGGACATGGACGCTTCGCTCGGCTACGGCAAGAACAAGATGGCGTTTACCATCGAGAACACGCTGAACCGCTCGATCGGGCCGACCAGCAAGACCTCGTTCGACGCCGGCGGCTTCTCGTACGATCAGACGGTGCTGAACCTGACCGGCGTGCGCACCATCGCGGTCGACGGCCTGGCCTCGCCGCTGAACCTGGCGCTCGGCGCTGAAGCACGCCGCGAAGGCTACAGCCTGTTCGCCGGCGAGCCCGATTCCTACCGCAACGGCGGCCAGTTACTGGCCAGCGGCTTGCCGACGGCGTCGGGTTCGCAAGTGTTCCCGGGCTTCCGCCCGGCCAACGCGTCCGACACCAGCCGCAGCGCGGTCGGCATCTTCGCCGACGTCGAAGCGAACCTGACGAAGGAGTTCCTCGGCTCGTTCGCCGTGCGCGGCGAGCACTATTCGGACTTCGGCAACAGCCTGGCCGGCAAGCTGGCCGGCCGCTACGACTTCAGCAAGGCGTTCGCGCTGCGCGGCTCGGTGCAGAACGGCTTCCGCGCGCCGTCGCCGCAGCAGCAGAACTTCACCACGACGTCGACCAACTTCATCAACGGCGTGCCGTTCGAGATCACCACCTTCAAGCCGAACGACCCGGTCGCCATCGCGCTCGGCGCCAAGCCGCTCGAGGCGGAGAAATCGGTCAACTTCTCGCTCGGCTCGGTGATGCGCTTCGATCAGGTCAACGTCACGGTCGACGCTTACCGCATCGGCATCAAGAATCGCATCGTCCTGTCGGAAAACCTGACGGCGGTAGGCGTGCGCAACTACATCGCTTCGCAAGGCTTCGTCGGCATCGGCGGCGGGCGCTTCTTCATCAACGGCGTCGACACCAAGACGCAGGGCGTCGACGTGGTGGTGAACTGGCCGATGAACGGCGGCGAGTCCGGCAAGTTCGACTTCACGGTGGCCGGCAATTTCACCAAGACCGAGGTGACCAAGGTGCCGGTGACGGCGCAGCTGTCGGCGCTGTCGCCGGCGCCGTCGCTGTTTGACCGCATCAACGTGCTGTCGCTCGAAAAAGGCCAGCCGAAGAACAAGATCAACGCCAACGTCAACTGGAAGCTGGGCCAGTTCGGCGCCACCTTGCGCGCCACCCGCTACGGCGAAGTGCTGTCGCCCGGCACCACCGCCGCGCTCGACTTCATGATGGGCGCGAAAACCGTCGTCGATCTGGAAGCGCGCTACGCGCTGACGCCGAAGCTGAACCTGGCGCTGGGTGCGGACAACCTGTTCGATGCCTATCCGGAAGCGCTGCCGCCGGCACTGAACACCACCGGCAACGCCTTGTTCTCGAACTACGCGCCGTTCGGCCGTTCGGGCCGTTTCATCTACGCGCGCGCCAGCTACGCCTTCTGACCGGCTGACGTTGTTAAGCAATGAAAAAGCCACCTTCGGGTGGCTTTTTTGTCGACGCCGGTCTTATGTAGCAGTTGACCCGAAATGCTCGATTCCTGGAGCACCTCAGCGGAGGCACTTGCCTTGGGCGCAACAGTCCTTGTACACTGAGCATTGATAGATGTCCGCTATCGACTCGACCGCAAATGTGAGTACGGCTTGTCCGCATCCGCCCAACGCAACCATTTGAACCAACCGGACCGCCATGCACATCGCTTTTGAAGCCCAGCCCGAACTCCTGCCGCAGCGCACTACCGACGCCATCCGTTTCATATATGACGGTTCCGCACAAATAAACAGCGTTGCCTTGGCCGGTACCTTCAACTACTGGGCAGGCGACGCCTGCATGATGCGGCGCGAGTCGCCGACACGGTGGATCTGCTTCCTGCCGCTGACGCCCGGTCGCCATCTTTACAAGTTCGTTGTCGATGGACATCGGTGGATCCCCGATCCTGCCAATCCATGGATCTCTGAAGATGGACAGAACAACTCGTGCCTGACCATCACCGAAGACGGAGAGGTATTTATTCGCGACGCGAATATCGGCCCGGAGTCGCCCGGCGTTCTGTACGAACGCCATCGAGCTCTCTCCAGCCCTGACTGGCTGCACGATGCCGTGGTCTACCAGCTGTCGGTGGCCGCTTTTGGCGGCAACTTCGACGGCGTACGCGAGCGGCTCGGCCATCTGGCGGAACTTGGCGTGAATACGATTTGGATGATGCCCATCCATCCAATCGGTCGGCAAGGCCGTCGCGGCACCCTTGGCGACCCGTACGCGGCAAGCGATTTCGAGACGATCGACCCAGCCCTCGGCAGCGAGCGCTCGCTGCGTGATCTGATCAAGGCCATCCACGCCCTCGGCATGCGCATCGTGTTCGACTTCACACTCAACCGCAGCAGCGCCGACCACCCGCTGACCGTATCGCACCCGCACTGGTACACCCGCGACAGCGACGGCAAGGTCTACTACGCGGTGCCCAATCGCGAAGAATTCGCCGGATTCAATTTCGCAAGCCGTGACCTTCGTTGCTATCTGATCGGTGTGATGGTCCGATGGGTCCGACATTTTGCCCTGGACGGCATCCGATTTGACGATTCCGACATCACCCCCACCGATTTTCTGGAAGAAATCCGAGTGGCGCTGGCCGAAGTCAATCCTGACATCGCCGTAATCTCTCAGGCGTACGACGAGTTTCACCATCTGGCCGGTTGCGACTTGACCTACGAAGGCGGCACGCGCGAGATGCTGCGCCGCATCGCCCACGGCGAGTCTAGTGCGCGCTCCTTAGCCCGCTACTGGGAACAATCTGCCTACAGCTTTCCGCGAGGAGCGCTGCGCCTGCGCTGGCTGGAAGAAAAAGAACAGCCGCGCGCCAACGTATTCCTGGGCCGCGAAGCGCATCTGGCCGCCGCCAGCGTTCTGCTTACCATGGACGGGGTACCGCATCTGCTGATGGGCCAGGAGTTTGGCGAGAAGACCTGGCGCGACTGGACCGTGCTGTTCGACCATTACCGGCTCAACTGGTCGTCGTTCGATACCGAGACGTTTGAGCACTTCCGCGCCCTGATCGCCCTGCGTCGCGAGCATGCCGCCTTGCGCCTCGGCGCTACCGGGTTTATCGACACGTTGCCCGACGCCGTCGTCGGGTTCCGCCGCATCCTGCAAGGCCAGACCATCACCGTGCTGGCCAATTTGTCCGCCAACGCCGTTACGGTGGCGTTGGGGCCAGGGCGCACGCTCTACGCGCGCCATTGGATCGTGGCGTCCCAACAGCTCGGCGCCTTCGGCTGCCTGATCGTGGCCGATGGCGGCAAATAAACTGCGCCAGTGCATGGAAATCAAACTGGCGCGCAGGTTTGAAGGCGGCAGAATCTGGCCAGCATTGTGACTTACTCAAGTGCAAGCTTCCGATTCTTAAAGCTCAAGTCAATTGCTACATAAGACCGGTCGACGCATGGGGCTGAAACGCCGATGTCACCGTACCGGCGGGCTGAACAGACGCGCGGGTACGGTGACTACTCGGTGTGGTCGCGGGGGATTAATGGCCCAGCGGCAGGACGCCGGTGGCAGCGCCTTGTGCGCCCGCCTGGCCTTTGAGCTTGGTTTTGGCCGTGGCGCGTGCCGGAGCGCGTGCGGCAGCATTCACGACGCCAGCAACGGCACCGCCGCCGGTCCCACTGGCGCCGGCGCTCGATGAACCGCTGCTGGTGCTGTTGATATTGCTGTTACCTGCTGCGCCGGCATCGACCCCGGCGTTCACGCCCAGGTTCGCCTGACCGGAAGCGTTGCTCGACGGTGTGGCCGGAATGG
>JARXKM010000024.1:9761-31783 GCA_030272785.1 Pseudomonadota bacterium
TTCACGCCCAGGTTCGCCTGACCGGAAGCGTTGCTCGACGGTGTGGCCGGAATGGCCGGAACGGCAGGAATAGCAGGAACGGCAGGAATAGCAGGAACGGCAGGAATGGCCGGGGTAGCCGGGGTAGCCTGATTAGCCGACGGGTCGGCGACGCTGCCGTTGAGCAGACCGCCGACCGCAGCGCCGACGCCAAGGCCGGCGCGGGTTTGCGTACTGCCTTGTGCGGCGGCACCGGCCGATGAGGTATTGGTTTGAGCGAAAGCTGAAGTTGACAGAGCAGCGGCGAGTAAAGCGGTCGTAAGAATAGTGTTACGCATGCATTCTCCTTTTGATCGTCCCCTTGGGGATCGTGATTTCAATGCTCGAGGAAGATTTCCTCGGGAGACAACAGCCTACCGAACTGGGCCGACCATGTCACCGGACCGAGGTCCGCCTGTCTGTGGGATGTTTCCTACACAGAATTGTGTCAAATATATGGGAAGTTGCCGAGCGCCCTTGCTTGCTGCCGGAACCGCGCATGGTGGCCGCCGCACTTGGCGAAGCCGTAATTTTGCTGATCGATCGACGACGATGATGAATTTTCGCATCGTCGCCAGGTGACGCGGCTGTGCAGCGGACGCGAGACTGCCGGCAGTGCACCTTGAGAACAATTTCACATTTGACAGCGCCAGCGCGGCCCGCGGCCCGGTTAGGAGGGAAGGGGCTCGTTACGCGGAATACTCACAGTAAAAATGGTGCCGGCCGCCTGGCTCGACTCGGCCGCGATGGTCCCGCCGTGCGCAACGGTGATCTCGTTGGCGATGAACAGGCCCAGCCCGAGGCTGGTCGGCAACGGTCCCTTCTGCTGCTCGGACGCCGGCAACTGGATCATCGGATCGAAGATCGTCTTGAGCAGCGGGGCGGGAATTTCGGGGCCGAAATTGGTGACGTGAACGACGATCTTGTCGTCCAGCCCGCGCACGTCGATCGTCACCGGATGCTTCTTGCCGCGGTACTGCGCCGCGTTGTTGAGCAGGTTGGAGAACACCTGCTGCAGGCGCGGCCGGTCGAAGTCGCCGATCAGTTCGCCCGCCGCCTTCAATTCGAACGGGCATTCCGGATGCGCCGCGCCGGCATCCTCGAGCGCGGCCTGGCAGATCTCGCGCATGTCGTTGAGGGTACGCGTGATCGGCATCTTGCCGCCCAATTGCGAGCGCGCGTATTCGAGCAGGTCGTTGACCATGGTGGTCATGGTAATGGCGCTGCGCTTGACCCGGGCGCCGATTTGCAAGGTGCGCTCGGTGCCTTCGTCCGGCCGGGTGAGGATCACGCCGGCCATCGACATGGTGGCCAGCGGGCTGCGCAAATCGTGGCCGAGCATGGCCAGAAAGATGTCGCGCGCGCGGATGGTCTGGTCGAAGAACGCCACCGCCGACTCCTGCAAGGCCTGGTCGATCGCCTCGTTAAAGCGCAGCATGTCGTTCGAGGTGGCCTTGGTGCTCTTGGTCAGGTTCGGCAGCCACAGGCGCAGCACGCTGGCGCGCATGGCGCGGTATTCGGCCGTCAGTTGCGGCATCGTGAAGCCGCTCAGCTGGCGCAAGGCACCGTGTGCCGAGGCCGCCGTCTCGCTGGCGCCCCTGGCCCCTTCGCCGACCGATTTGTCGTGCTTTTGGCGCTCGCTTTCGCTGCAGTCGATGTCGAGCGCGATCGCCTGCAGGATGGTCCTGGCATGGTCGCGCAATTCGGCCGGCGAAATCGACGACGCCGCCGGCTCGAGCGTGCGGGCGAAGCATTCCCACTCGCCGATGATGTCGTCGAGGTGGTCGGTGATGAAGCGCGATAGTTTCATGGAAGGGTCCGTGCGGCGACGCTGAAACGATGCAGCTTACGCGCTATTGCGCATCAGCAGCGCGCGGCCCCGCAGTCGCTACTGACCCTCGGGCGGCTGCCACAGCTCGACCCGGTTGCCCTCGGGATCGGTGACCCAGCCGAATTTTCCGTAATCGGCATCCTCGGTGACCTTGTCCTCGACCTGGCAGCCGTCCGCGCGCAGGGCGGCGAGCAGCCCGTGCAGGTCGTTGACGCGGAAGTTGATCATGAACGGCGACGGGCCCGCGCCGAAATAGTCGGTATCGGCGTCGAAGATGTTCCACGCCGTCGTCCCCACGCCGGTCGGATTGTCGGGCGACTGCCAGCGGAACGCGGCGCCGCCCCAGGATGAGACCGGCACGCCGAGGTGGCGCTGGTACCACGCGCTCAGCGCCTTCGGGTCGCGGCCCTTGAAAAAGACGCCGCCGATGCCAGTGACGCGCGGGGACAGGGTTGCACTCATGGACGCTCTCCGATAGTTTTCAAGAAAGCATCATCTTAGTCCTGTCCAGGCAGATTGGCCGAAATCGCCGGATAATTTTTTGCAAGGCCCAGTCCGCCCGAGAGTCTTGAACCATGTCCAACCTACGCGCGAGCCTGTCGTCTGTGTCTGAATGCCGACACTGCCCCCGGGGGTCAGTGCCGGCATTCAGACACGGTCCCATCCATAGAGACCGAAAACACCGAATTAGCGCTGAGTCCGTGTACGTTTGCCGGCACTGACCCCGGGGGAAGCGGCGGCAGCGGCCAGCGCCCCCGGGGGTCAGTGCCGGCATTCAGACACGGTCCCATCCATAGAGTCCGAAAACACCGAATTAGCGCTGAGTCCGTGTACGTTTGCCGGCACTGACCCCTGGGGAAGCGGCGGCAGCGGCAGCGGCGGCTTCGCCCCAAACGGGCGCGCTCAGCCTCTCAGCCGATCAGGTTGAGCCCCGGCGGCAGCGCCTCGCCGAGCACGCGCCGCTCGGTCGCCTCGTCGAGCAGCACCACTTCGTCCACCATGCGGATCCAGATGGCCGGCGCACCGACCTGGCGCAGGCGCGCCGCGATCGCCTCGCGCAGCGCCGCCGGCAGGTCGCGCGCGCGGTCGCCCGTCATGCGCGCCAGGTAGGCGGCGGCGAAGCCGGCCGGCTCGATGCGGCGCCAGTCGAGCACCAGGATCGCCTCGAGCCAACCGGCGACGACGTCGGCCGGCACCACGTCGTCGAGATTGCCGTGGAACGGCTGGCGCGCGCCGATGCGGCCCAGCGCCCACAACGTGAGCGCGTCGTTCGCCTTGCCGAGGCGCGCCAGCAGCCACGCGCCGATCTCCGCCTTGTAGTCGGCCGGGATGCGCTCGAGCGAAGCGCCCAGGCGCAGCATGTCGTCGTCGCTGCCGCGCACCACCGCGCTGGCCGGGTCGTCGTCGCCCTGCTCGTTGCTTTGCAGGTTGAAGGCGAAGTCGTCGAGCAGGCGCTTCTGCTGCGCCGCATCTAGGCCGCCGGCGACGCGCCGCCACAAGGTCCACCATTCGGCCTGCACCTGCTTGTCGGCGCGGTGCGCGATGCCGGCATCGAACACGGTCCACAGCTGCTGCAGGCGCCATTCGTCGAGCGCGACACCGAAGCCGGGACGCAGGCAGTAGCCGGCCAGGTTCAGCCACAGGCGCTCGTGCTCGGGCGAGCGGCGCCGCGCACGCGCGCGCAGCCACAGTGCGTCGAACAGCTGGCGCAGCAAGGGCGTGGTCCAGCCGGCGCGCTCGCCCAGCACCTGTTCGAGCTGCGCGCGCAGCTGCTTGACTTCCTTGGCCGGCACCTGCTGCGCCTTGGCGCCGAAGATGCGCTCGATCCTGGCGAGCGCCGGCGCCAGCCGGGCAGCCGCGCCACCGTCATCGGCCGCGGCACCGGCACCGGCATCGGCGCCGCTGTCCTGGCGCAGGTCGAACTCGAGCAGCCAACGTTCGGCGGCATCGTCGACACTAATGCAGTGCATCTCCAGCGTGCCCACTTCGGTCAGCGCGCTGGCCAGCTGCACCGGCACCTGCTGGCGCACGTTCTTATGCGGGTCGGCCGCCGCCGGCGCGCGCAGCACCATCGCGATCGGCGGCAGGCGCGCGAACTCGCCGTCGTCGAGGTCGACCAGTTCGCCGAGCGCGAACGGGGCGCGCCCGGCCGCGTCGGCGTTCGAGGTGAACAGGTGAAAGCGCACCGGTTCGCCCACCCGCAGCGCGAAATTGTGCGCGTCCAGGCGCAGCTCGCGGCCCGCTTCACTGCCGCGCGGCAGGATGCAGATGGCGCGCCGCGCGCCGCGCTTGCCCGCTTCGCCCAGCAGCAGGAAGTAGCTGCGCGCGGCGCCGCCGCCGATCTTCGGCGCGCCATGCTGCCCGGCCAGCGCGTAGGCGACCGCGCCGCGCGCGACGGCGACGTCCGGGTCGTCGTTGTGCAGCAGGCGCAGTGGCGTGCCGCGCCACGCTGCCAGCGTCTGTTCGAGCCGCCGAGCCAGCGCGTGGGCGCGAAACACGCCGCCGTTCAGCAGCAGGGTGTCGGGCATCGGCAGCGCAGCGGCATCGGCACCGGTGGCCGCGCGCACCGCTTCGGCGTGGCGGCGCAGGAAGTCGGCAACGTGCCGCGTGACGGCGGCGTCGCGCGCGTACGGCAGGCCGAATTCGACGATGCCGGCGCGCCGCTGCAGCAGCGGCGCAGCGGCGTCGACCTGCGGAAAAAAGCCGTCGACGATCAGCCGTTCGACCTCGTCGCGCGTCAGCGTCACCGAGCGCGCGCCGCCGACCAGCCGCGCGCCGGCGCCGAGCAAGGTGACTCCGACCTGCGTCGGCGCGTCGGCTGCCAGCAGCTGTTCCTTGGCGGCGCGACAGCGCTCGACCAGCTGCGACAGACGCGCCGCCGACAAGCGCTCGGCGCCGCCCTCGGCCATGCGCGATTCGACCAGGTGGGCCAGCGCCAGGTCCATGTTGTCGCCACCCAGCATCAGGTGGTTGCCGACGCCGATGCGGGTGAGCGTGCTGTCGCCGTCGCGCAGGTCGACCTTGATCAGGCTAAGGTCGGTGGTGCCGCCGCCGACGTCGCACACCAGCACCAGGCGCGTGTCGGCCAGCGCGCCGGCCAGGTTGGCACGGTGGCGCTGCAGCCAGTCGTAGAACACCGCCTGCGGCTCTTCGAGCAGGCGCACGGACGCCAGGCCGGCCGCGCGCGCGGCCGCCAGGGTCAGCGCGCGCGCCGCTTCGTCGAACGAGGCGGGCACCGTCAGCACCAGTTGCTGCTGCTCGAGCGGATCGCCCGGAAAGCGCCAGTTCCACGCCGCCTTCAGGTAAGCGAGGTAACTGGCGCTGGCCGCCACCGGCGACACCTTGGCCACCTCCGGCGCGCTGCCCCACGGCAGGATCGGCGCGAGGCGGTCGACGCCGGCGTGCGACAGCCAGCTCTTGGCACTGGCCACCAGCCGGCCCGGCGCCTGCGCCCCGAGCTTGCGCGCCAGGCTGCCGATCACCACCTGTGGATCGGCGGCGGCGGCACTGGCCCAAGGCAGCTGCAGGTCGGCCGCCGCCAGCTCGCCCTCGGCGGCGTGATAGCGCACCGACGGCAGCAGCGCCGGCGCGGCCACTTCGCCGGGCGCGACCAGTTGCTCGACGTCGAACAGCGTGACCGCGCCGGCGCCGCCGTGCGCATCGAGCGCGGCGTAGGCGAGCACGCAGTTGCTGGTGCCCAGATCGATGCCGACCGCGTACCTGGCCACGCGCGCCGCCACTAGCCGATGCTGCGCACGTCGAACTCGATCTTCCAGCGCCCCTGGCCGTCGATCGCCACGGCGGTCAGTTCGAGCGTGCCGGTGTCGGTGGCGAGCGCGTGCAGGCGCACCTGCACCACGTCGCCGCCACTGCGGCCCTCGGCCGGCAGGGTGGCGCGGATCTCGCCGAGTTCCTGCAGTTCGTCCGGCTGCCAGGCGTCGAGCAGCGCGCCGAGCGGATCCTGGCGCCGCACCGACGAGCCGAAGAAGCGCAGCTGGATCGGTTCGCCGACCACCAGGCCGAATTGCTGGCTCTGCAGCTCCGCTTCGGCGCCTTCCTCCATGCCGAACGGCGCCACGCACAGCGCCTGCGTCAAAGGCTCCATGCCGGGGATGGCCGGCATCGCCGACTCGATGGCGACGTAGTAGGCGCGCGCGGTGCCGCCGCGGATGCGCACACCCTGGCCGCGCCGCACGTAGCCGTAGTAGGCGGCGCCGCGCGCCACCGCCAGGTCGAGATCGGCGCCGGCCAGCACGCGCGCCGGCGCGGCCCCTTCGGCGGCCAGCCAGCCGTTGAGCGTGCCGAGAGTGCGTTCGGCCAGCAGCGCGGACTTGAACACGCCGCCGTTGAACAGCACCGCGCTCGGATGCAGGAAGGTGGCGTCGGCGTCGTTGGCGCGCACGAAGCCGGCCAGTTCGACCGTCGCCTCGCGCTGGCGGCCGAGCAGCGCGGCCAGGTGGCGCGTCACGCCGGCGTCCTGCGCGTACGGCAGGCCGACTTGGGTCAGGCCGCCGCGCACCCGGCTGGCCGGACGGCTGTCCGCCGCCACCGCCGGGAAGAAGCCTTCGACGATGGTGCTGCGTACTTCGTCGGCGGTCAGCTCGGTGCGGATCGAGCCGCCGATCAGCTTCGAGCCGCGGCTCGGCACCACGATCGGCTGCGCCGGCAGGTCGGCGTCGCCCAGCAGGCGCTCCTTGGCGCCGCGGCAGGCGTAGCCGAGCGCGCGCATCTGCCAGGCGTCGAGCGTGGTGCCGGCGGCGGCCAGCTTGCGCGCCACCAGGTGCGCCAGGGTCAGGTCCATGTTGTCGCCGCCGAGCAGGATGTGTTCACCCACCGCGATCCGGTGCAGCTCGAGCGTGCCTTCGTGTTCGAGCACGGCGATCAGCGAAAAGTCGCTGGTGCCGCCGCCGACGTCGACCACCAGGATGATGTCGCCTGGCTGGACGTCGCGGCGCCACTGGCCGCCGCTGTTCTGGATCCAGTTGTACAGCGCCGCCTGCGGTTCTTCGAGCAACGTCACCTGCTGGTAGCCGGCCGCCCTGGCCGCTTCGACCGTCAGCTCGCGCGCGGCCGGATCGAATGAGGCGGGGATCGTCACGGTGATGTCCTGCTGGTCGAACGGCGCCTCCGGATGGGCGTGGTCCCAGGCCTGGCGCAGGTGCGCCAGGTAGCGCGTCGACGCTTCCAGCGGCGACACGCGCGCCACTTCCGGCGGCGCGTCGCTCGGCAGGATGGCGGCGCGGCGGTCGGCGCCGGCGTGGCACAGCCAGCTCTTGGCGCTCGACACCAGCCGGATCGGCGTGGTGGCGCCGCGCGCCCGCGCCATCTCGCCGACCGCGTAGTCGTGCGCGGACGGCCACGGCAGATCAAGCTCGCCCGGCGCCAGTTCGTCCGCGTGCGGCAGATAGAGGAACGACGGCAGCAGGCTCGACGCCTCGACCGTGCCGGGCGCCGTCAGCTGATCGATGTCGAGCACGCCGTGGCGGGTTGTCTCGCCATCGCTCGCCGCCAGGTCGACATAGGCCAGCGCGCAGTGCGTGGTGCCGAGGTCGATGCCGATCGTGTAGCGCGGCGCGCTCACAGTTCCACCTCGGCCTGCGCCAGCACGGTGACGTCGTGGCCGCCGGCCAGCTTCGGCAGGCGCACCTCGGTGGCGCGCCAGCCGCGGTGACTGAGGCTGCCCTTGAACGGCGCGCTGCCGACCACGTTGCCGGTCAGGCGGATCGCGCCGGCGTCGAAGCCGGCGGCTACGCTGACGCGGCTGCCCTCCGTTTCGGTGCGCACCGGCGCGATGCTGAAGTGCTCGCGCAGCACCTTGCGGCAGCCTTCGTGGACGATGCGGGCAGCCGCGCCGATGTCGGCGTCCGGGTAGCCGGCCAGGTCTTCCTCGGTGAAGTCGATCAGGCGCGCATCGCGCTGGAACAGGGCCAGCAACTGCAGCGCCGCGTCGGGCGTGGCGAGGCGCAGTGGCGCGGCAGCAGGGGTCGGTGCGGGGGCCGGTGCGGCGGTCGGTGCGGGAGCGTCGTCGCGGTGCAGGCGGCCGACGCGGGCGGCGACCTCAGGGCTCGACAGGATGCTGAAAAAAGCGCCAAAAGCAAGCGATATACGTTGCATGAGCGATGGCTGCGGTGTTGGGTGGTTCATTGTTGCTCCTGGGTCGTTAAGGCGTGGCAAGCCCCGCTTACGCCGCGAAATAGGCGTACCGTCAAATTGTATGCTGCACCGCAGTATAAATCATCTGGTACCGACTCGACCTTGCAGAACTATGCGGTTCCGGGCGAACGCCGCTTTCCTATTTGAACATTCGGCCATCAAAAGTGAATGACCTGACCAGCGTCAGTGCAACGTCCATGTAACCGGGATGCCGAGTATTGATGACCATATTCGTCTCTTCGGGAACGATGGCCGACGGCACGATCATACCTAGCTCGCTCGCCCTGCTGAGCCACGCACCGCCGAATTTCTGCGCCGCAGCCGACGTCGGCATCGTGTTCCATCCGATCGGCAGTTCGGCAACTGTAGGCGAGTACAACGCGCTGTCATCGGGAATGTCGACCGCCACCAGCACCAAGGGAGGGAAAGGCGTCGCACCGATGTTGACGAATTTTTCCAGGCTGCACAGCGAGATCGATGATCCGCAATAAAGCGCAGGGATCCCCACCGGATTCCACCTCCCGCCGTACCGCGCTGTGCCGGCGCACAGTTTGTCCAGCGCGTACTTGGGTTGCGCAATCCGCCATAGCCTCATGCAGTGCCGCCGGTGCCGATCGCATTTAAGACTTGGCGCACCGCCATGGCGCCGGGTTCGGTATCAAGGTACTCCATCGGCGCGAGATCGCCAAAGGCGCGGTTTGGCATGCGTAGCCATGTCTTGGCGGCTTCCTCGTCCTCGAACACGTCGCTGGCCATCGTCAACAGGTCGGCAAGCCGCCAAATGCGTTCCGATGCCGCGGCGTCGATATTGGCGCCGCGTTTGACGAGCGTGTGTGCCGTCGTTTCGGGCAAGCGCACAATGGCCCGAATCCGGGAGGTGGACACGTTAAAGTACGCGCTGGTGTCCTTGATGACGGTTGCCGGCAAGCCCAGGCGGATCGCTTCGATAGCGCGCGGAAGGTCCGCGGCCACCGCGTGTAGTAGCGCTTCAAACGAGTTGCCTTGTGGGAGCAGAGCGACATTTTTACTGGTCATGGGTATCCTCCATTCAGCAGCCGCAGCCGCCGGAATCTTCCATTCTGAAGATTAGGATATACCGATTGGGAGAATTGTTCAACTGCCGACGAGCTCCGATATCTGCTCTGCTTGCGACGCGAAGTGCGAAACGGCGCCCGCAGAAATCGGCCGGCGCGCATAGTCGGCGGCAAAATCGTCGACCTTCACCAGCGCATCGGTCAGGCGGGTGAAATTGGCAAGCGTGGTGCTCTCCGCCCTGCTGATGGCGCCGGCAGCACTAGATACTGGTCCTGTGGAGTGTCCCAGTTGCTGCCCGGCGCGCGCAGAAGACCCCGTTCGGTCGAGGAATTGGCGACCTTCCGCGCTGAGGGACCGCCTGCGGTACGCCGGCAACTTGGACCAAGCCGGTTTTCCGGGGAACAGGTCGGCGTCCAACCGCATGGCGCCAGCCACGAGGGCGACGCGTTCCGGTGCGGACAACGTCGGCGCAATCGGATTGAACAGGTCAGACAGGCGCGGGGCGAGCAGCGCGCGGCGCAGGCGGCCGACGATGATCGGCACGAGCAGCGCGAGCATGGCGGTCATCATAAAAAACAGTTCCATGCGAAATCTCCTGGTCGATGAACCCAGAATAGGCCGATGGGACAAATGTTTCCGTGCGGTACAGCGCATACCGCCGCGCAGATGGTGCGGGCGAAAAAAAAACGCCAACCGGCGAAGGTTGACGTTGTTTGCGCAGGGCGGCCGATGGCCGCCTGGCCCGGTATTACTGGGCTGGCTGGGTGACGCTGTTCTTCTGCAAGGTCACGGCGGTTTGCGCCAGCAGGCGGCCATTCACCGATGCGCCGGTTTTCACCGCGACCATGGTCTTGGCCAATACCACGCCTTCGAAGTGGGCGGTGGTGCCGATCGAGACGGCGCCGGCGGCTTGCCAGAAGACATTCTTGGCCAGCGCGCCACCGACCAGGGTCACGCGGGTGGCGCTGGCCTGGTTGATGCCGCCGGAGACCTGGAAGATCCACACATCGGTCGGCCCGCCGGCCAGCGTGACGTCGGTGGAGATCTTGACGTCGGTGCCCCATTTGTACAGGCCCGGCACCAGCGTCTTGCCGCCGATTTCGCCGGAACCGAGTTCGGTAAAGTCGGGCAACACACGACCGGCCGCATCGGTGTAGGCCGCTTCCATGTCGCTCACCGCCGACGTCAGCAGGGTGGCGGCGGTGACGCTGCATGGCAGCGGGCCGGCCGCATCGACGGTGTACAGGATGCCGGCCGCCAGTTCGCCGCAGGTCAGGCCGATGGCGGCGCCGGTGATCGGGCTAGCGCCGACGTCACCGTTGATGACCGAGGCATAGACATTGGTGATGCCGGTCTTGCTGAGCAGGGCGAACGTGCCGGCCGAACCGAGCTTGACCGGCGCCTGGATGTGCGAGGACGCCGGACTGGCGTAGCCGATGCCCGGCGCAACCAGCAATGCGGCCAACATGGATGCCAGGAATAGAGCTTGCGGTTTGGTGGCGTGACGTTTCATGCTCATGCGGTGTCTCCCTCGTATTGAATGCGGATCCCGCGCCTGGTTTTTCAGGGGCGGGGAGATGCGCCGGCTGCGGAGCCGTTGGTATGGATCGGTTATATACCTTGCAAGTCGAATTTCTTGTGCGCACGACCAATAGTTACAGGTGCTTACAATTGAGCAACGCGCGCGTGGTTTGTTCGACATGCCCGAACCCGCCGCAAGACGGTGCAATCGGGATTGTCTGTACGTCTGCGGGACTACCGCCGCTGGTTCGAGCAACCGGCAGGTTTGACGGCACAACATGAGCGACAATTAATCCGAACTTATGGGTAGAACGGCGTTCTAACGAGAGACCATCCTCCCTCCCTCGATGAACGAAAATGCCTTACCGCAAATCAAGGCAACGCACGATACTGATCGTCGACGATACTCCAAACAATCTGGTCGTCATGGTTGACTATCTGGGCACCCACGGATTTTCCCTCGTGGTGGCGCAAGATGGCCCGGAGGCTATCGAACGGGCGCTGTTTGCCCATCCTGATCTGATACTGCTCGATGTCATGATGCCGGGCATGAACGGCTTCGACACCTGCCGTCAGCTGAAAAAGCAGCACGATACCGCCCATATTCCCGTCATTTTCATGACGGCATTATCCGACCCCATCGATAAAATGCGCGGTTTTGACGCCGGTGGCGTCGACTACATCACCAAACCGTTTCAGCTGGACGAAGTGCTAGCGCGGGTGAATACGCATCTGGCGTTGCAAGAAATGCAGCGCCAGCTCACTGCGCAAAACCGCGCGTTGCGGCAGGAAGCGGCCGTGCGCAGGGAGGCTGAGGCGGCCTTGCAGCGGGCTCATGATGAACTCGAAGAAAGAGTCGCACAACGCACTGCTGAATTAGCGCAAGCAAATGCACGCCTGACAGGCGAAATCTTCGAGCGCGGCCGCATGCAAGAAGCGGTGCAGGAAAGGGAGGCGCGCATCCGGCGCTTGGTCGAATCGAATATCATCGGCATTTTTTTTTGGAGCAGCAGCGGCTATATCACCGAGGCCAACGACGCGTTCCTTGGGATTACTGGCTATCAACACCAAGACTTGCTCGCGCAACAGGTTTCCTGGAGCAAGATGACGCCGGTCGAGTACAGCGCCGCGGATGAACGGGCGTTGGCGGAACTGCGCGAGACTGGCACGTGTACGCCATTTGAAAAAGAGTTCATCAGCAAGGATGGTCGGCGCATTCCCATTCTCATCGGGGCGGCATTTTTCGATGGGTCGCGCGAAACCGGCGTGGGATTCGTGCTTGACCTGAGCGCCCGCAAGGAGGCAGAGGAACGGATCCGTTTCATGGCGCACCACGATTCGCTCACCGGACTACCGAACCGCGCGCTGCTGCAGGACCGCATGATTCAGGCCATTGGCGGCGCGCAGCGCTTGGCCAGGCAGTTGGGCTTGCTCGTCATCGACCTCGACGACTTCAAGCGGATCAACGATTCGCTCGGCCACGAAGTTGGCGATCACCTGCTGCAAATGGTGGCAAACCGCTTGCGGGCAGGTTTGCGCATCGGCGACAGCATCGCCAGATTGGGAGGGGACGAGTTCGTGATCACCGTGTCGCCCCTGGTTGATGCCAATGATGCCGCCTTGGTCGCGCGCAAGACTTTGGACGCGTTGACAGAACCGTTCACGGTCGGCGGGCACGAGTTTCACGTCAGCGCCAGTATCGGCATCAGTCTCTACCCTGTCGATGGTACAGATGTGGACACCCTGATGCGTGCAGCCGACACGGCGATGTACCACGCCAAGGAAAGTGGCGGTTCGAATTTTCAGTTTTTCACGCCAGCGCTCAACAAGGCAGTGCACCAGCGGCTCATCATGGAAAACCGCTTGCGACACGCCTTGGCGGAAGACCAGTTCACCTTGCATTACCAGCCACAAGTCGACATGGAGAGCGGCGCCATCTTTTCGTCAGAAGCGCTGCTGCGTTGGGACTCTGCGGGCGAAAAAGCAGTTTCATGCGGCAACTGCATTGCCACGGCCGAGAAAACCGGCCTGATCGTGCCGATCGGCGAGTGGACATTGCGCCAAGCATGCAAACAACTCAAGCGCTGGCACGATCTCGGATATTCCCAATTGCAGGTGGCGGTCAATCTGTCGCCGCGTCAATTTTACCAGCGGAATCTGCCAACTATCCTCGCCCACCACCTGGAGGAAGCCGGGATTGCCGCTTGCGATCTGGTGTTGGAGATTACCGAGGGCATTCTTCTACAGCGCAACAACGAAAATATTTCCATGCTCAAGGAACTGAGTGCGATGGGGATGCAACTGTCAGTGGACGATTTCGGCACCGGCTATTCCAGCCTGGCGTATTTGCAGCGGTACCCGATCAATAGCCTGAAGATCGACCAGTCTTTTGTCGGCGCGATTGCGCAAGATGCCAGCGCGCGCGCCTTGGTGAACGCCATCATCGCCATGGCGCACAGTCTCGGCCTCAGTATCCTGGCGGAAGGGGTAGAAACGCAGCAACAAGCAGCCTTCCTGATGGAACACGGTTGTACTCTTGCGCAAGGATACTATTACAGCCCAGCGGTGCCGCCGGATGCTTTTACCGCCTTACTGGGCTCATCCGGCAAAAGTCTGATGGCCCATTGACTGCCGTGGGTTGGCACGCATGGCGAAGCGTCACGTCGGCGCCTGTACGATCAGCGTCCATCGTAGTAGCGCTCGACCAGGGCGACGATGGCCTTGGATTGATAGCCTTGCGCCAGCGTGCGCAAGCGGGTCGCGAAAGGCCCGTAACGGACGTCGAGATCGATCAGGAAGGCGGCCCGTTCCCAGATCTTCTGCATATTCCCCAGCTTGGCCAATTGTCTGAGCGTTTCCATTTCATCGGGTGGTGGAATGACGAGTTCGCCGCTGCCTCGCTCCCATGTTCCTCCCGTTTCGAGCGGGAATTCCTCTTCGATCCACGTCAAGGACAGCAATTCGCCGATGGTCTTGAACAGGATTTCTTGTTCAATAGGCTTGGTGAGGAAGGCATTGGCACCGGCCTCATTACTTTTCAACTCCTCTGCATGACTGGCGCTGGCGGTGACGATGATGATCGGGAGCTGGGCAAACGGCGGCGGCAGCTGGCGAATCGCGCGCGTCGCTTCACGGCCATCCATCACCGGCATCATGAGATCCATCACGATCAGGTCGGGCTTGACGCTGTCGAGCAGATCCAGGCATTCCTGGCCATTCCTGGCATCGCGGACGGCGAATCCGATCGGATGCAACACATCCATCAACATGGCGCGATTTTGGGGTACGTCGTCGACGATCAGCACGCTCTTGCGCGGGCCCGCATAGCCGACGACGGTACCCGGCACAGGCAACACTTCCAGGGCAGGCGCGGCAACTGGCAGCGCGAGCTCAAACCAGAAGCGGCTGCCCTCGCCTGGTTGGCTTTCGACTTCGATGTTGCCACCCATCAAGTGGACCAATTGCTGGCTGATGGCCAAGCCCAAACCGGTTCCCCCCTCGCGCCTCTGCATATCGGCAACTTGCTCGAAGGGTTGGAATATGCGCGACACTTGCGCTTCGTTCATGCCGATGCCGCTATCGGCCACCTCGAAGCGCAGCCGTGCGGTGGCCGGGCCGGCCGCCGCATGGCCGGCCGCGTACTGCACACGCAAGACGACCTCGCCGCGGTCGGTGAACTTGACCGCGTTGCCTAACAAATTGAGCAGCACTTGGCGCAAGCGCTTGTCGTCGGCCGACAAAGAGGCCGGCAACTCTGGTGACGCCTGGTAAGTAAACAGCAGGCTTTTCTCCTCGGCCTTGACCCGTATGATGTCGGCCACCACGCGCAGGAACGAGGACAGATTCATCGGGCCGGGATTCAACGCCAGTTTGCCGGCTTCGACGCGCGCCAGGTCCAGGATGTCGTTGATGAGAGTGAGCAAGTGCTGGCCACTCTCCTGAATGATGGTCAAACCACTGGCCTGGCGCTCGGTCAGCTGATGGGTATCGCGCCGCAGGAGTTGCGCGTAGCCCATGATGGCATTGAGCGGTGTACGCAGTTCATGGCTCATCTGTGCCAGGAACTCGCTGCGCTGCCGGGCCAGCCGCACCGCCTCCGCCAAGGCCGCTTCCCGGGCCGCTTCCGCCGCCTTGCGTTCGCTGATGTTGCGGGCCACCCCCACCGTCCCCAGCAAAGTTCCGTCCTCGTCCAGCACCGGCGCCCGGTAGGTTTCCATCCAGACGATACCGTCGGCGTCGGCGATCGGTTCTTCCACGGTCTTGCGCTGGCCCGTAGTCATGACCTCGACGTCGTCGGCGTAGTAACGTTCGGCAAGCTCGGGAGGCCAAAGTTCCTGGTCGGACTTGCCAACCATCTCGTCGACCGTATGGCCGCACGCATCGGCATTGGCCTGGTTGGTCGCCAGGTAGCGGCGCTCTGTATCCTTCAGCCAGACCCATAAGGGAAGCGTATCGATCAGCGTGCGCAAGTAGCGGGTCTGCTGGCGCAGCTCGGCGGTACGGGTCTGCACGCGCAGCTCCAGGGTCTCGATCGCATGCCGCAATTCGGCCGTCATGACATTGAACGCCGAACTGAGCTCGCCGATTTCGTCCGGCGCCTCGATCGGGAGGAATTGAAACTGAACGGCCGCATTCATGCTGCCGTCGGCCTGCTCGCCGCCCAACCGGCGTTGGTTGCCGATCTGTTTCACGGCCTGCGTGAGAGCGACAATCGGATCGATGAAGCGCCCCACCCAATAGATCCCGACGCCGATGCTCAACACCAGAATCAGGCTCGACGATATCAAGAGCGCGGCGACCGTTTGCCGGATGTTTTGCAAGGTGCTCGCGCGCGACGACATCAAGCCCAGGATCAGGCGCGTCCGATGCTCGAATTGCCATGGCAGCAAGGCTTCATAGAACGATCCCTGTGTAACCGTGACGGTTTGCTGGATGACTTGCGGCGTATCGCCAAGCCGAACCGCCTGGATCTTGCGCAACAGCTCGTCCGGAGTCAAATTGGCATCGGTGAGGCGCTGCCGGTGACTGCCGTCGGGGGAGAAAAGCACCGGCCACTTGCCGGTCTTTGCCGCCAGCGCGTTGAGGACGGGACGGTCGATCAGCTTGCGGAAGACCAGCACCGCGACCGTCTCGCGTCGCCGCTGGGATGTGGCGCTGCCCTGCGCCGTTCCGGCAATCGCCAACTCGAGAACCAGTCGGCTCATGGGCATCGGTGGGTCGCTCCAAGACTCTTCGATGAGGCCTTGCACCGGGACGGTGATTTCAATGGCTGCGTCATCGGGGGAAGGAAAAACAAAGGAGACGGTGGGCTGTCTCACTTGGTCCACGGCGTGCGCGATGGCGGGGGGCGGACGCCCCTCGCGCCACGCGGGCCAGCTTTGGAAATCCAGATTGCCACGCGCATCAGCGCGCACCGCAATCCACACTGGATGGGTGTGTCCTCGGCGAACCATCATACCCGCTTCGGAAGCGGAAATAAAATGACTCAGCGTGCCGCGCGCATACACCGCGATACTCGAAAAACCGCCGGTTTGCAATACGAGGTGCAAGCGATTGAGCGATACCGTCTTGGTATAGGACAAGGTGCGCGCTATCTCCACGGCTTCATTCGCCCGCCGCGGGTTATCGACATTGAATTCAAGGTTGAGCAGTTCGCTCAACTGGTTCAATACGATGTCGTCGCCGACGGTGGAGAGCGCCGCGCCCCTGAGGCGCAGGGTCAGTGCATGCAAATCGTTCTGCCAGGCCAGCAGATCGCGGTTAAGGTCGGCAAACGCCGACTCCTGATTTTGCCGGTCCGTGTAATGCGAAGCAAGCAGCGCATCGAGCGCGGCGGTGAATGCCAGCATTCCAACGAGCACGAGTAAAACCTTACGCTTGATGCCAAGGTTCATATTTCCATCCCGACAGATCTATTCGTCCGCAGCCTGATTCTTGCGGCCATCACGGATACGGAAAGTCACGGTGCTCCGCGATATCCCGATCGATGATCTCGGCCGCTTTGCTGAGTTCGGATTGAACATCGCCCCCGGCAATAATATGGTCGGTCGCGTCCCTAAAGGACCTGCTGATCGTGGCGTAGGCCGGCGTTGCGGGACGGGGCACCCCGGCCACGGCCAGCTGTTGCGCAAACATTCTTAAAGGGCCACGCGCTCCGTACAACGGCGATCGCGCAATGGCCGACCGGCGCGCGGGCATGGCGCCGTTGACATTCGTCATGTGCAACATTTCCCCGCTTGTTAGCAGATAGGCGAGAAACGCCCAAGCGCCGGCGGGAGCGTGACAAGTGCTGGTAATGCCCCAGGTCCACGACCCCATGCCAGTCTTGAGGCCCGCGCCAAAGTCCGGCAAGGGCATCAATACCAGGTCCTTACCCAGCGATTTATGGTAGTTTCCATAGGTCCAGTGCCCGTTCCAGGACAGGGCTGCCTTGCCCTGGTCGAAATCATCTTGTCGATCGAAAATGGCCTGGGTCCAGCCCTTCTCAAGCCAGCGCTGAAAATACTGCATCGCCGCGACCGACTGCGGCCCGTCGAGCGTCCCCTTGGCGCGGCCACGCCGGCGATCAAGCAAATCGCCGCCGAAACCCTGCAGGATCGGTGCATAGACATAGGAATAGAATTCATCGCTCCTGGCGTAGACGGCGAAGCTGATGGCGTAGTCCACTTCCTCCAGTGCAGTCAACCTCGCCAAGGCTTGCTCGAACTCCTTCAGGCTCCATGGAGCGTCCAGGGTGGGGATACGGACTCCGGCGGCACGCAGATAACGGCGATTACCCCACAGGCCCACGCCGGAGTCGTATTGCCCCAGGCTGTAGAGCCGCCCCTGGTAGATTCCCTGCGCCACCACCGACGGCAGAAAGTCGCTCAAGAATCCCGGCGGGATAAATGGATCGATGGGCTGCAAGAACTGGGGCCACGCAAACATTTGCAGATAGGGTCCATCGAACTCGAGCAGGCACGGCAGAGTGCCGGAGGCCGCCTCAGTGCGCACCCAGCCTTCATAATTGCGGCGATGGGAGGACTTGATGTCGACCTTGTATCCATGTTGACGCCGGTTAAATGTGCTCGCAGCCTTCCTGAGTACATCAAACGCAGGAGAATTGGCGTCTTCATGCGTCCAGGCGCTGATGGTTTTGGGCGGCATGCCGGAGGCCGGCCGGCCAATCGCCTCGCCGGCAAGAACGCCGAGTAGAACGACGGCCATCGTGATACTGCCGAGGCGCAGCCGATCATGCCGCACTGCGGGCGGCGGACGATCCCCTCGTCGAACGGCGCTCACCAGTTCTCTCACCAGCTATATGTCAAACTCATGCGAAACGCACGGCCGAAAATCGGACGCGCATAGATCGCCGTACCGGTCCCCTGGCCAACCAAGGCATCAGTGCGCGGATTGCCTTCCGTGAGCCCGATCTCGTTGGTCAGATTCGAACCCATGAGCTGCAGGCGCAGGTCGTGCTTCAAGTCGTAAATGAGGCCCGCATCCAAGGTCTTGTAGGCTGGCAATTCTGTCGAATTATTGCTGTCTACATACTTCTTTCCTTGATAGGATAGCGTAGCATAGGCCTTCCCCGGACCACCGAAAGCAGTGAAGGCAAGGGTCGGGGTCAGGCTCGCAATCACTTTCGGGAAGCGCCGGATCTGGTTGCCCTCCACCCCTGGAAGCGCCTGACCTGTGTCCAACACGGTCAGGTTCTGGTAGCGTGGCCGTTGCAGCGTCACATTGCCCGACAGTTCGAAAACGGGTATCGGACGCCAACTTCCTTCCACTTCAACGCCGTAGTTCTGAGTCTGCGAGCTGAAGCGCGCGCGCACCAGCGCGCCGTCCGCTTGCGCGATGAGCGCGGAATCCGTGAGCGGATCGAAGCGATTGAAGAATGCCGTCACATAAGCGGTCTTGTCGTGGTAGTGGTACTTGGTGCCGATTTCTAACTGTTTCACTTTCGAATTTAAAACCGGGGCCTGCGTCGCCCCTGTATAAATATTGTCCAGACCCGGAGTGCGAAAGGACGAGGAATATCGCGCAAAACCACCGAACTGCGGCGAGAAATCATAGTTGAGGCCGAGTGTCCAGGCCGTGCCGCTGAGGTGCTCCGAACGATAGTCGCGCACCCCGGAAGGTCCACCCACGTTGTTATCGGCCAAGGTCTGCGGATTACCCAAGTCTTGGCGGGTGCGTCCGAGGGCATAGCCGCGCTGCCGGGTGGACTGGTGGCGCACACCGCCATCGAGCCGCATGCGCTTCGTCAGTTGCCAATCGTCGGCAGCATAGAGCGCCCATTGCGAACCGTCGACACGGCCACCCATGTCGGCATTGCTCCCATAGTCCAGAAAGCCGTGCTCGGTGACGGAACCGCGTACGTTGCCGGCACCATCGAGCGCGAGCACGTCCAGCGCGCGGGGGCGGGACCTGGTCTCGAGCAACATCGTGCTGAACAGGCGTGACTGCTTGAAGCTGTAATCGCTGAAATAGAAGCCGCCGGTCACTGCATGACTGCCTGGCCCGATCCCGGAAAATGCCTTGGTGAGACGCGCGTCGTTCATGAGGTTCGATATGTCCGTGTTGATGCTCCACCATCCACCTTGCACCACCAGGCCTTGGGTGGCAGCGGGATCGAACGCGATACGCGAGCCGTCGGCGGCGCGCGCATTCGCCAGCGCATAACCGAGGCGGCTGACGCCGGGACCGAATCCAACCGTCGCCCTGCTCAACTGGGCGGCCAGGAAGGCGGCGGCGTCTTGCGGGGGCGTGAGCGAGAACAGGGAATTGAATTTCACGCTGCCGTCGGTGTACCTGGTTTTATTCGAAAACGTCCATCCATCGCCGAATTTGCGCTCGACGCTGGCGCCGATCATGGTGATATTCGGACGTATGCCCTCCGCGAGATCCTCATCGACCGTGGTGCCGCCGGGCGTGCCGTTGAGCGTGCGCAAGCGCGCGTAGCGGAAGTCGCTCGAGGCAAGCGTTCCCCTTCTGGGATCGATCAGATGCGATAGCGACACGGATGGATTGCGTGGATCGGCCAAGGGAATCGGCAGGTAGAAGGCGGTCTTGTCATTGAGGCGTTTGGCATACATCGTGACTACGCCGTCACGCAGGGGCCGAGTCAGGTTGATCCTGAATTGGCCGCCCTGATTGGCGGTGAAGCCGGTCGGCCGCAGGCCATCATCGGCACGGTAAAAGCCGCCCATGCTGAGCAGCAGATCATCGCCTATCGGTCCGGACCACTGGCCATCGAAGCGGGCAAGACCGTAATTGCCCCGGGTCGCGCGGATGGTTCCTTGCTTATCCCTGGTGCCTTTTTTAGTGATGAAATTGATCGTCGCCCCGGGCGCATTCGATGCATAGATTGACGAGGTGCCGCCACGGACCGCTTCGACGCGATCGGTCATCAGATCTAAGCGCTGCAATTCGTCGGCGTTCAGGAACGCCTCTTGCGCTTCCTGGAAAACTGGCAGCCCATCCTCGAGCAGCGGTATGAACAGGAAATTTGTTTGGGGCAGACCGCGAACGTGTACATTGTTGCCGCTTTCTCCGCCCGATGGTTCACTGCCAAAGCCGGCCAGTTTGCCGATCAGGTCCACAGTGCTGAGCGGTGCGAATCGCTCGATCTGTTGCTCCGTCATGGTGGAATTTGCGTACGCGGCATCAAACTTACGCCTTGGTACGGCGGTTCCCGTCACGATGACAGTTTGGACAGTTTGGAGCGTATCGACCTGCGCGCCGCCGGGCCTTGCTTGGCTGAACTTTTCCGGCTTACGCTCGGCCCCCTCTTCCACGGTTTCCTGCGAGCCCGCCGCACCGCATTGCAGCATCGCCAGCGATGCGGCTATGAGCATAGGGTGTTTCTGGAACTTGTTCGGCATAGCACCTCCACGATACCTGCTCGATTTCCTCAAGGTCACCGTCGCAAGCGCGCTTCCTTCTTCGACACGGCCAATCGTCCAAAGGTTCAATGGCATTGCAACGACGTACATCTGGCATGCTCGTGATCGAGCGGGCGGCGGCGCAAAAGCCGGCCGGCGGCAAAGTCGCGGCTGATCGTGCTGGCTGAACGGCAAAGGCTTTTAGCAATGAATCGGATGGAACATAGGACGGCGCGCTCCTGGGTGGTCAGATGTTGGTAGATTTTTGCCATCGCGGCACCCTACAGCAGAAGGTGTTGCGCTTGGTCTTTGAGAACGCCCTGTATTCATGCCCATAGCCCAGTTCTTTCATGATTGCCGCCAAGGGTATTTTCCGCGATTCGGTACGCTCGAGCCTCGGCCAATTCGTCAAGGCCAGTGGTTTGCACTGGCTGTGCCTGATGCTCGTGGCGCCGATCACGTGGGCGAAGCGCTGCTGGGCATTGCCGTTCTGCTCTGTGCTGGCGCTCTTGGAGCGCTATTACCTGGACCGTAAGCGACGGCCCAACAAGCTCACCGACCGCGTCCGGCAACTGTTGTTGATGCTCAAACTTTGGCTGCCTGAACGGTCCATCGTCGTCGTTGCCGACAGCAGCTTTGCGGCATTGGTGCTGCTGGCGGCCGTGCGCAGCAAGCTGTGCGTCGTTACCTGGCTGCGCCCTCGATGCCGCCCTATACGATCAGGCGCCGCCGCGCGCACCTGGGCAAGGGGTCGGTCGCCACTCAAAGTGGTGCGCCAGCCAACGCTGGTAGCAAGACTGGAATCCGGGGACACCGTCTGGCAACGCGTGATGCTGTCGCAATGGTACGGACAGGGCAACAAAACCGTCGAGATCGCCACCGGCAACGCCGCCTGGTACAGCAAAAGCAAGCCGGTCGTGCCGTTGCGCTGGGTGCTAGTGCGCGATCCGCAAGGCGAACTCACGGCGCAGGCCTTCCTGTGTAACCGGTTTCTGAGCGGCGTTGTATCTATCGTTTCTCCACGCCGGCGCAATCGTTTGGTAAGCCAGGCGGCAAGCGGCAAGAGCATTGCCGCCTTCTGTCGGGATGAAGCAATCTCCGTTGAAAACTATTACGCTTGGCGCAGCAAACTGGGCAGGTCGGCCGCGAGCGCTGCGCCGACAGGGGGGGCGTCGCTTGCCTATGGGCTGTCAGGAAGGAGCGCGTCAAACAACGGGCAACTGGACATCGAGCCCATCGAGAACTCAGTCAGCGCCGCCCGGAAGCCAGCACTTTCAAGCGTTGAGGCGCATCAAGACCGGCGTTGTCCGGCTCCATCCGCAGCGCCTTGCGATAGTTGGCAATGGCCAGGGCGATGTCGCCGTGCTTCTCGTAGGCGACCGCCAAGCTATCGTACGTATTGGCGCTAGAGGGATGCAGGTAGACGCCCAGCTTGAGCAATTCGATCGCCTGGGTGGATTTCCTTTTCTTCATCAGGGCATAGCCCCACTCGTTGAGCACCGTCTCATCCAGGTGGAACTGTGGATCACGGTGGCGGAAGACTTCGTAAGCGGCCACCACCTGGCGATAATTGTCCGCCTCAAGGTTGTGCTCGAATG
>JARXKM010000267.1 GCA_030272785.1 Pseudomonadota bacterium
TACTTCATCGACCAGCTGCAGCCCGACGTGGTGCTCGTCACCAGCCTGTTCGAAGGCTACGTCGACGACGCCGTCTGCTCGGTCGGACGCTGGCGCAGCGGCGCCGATACCGCAGTGGTGCTGTACGACCTGATCCCGTTCATCAATCCGGACGCCTACCTCGGCACCGCCACCCAGCGCGCCTACTACGAGCGCAAGATCGACTCGCTGCGCCAGGCCGGCCTGCTGCTGGCCATCTCCGACTATTCGCGCGAGGAAGCGATCGGCGCGCTCGGCCTCGATGCGGCGCGCGTGGTGGCCATTTCCACCGCGGTGGACGAACGCTTCCACCCGGCCGAACCGGACGGCGCCGCGCTGGCGGCACTCAACGCGCGCTTCGGCATCGTGCGCGACTTCATCATGTATGCGCCCGGCGGCTTCGACGCGCGCAAGAACATCGACGGGCTGGTCAAGGCCTACAGCCTGCTGGCGCCAGCCGAGCGCGATGCCCATCAACTGCTGATCGCCAGCAAGCTCGAAGCGAGCGAGCGCGATCGGCTGCTGCAGTGGAGCGCGCGCTGCGGCCTGGCCGACGGCGAACTGCTGCTCACCGATTATGTCGACGACGCCACCCTGATCGCGCTGTACCGCGCCTGCGCGCTGTTCGTGTTCCCGTCCAAGCACGAGGGCTTCGGCCTGCCGGCGCTGGAGGCGATGGCCTGCGGCGCGCTGGTGATCGGCGGCGACAACACCAGCCTGCCGGAGGTGATCGGCCACGCCGAGGCGATGTTCGATGCCGCCGACCCGCAGGCGATCGCCGAGCGCATCGGCCAGGTGCTGACCGACCCGCTGCTGCGCCAGCGCCTGCGCACGCACGGGCGCGAGCAGGCCGCCAAATTCTCGTGGGACGTGACGGCCACTCGCGCGCTGCGCGCGCTGGAAGCGCACCACGCGCACCACGCGCTGCGCGCGCCGGCGCCGGTGCCGGCGCGCGCCCGGCGCCGGCTGGCCTTCATCTCGCCGCTGCCGCCGGAACGCACCGGCATCGCCGACTACGCCGCCCAGTGCCTGCCGGCGCTGGCGGCGCATTTCGACATCGAGCTGGTGACCGACCAGCCGCAGGTGCGCCTGCCGGCGGCGCTGGCCGGCATGCCGGTGCGCGACCTGGCCTGGTTCAGCGCCAACGCGGCCGGCTACGACCAGTTGATCTACCAGTTCGGCAACAGCCCGTTCCACAGCCATATGTTCGCGCTGCTCGAGCGCCATCCCGGCGTGGTGGTGCTGCACGATTTTTACCTGAGCAGCGTGCTGGCCTACGAGCAGATGACCGGCGCCATGCCGCGCGGCTGGGTCGATGCGCTGTACCACTCGCACGGCTACGGCGCGGTGCAGGCGGCGCAGGCGCCGGGCGGCGCCGAGCAGGCCAAGCGCGACTACCCGTGCAACCTGGCGGTGCTGCAGGGCGCCAGCGCGGTGATCGTCCACTCGGCCCACGCGCGCGCTCTGGCGTTCCAGTGGTACGGGCCGCAGGCCGGACGCAACTGGCACGTGGTGCCGCTGCCGCGCAGCGCGCCGCCGCCGCACGCGCGCGCCCAGGCGCGCAGCGCGCTCGGCATCGGCGCCGACCGCTTCCTGGTATGCAGCTTCGGCTTCGTCGACGCCAGCAAACTGAGCCACCGCCTGCTCGACGCGTGGTGCGCGTCGACGCTGGCGGCCGATGCGCGCTGCGAACTGGTGTTCGTCGGCGCCAACCACGGCGGCGCCTACGGCCAGGCGCTGCTGGCGTCGATCGCCGCGGCCGGCACCGGCGCGCGCATCCGTATCGCCGGCTGGACCGACGAGGCGGTCTACCAGCAGTACCTGCAGGCGGCCGACTGCGGCGTGCAGCTGCGCAGCGTCTCGCGCGGCGAGACCTCGGCCGCGGTACTCGACTGCATGAACTATGGCATGCCGACCATCGTCAACGCCAACGGCGCGATGGCCGCGCTGCCGGACGAGGCGGTCTGCAAGCTGGACGACGGCTTCGCGTTGTCCGAGCTGGTCGACGCGCTCGAAACGCTGCGCGGCGATGCGGCCATGCGCACCGCGCTCGGCGCGCGCGCCGCCGCCGCCATCGCGCATGCGCACCGGCCCGAACACAGCGCCGCGCGCTATGCGGCGGTGCTCGACCAGGCGTGGGACGAGGCGCCGCGCGCGATGCCGGCGCTGGTGCGCGCGCTCGGCGCGGCCCTGCCGGGCGACGAGCAATCGCTGCAGCAGATGGCGTACTGCCTGTCGTTCGCGCCGCAGCGCCATCCGCAGCCGCGCCAGCTGCTGGTGGACGTGACGAACATCGTGCGCAACGACCTCGGCACCGGCATCGAGCGGGTGGTGCGCATGCAGCTGCTCGAACTGCTGCGCCATCCGGCCAGCGGCTACCGGGTCGAGCCGGTCTACCTGAGCCACCAGGGCGGACGCTGCCACTACCGCTACGCGCAGCAGTACGCCTGCAAGCTGCTCGGCATCGATCCGGTGACGCAAGGCGATGCGGCGCTCGACATCAATGCCGACGATGTGTTCTATGCGCCCGACTACGCGCCCGGCGCCACCATCGAGGCCGCGCATGCCGGCATCTACGCCGAATGGCGCGCGCGCGGCGTGACGCTCAACTTCCTGATCCACGACCTGCTGCCGGTGCTGCAGCCGCAGTTCTTCCCGCCCGGCGCCGCGCAGGGCCATGCCGACTGGCTTGCCTGCATCGGCCAGCAGGCCGACCGGCTGGTGTGCATTTCGAGCGCGGTCGCGCGGGAGGCGCAGGCCTGGCTGGCGGCGCACGGCGCGCCAGGCGCCAGGGCGCCGGCGTTTGCGGTGGTCCATCACGGCGCCGACATCGCCGCGCTGGCCGCGCTGGCGGCGCCGGCGCCGCAGCATGCACCCTTGCTGGCCAAGCTGGCCGGCGCGCCGAGCGTCCTGATGGTGGGCACGATCGAGCCGCGCAAGGGCCACCTGCAGGCGCTCGACGCCTTCGACATCCTGTGGCGCCAGGGCGTGCAGGCCAACCTGGTGATCGTCGGCAACGAAGGCTGGAAGCCGCTGCCGGCCGCCGACCGGCGCACCATTCCGCAAACGGTCGAGCGGATTGCCCGCCATCCGCAACTGGGCAAGCAGCTGTTCTGGCTGAAGGGCATCGACGACGCCCTGCTGCAGCAGGTCTACCAGGCCAGCGCCTGCCTGCTGGCCGGCAGCGAAGGCGAAGGCTTCGGCCTGCCGCTGATCGAGGCGGCGCATTTCGGCCTGCCGGTGGTGGCGCGCGACATCCCGGTGTTTCGCGAAGTGGCGGGCGATGCCGCCTTCTATTTCAGCGGCGACGACGGTGCGGCGCTGGCCGGCGCGCTCGAACAATGGCTGGCCCTGCAGGCAGGCGGCAGCCACCCGGCGTCGACCGGCATGGCGCGCCTGACGTGGGCGCAGAATGCCGGCCGGCTGCTGGCGGTGCTGGACCAGCGACCGCAATAGCCCCGCAATAGCCCGCAATAGCCGCGCTTGCCGCTGGCTAGCCGGGCGCCGGCCGCTGCACGGTGCACAGCTGGATCGATGAACCGCTCTTGCCGATGAAGGCCTGGAACGGCACGCAGGCGGCCGCATCGCGCCGCAAGCCGTAGCGCGCCAGGATCTCGGCCGCCTTGTCGAGCGCCAGCTGGTTGGCGGCGCCGTCCTGCGGCGCCTGCAGCATCACGTACAGCGGGCCCGAACGGGCGGCGATCATCGCCGCGACCCGCGCGCCAAAGGCGTCCGACTCGGGAAAGCCCGAGCCGAGCGCGACGAACGCGAGCTGCGCCGGAAAGAACGGCACCAGCCAGCCCATCGGCGGATCGCCGTGCACCGTAAACACCATGCTCTGCGCCGGCTGCGCGATGACCGGCACCTGCGCGGTGAAGGCACGCGCGCTCCAGGCGGCATGGCCCCAGCCGCCGATCGGGAAGATCGCCAGGGTCGCCAGCGCGATGGCGTAGCCGGCCGCGCCGCGCGCGAACGGCGCCGGCATCAGCGCGTGCGCCACCAGCCACAGGGCGAGCGGCGCGAGCAGCTCGATCGGCACCAGGTAGCGGTAGATGCCGAACAGGTTCAGCCAGATCAGGTAGGACAGCGCAAAGAAAATCAGGAAGGCGCGCGCCGGCGGCGCCAGCGGTGCCACCGTGTCGGCGCCGAGGATGGCGGCGCGCAGCTTGCGCAGCGCCAGCGCGCAGAACGCCACGTACAGGATCGGCCACAGCACCTGGTGCAGCGCCACCTCGATCACGCGCTGCGGGTGCAGCGTGAAGATGAAGGGCCACAGCAGTTTTTCGGCCAGTCCCTTGGGCAGCCAGCCGGTGTCGCCGATACCGATCGGCGCGGCCAGCGGCGCGTGGAAGCGGTCGTTAAACTGCGGGAACAGCGGATTGCCGAACACCTGCCACATCTTCCAGTACCAGAAGCCGGCGCTGGCGCCGATCCCGGCCAGCACGCCGACGCCGAACTTGAAGGCGCCCCACACGCGCGTCCACAGCGGGCCGGCAAGCGACAGCAGCGCCAGACACAGTGCCAGCGCGTAGGTGGCGTTGGTGAGCTTGAAGCCGACCCCCACGCCCATCAGCAGGCCGGCCGCCAGCAGCGCCGGGCGCTGCCAGCGCGCCAGCACCAGCAGCAGCGCGCCGAGCACGCACAGCGCGGTCAGGTTGTCGCCCATCGAGTTGCCCAGCTCGGACAGGAAGCCGGGGGCCAGGCAGCCGGCCAGCGCCAGCAGCAGCGGCAGGCGCCAGCGCGGCGCGGCGCCGGCCTGCAGCAGCGCGCGCGCGATGCCCAGCACCAGCACGAAATTGAGGCCGTGCAGCAGGCCCATGATGAAGCCGGCCAGCGGCGCCGGCAGCGCGCTGGTCAAGCCGTAGTACAGCAGGTCGAGCGCCGGGTTGAAATAGCTTTGCCACTGCGCCGGCGCGAGGTCGAAGCCGATCTTGCCGTTCAACAGCGCATACGGATTGTAGCGGTGGTAGTTGTGCAGGTCCCAGTTGTCGTCCTGGCCGAACAGCAGCGCCAGCAGGCCGAACGCGAGCGGCACCAGCAGCGCGCAGCGCGCCAGCACGCGCGGCTGGTCGAGCCGCAGCCAGGCGCGCTGGCACGCCGATTCACAGTGGATGACAGCGGTTCGCAAGGCGTTCATGGGGATCTTGTCAGCGTTTGAAGACGAAAAATTTGGCGCTGGCGAAGTTGACCGCCATGCCGGCCAGCGAGCCGAGCGCCACCGCCGCCATCGGCCACAGCGGCGCACGCGGACCGACGGCGATGGCGCCGCTGTAGGCGCCGTAGTTGACCAGGCCACCGCCGAGCATGGCGACGAGGTAGCGCCACCATTCGCGCCACAGCGAGCCGCCGACAACCTCGGCGCCGGCGGCGAAGGTGTAGCGGCGGTTGATCTGCCAGGTGGCGAACACGGCGCACAGGAACGACAGCACGCGCCCGCCGTACGGGCCGCAACCGGCCGCCAGCGCCAGGTACAGCACCGCGACGTCGACCGCCAGCCCGGCCACGCCGGCGGCGGCGAAACGCGCCAATTCGCGACCGCTGTCAGTCACCGGCCGGGCCGCGCACGGGGATGGCCAGGTAGGCGAAGCGTTTCTGCTCGATGCGCCCGCGCGTGACGGTGTCGAGCACCAGGCCACAGCTGAGCAGGATCACGCCGAACAGCGCCAGCCCGACGCACAGCACCGCGGTCGGCAGGCGCGGCACCAGGCCGGTGGCCAGGTAGGTCTGCGCCAGCGGGATCGCCAGGCCGAAGGCGGCCAGCATGCAGCCGAAGAAGCCGATCGAAAAGAACGCCAGCGGGCGCTCCTGCTTGAACAGCGCGGCGATCATCAGCAGGATGCGGATGCCGTCGCGGTAGGTATTGAGCTTGCTGACCGAGCCTTCCGGGCGCGACTTGTAGCTGGTCGACACTTCGGCCACCGGCATGCGCAGCTCGAGCGCGTGCACCGTCAGTTCGGTTTCGGTCTCGAAGCCGGCCGCGTGGGCGGCGTACGACTTGACGTAGCGGCGCGAGAACACCCGGTAACCCGACAGCATGTCGGTGAAGCTGCGCCCGAACACCGCCGCCACGCAGGAGGTCAGCATGACGTTGCCGAAGCGGTGGCCGAAGCGGTAGGCTTCCTGCTCGTCGGAGACGCGGGTGCCGACCACCATGTCGAGGCCGTCGTCGATCAGGCGCGCGGCCAGCTGCGGCGCCACGCTGGCGTCGTAGGTGTCGTCGCCGTCGACCATGATGTAGATGTCGGCCTCGATGTCGGCGAACATGCGGCGGATCACATTGCCCTTGCCCTGCTGGTGCACTTCGCGCACCACGGCGCCGGCGGCGCGCGCGATGGCCACCGTGTCGTCCGACGAATTGTTGTCGAACACGTAGACCAGCGCCTGCGGCAGGCACAGGTTGAAGTCGCGGACGATCGCCGCAATGGTGGTCGCCTCGTTATAGCAGGGCACGAGAATCGCGATGCGGTGGCTGGAAAGATTGGTCATATGAAATGGAATCCGACGATCCCTGGGTCCTCATGGCATAAAAAAGCGCGTTGACGACAACGCGCTCTTGCACAAATTATACGCTTGGCGAAACATCAACGCGGCGCAATCGGCGCCGCTGTTGCGCGCGCGCAGTGCTTACGGTTGCGCGCGC
>JARXKM010000025.1 GCA_030272785.1 Pseudomonadota bacterium
GGAATGGCTGCAATAACGAACGCTCAGGCGGACACAACGGCAGCGCCGATGCTGCCAGCGTCTCTCGTGAACTCAAGCGCAATATAAAATGACCGCTCGACCGAGATTAATGCGTCGCCACAGGTGGCAGCGCTCGGTCGCAGCGCGAGGTCATCATGGGCCCAGTTGTCGTGTGGAACCCACCCAGCCTGTTATCAGAATGGGAGCGTCCGTCAACACGGCGCGCGGCAGTTCGTTCGCCCTGACCAGCGCATGGCAATTCTGGCAACACGATCGATGGCACGCCCTGGTGCGCAAGACACAGGGCGGTCGACCGGCCGGCATCGCCGCCGCCAACGATCAGGACGGAAATCTTCGTTTTGTTGCTCATCATTTCTCAATGTTTGCTGGGCCGCGCCGTTATCAGGCCGGTGCCAGCTTAATGGAGGGCGCCGTCGATGGCGATGGAAACGCGACCAACGACGCTGCGGCGCGACGAACGCCACGCCGCGCTTGTCAGACGCCGGCCACGCTTGCGATATGGTCGGCCGCCAGCATCCCGAACACCATCGCCGGCCCGATGGTCGAACCGGCGCCGGGATAGCTGGTGCCCATCACGGCAGCGCTGCAGTTGCCGATCGCGTACAGGCCGCCGATCGCCTCCCCTGCCTCGTCCAGCACCCGCGCATGCTCGTCGGTCTGCATGCCGCCCTTGGTGCCGATGTCGCCCGGCACCAGCTTCAACGCATAGAACGGTCCCTGCGCCAGCGGCGCCAGGCAGGGGTTCGGTTTGACGTTGATGTCGCCGTAGTAGGTGTCGAACAGGTTGTTGCCCTTGCCGAAGTCGGTGTCGACGCCGCTCGCGGCGGCGTCGCGCATGCGCTCAGCCGTGGCGCGCAGACCATCCGGGTCGACCCCGATCAGCACGGCCAGCTGTTCGAGCGTATCGGCCTGCCGCAAAATCGAGCGCAGCGCCGGCGGCAGGCGGCTGTCCGGCATCACGGAGCCGGGCAGGATCGGGCCGCATGGATAGTTCTTGCGAAAGCGCGCGTCGAACACCATCCAGGCGGGAACCGTCTGCTGTTGGTACATGGTCTGCACAAGTTCCGAATAGGCCAGGTTCTCGTTGACGAAGCGCCGGCCCTGACCATTGACGATCACAATACCCGGCAACGAGCGTTCGACGAAGATCGGGTGGGTGTGCGGCAGCCCCGGCACCTCGATCGCCGGCACACCCCACATATAGCCCATCAATCCAAGCCGGGCGCCGACCGCCTGCCCGGCCAGGATCGCGTCGCCCGTGTTCGCGTGCGGCGGCGTCACGCTCCACTCGGCGCGGGTCGGCTGCGGCAGATACTGTTCGCGCATCTGCTGGTTCCATTCGAAGCCGCCGGCGGCGAGGATGACGGCCTTGCGCGCGCGCAGCCGCAGCCGCGCGCCGTCGCGCTCGACGATGACGCCTTCCACCCGCCCATTGGCGTGGATCAGTTGCTTCAGGGGCGTGTTCAGCCACAGCGTGATCGCGCGGTCCCGCATCGACGCGCGCAGGCCGGCCACCAGCGCCGCGCCCAGCGTCAGGCGCCGGTCCGACGACGCGCGCAGGCGCCAGCGCAGGTCGAAGGCGTAGCGGCAGACGATGCGCGCCAGCGTGCCGATCCAGCCGGGGTGCTTGCCGAGAATCATGCGCGCTTCGATCTGCGTCATCGTCAGCCGTCCGGCGACCAGCGTGGCCGCCAGCGGGGGCCGCTGCAGGGCGAACTCCTCGCCCAGCTGGGCCGCGTCGAACGGCGCAGGATCGAGCGAGCGAAAGCCCGGCTTGGCGCAGGGATGGTGCTGGAAGTAGTCGGCGTATTCGGGCAAGGCGGTGAACCGGACCCGCGTCTGCGCGTGCAAATAGCTGACCATGCGCGGACCGGCCTTCAGATAGGCGCTCACGCGCGATTCCGACATGTCCGGGCCGACGCAGGCGCGCACATAGGTCAGCGCCTCGTCGACGCTGTCCTTGGCGCCCGCCTCCTCGCTCACGTGGTTGCACGGGATCCAGATGCCGCCGCCCGAGATGGCCGTGGTGCCGCCATACAGCGCGCATTTTTCCACCACCAGGACCGACAGGCCCTGGTCGGCCGCGCGGCATGCGGCCAGCATCGCGCCGCCGCCGGAGCCGACCACGATCACGTCGTAGTCCGCCTCGGCGCCGGGCGGCGTCGGCACCGGCGCCGGCGCCGCGCACGTCGCCAGCAGGCCAGCGGCCAGGGCCGGCAGCAGAAAGATCGAACCGAGCACGTTCACCAGGAACATGAAGGCCAGCAGCAAGCCCATGTCGGCCTGGAATTTCAGCGCCGAGAACGCCCACGTGCCCACGCCCAGCGACATCGTCATGGCCGTGAACAGCGCGGCGGTCCCGCGCTGGCGCATCGCCTCATAGAACGCCATGCGGAAGTCCTGGCCCTCGACCTGCATCTGGTGCTGGATCCGCTCATACAGATAGATGCCGTAGTCGACACCCACGCCCACGCCCAGCGCCACTACCGGCAGCGTCGACACCTTCAGGCCGATGCCCAGCAGCGGCATCAGCGCATTGCACAGGATCGACACCAGCGCCAGCGGCACGATGATGCAGATGACCGCCTGCCATGAGCGGAACGTGACCAGGCATAGCAGCGTGATGGCGCCGAAGATCGACAGCAGCATGCCCACTTCGGCCTCGTCGACGGCCTCGTTGGTGGCCGCCATCACGCCGACGGCGCCGCTGGCGAGCCGGTACCGCACCGGCGCCACCGTGTCGTTGGCGGCGAAACGCTTGACCTCGGCCACCACATGCGCGATCGTGGCGCCCTCATGGTTGTCGGTGTAGATCAGGACCTGGATCGCCTTGCAGTTCTCCGAATTCATGCCGTCGTCCGGATTGTAGCTGTGCGCCCCCTGCTGCAGGCCGGCGCTGGTGCGCGGCAGGGCTTCCCAGCGCGGGCTGCCCTCGTTGTAGGCGCCGATGGTCACCTTGGCCAGCGAGGGCACGCTCACCACCGAGCGCACGCCGGCCACGCCGCGCATGAAGATCTCGAACCGTTCGATCGCGCTCATGACCGGGTACTGCAGGCAGGCGTCGCCGTCGCCTTTGGTCTCCGCGATGACCGACATGACGTCGATCCCCACGTTGTATTGCTTGATGATGGACGCGTGGTCGCGGTTGTAGCGCGAGTTGGCGCGCAGCTCGGGCACGCCGTCGCCGATGTCGCCGATCTGCAGGCGGCGCGCCTCGAACGCGCCAAACGCCAGCAAACCCGCGCTGGCCAGCATCACCAACATGGCCACGCGCGGCTCGGCGGCGCACGACAGCGCCCACCAGAAGCGGCTGCGCGGCGCCGGCGCGGGCCGCGCGGTCAGCGCCTGCAAGCCCGTGGGACAGTAGGACAGCAAGATAGGCAGGAACATCTTGTTGGTCAGGATCATCAGCAGCACGCCGATGCAGGCGGTCATGCCCAGTTCGCGCACGATGGCGATCTTGATGACCATGATCGCCAGGAAGCCCAGCGCGTTGGTCAGCAAGGCCATCGTGCCGGGGACGAACAGCGTCCGGAACGCGGCGCGCGAAGCCTGGCGCGCATCCGCGCCCGCCTGCGCCGCCTGACGCCAGGCGTTCGTCATCTGCACCGCGTGCGACACGCCGATCGAGAAGATCAGGAACGGCACCAGGATCGACATCGGGTCGATCCCGAAGCCGATCAGTGGCAAGATCCCCAGCAGCCAGATCACCGGCATCAGGGCCACCGCCAGCGCCAGCGCCGACATGCGCGCCGAGCGGGTGTACAGCAGCAGCAGCACGGCGGTGATCACGAAGGCGATCCCGAAGAAACCGATGACGCCGTCGATGCCCGCCATCACGTCGCCCATCAGCTTGGCGAAACCGGTGATGTGCAGTTCGATCTTGTCGTTGCCGAATTTGCTGCGTATCAGTTCGAGCTTGCGCGCCACTTCGACATAATCGAGCTTGTGCCCGGTGACGGGATCGACCTCCTGCAGCTCGGCGAACACCATCGCGCTTTTCAGGTCGTTCGACACCAGCTGGCCGATCTGGCCGGAGCGGGCCACGTTGCCGCGCACCGTTTCCAGTTCTGCCGGCTGGGCGGAGAAACGCGCCGGCACCACCACGTCGCCGTAGAAGCCCGCCTCCGTCACCTCCGTGTAGCGCACATTCGGCGTGAACAGCGACGACACGTGGTTGCGCGCCACCCCAGGCAGGAAGAACACCTCGTCGGTGACCTCGCGCAGGGCGGCGAGGAACTGCCGGTTGTAGATGTCGCCCTCGCCCTTCCAGCGCAGGCTGACCTGAATCCGGTTGGCGCCGGAGAACTGGCTCGCATACTTGGTGAAGGTCTGCATGTAGGGATGCTGCAAGGGCACCGTCTTGGCGAAGCCGGGGTCGAGACGCAGGCGCGTGGCCGAACCGGCCAGCAGTACGGTCAGCAGCAGGAACAGCCACAAAACGCTGCGCCGACGGCCCAACAGGAAATCGGCGCAGCCGTCGATGAAGGCGGTAAAACGGGTGGCGGACGGGTGGCTCATGGTTCGACTCTCAAAACAAGGTGTACAAGGAATGGGCGGGACCGGCGGGCTTCACAGGGCATCGCGCGAAACACCCGCCGCGCCGCCGACGAGCAGCTGGCCCGGCGCCAGTTCGACCACGCTGGTGAGACTGGCGCGCCCGCCCACGCGGTGGATCCGGAAGCTCTTGCCCCCGTCGGCGGAAAGCACCACGGCGCCGCCCTGCCCGACCAGCACCAGCCGGCCGTCGCGCAGGCGCGCGCCACCAAAGTACGAGGTCGGCAAGCCCGTCTCGACCCGGGTCCAGCTGGCGCCGAAGTCCTCGCTGCGGAACACGTTGCCGCGCATGCCGTACACCATCCACACCTGGTCCGGCAGGGCCAGCCCGCCAAACAGCGAGCCTTTGTACGGCAGCGCCAGTGCCTCCCAGTGCTGACCGCCATCGGTCGAGCGCTGCAGCATGCCCGCTTCGCCGACCAGCATCAGCCGGCCCTGGGCGCCGGCCACCAGCGCGTTCGCGTGGCCGTCGGCGATCGCCGGCAGCGCCGCCGGCGCCGACCAATGCGCGCCCTGGTCTTGCGATTCAAGGAATTTGCCGAAGCTGCCGACCGCAAACGCGGACTGCGCGCCGACCCAGGTCACACCCAGCAAGGGCTCGGCATGGTCGCCGTCAAAGCGGACCTGGCGCCAGTTCGCGCCGCCGTCCTCGGTCTGCACGATCACGCCGTCGTGGCCCACCGCCACGCCGTGGCTGGCATCGCTAAAACCAAGCTGCGTCAGCGTCGAGCCGGACTGGGGCGACACGCGCGCATCGGTCCAATGCGCGCCCGCGTCGTCGCTGATCAGGATGTGACCGGCCTCCCCCGCCGCCACCACACGCTTGCCGGCCAGCGCGATGCCATTGATCTGCAGCCGGTCGGCGCGCACCGCCGTGGTCGGAAACGCGGGCTGCGGGCGCAGCGAAAAGGCGAACACGGCGCCGGCGCCGACCGCCAGCGACAGCGTCACGCTGGCCACCCGAATGAACTTGAACATGCTTGTCTCCTGTGTGGCTCGTGGGCCACGTCATGGTTTTTTGGTTGCGGCGAACGGCTTACAGCACTTCGAACAGGGCGGCGGCGCCCATCCCGCCGCCGACGCACATCGTGACGACGACATGGCGCACGCCGCGCCGACGCCCTTCGATCAGCGCGTGGCCGACCATGCGCGCGCCGGACATGCCGAACGGGTGGCCGATGGCGATCGCGCCGCCATTGACGTTGAGCCGGTCGGACGGGATCCCCAACTGGTCGCGGCAATAGATGACCTGGCAGGCGAAGGCCTCGTTCAATTCCCACAAGCCGATGTCGGCCACCGTCAGGCCGTGCTTGCGCAGCAGCTTGGGGATCGCGAACACGGGGCCGATGCCCATTTCGTCAGCCCCGCAGCCGGCCACGGCGAGCCCCCGGTACGCGCCCAGCGGAGCCAGGCCGCGTTCGCGCGCCAGGCCGGCGCTGGTCAATACACAGGCCGAGGCCCCGTCCGACAACTGGGACGCGTTGCCGGCCGTGATGAACCGCCCTTCGCTGACCCACTGGCCTTTTTGCCACACGGGATTGAGCTTGGCCAGGCTGACCGCGCTCGTGTCGGGGCGATTGCACTCGTCGCGCTCCAGCAGCACGGGCGCGCTGCCGGTGCGCCGCCCTTCGCGGTCGAACAGCGCCTGTTCGCTGGCCATCGGCACCAGCTCGGCGTCGAAGCGCCCTTCGCGCTGGGCGCTGGCGACCCGCTGCTGGCTCTCGAGCGCATAGTCGTCCTGCGCGGCGCGCGAAATACCGTAGCGCGCGGCGACGATCTCCGCCGTCTCGATCATCGCGATATAGGCCGTCGGATCGCGCTCAAGCACCGCCTGCGACTGGCTGCGGTAGGTGTTCTTGTGCTGGTTCTGGGTCAGCGACACCGATTCGACGCCGCCGGCCACGGCGATGTCGATTTCGCCGCACATGATCGACCTGGCGGCGCTGGCGATGGCCATCAGGCCGGACGCGCACATCCGGTCGAGCGCCATCCCGGGCACGCTGGACGGCAAGCCGGCCGCCATCGCGCCAAGGCGGCCGATGTTGTAGCCTTGGGTGCCCTGCTGCGCGGCCGCGCCGATCAGCACGTCCTCGACTTCGGCGGCGCCGATTTGGGGCACGCGCGCCAGCGCGGCGCCGATCGCGTGCCCGGCCAGCGCGGGCGCCTCGGTATCGTTGAACGCGCCACGGAACGCCTTGCCGATCGGGGTGCGGGCGGTGGAAACAATCACGGCATCTTGCATGCTAAGCCTCTTCGAATACGGGTTAAATCTGACACGGGGTCAGGCAAAAAAATAGCGGCTGATGGTATCGACCACGCAGCCAGGTTTGGCTTCGCCTTCAATCTCGACCGTCACGCGCACGGTGGCCTGGACGCCGTCGCCGGCCAATGGCTCGGCGGCGACCAGCGCGCACACGCCGCGCACGCGCGCGCCGACCTTGACCGGGGCGGGAAAGCGCACCCGGTCGCAGCCGTAGTTCACGCCAAGCGTCATGTTGCGCACTTCCAGCACCTGCGGCAGGAACAGGTTCACCAATGCCAGCGACAGGTAACCGTGCGCGATGCACACGCCGAACGGGCCTTTGCTGGCGCGCTCCGGGTCGACATGTATCCACTGGTGGTCGCCCGTCGCTTCGGCAAACAGGTCGATGCGCTGCTGGTCGATGGTGAGCCAGTCGCTGGTGCCGATCGGCTGTCCCACCCGCGTCAGGAAGTCGTCCGCGCTGCAAAATGGCGTGCTCATGTCAGGCCTGCTGGCTGCTGACGGCGATCACTTCGCCGGCCATGTACGAGGCATAGTCGCTGGCCAGGAACATCATCACATTGGCCACCTCCCACACTTCGGCGGCGCGGCCGAACGCCTCGCGCGCGGCCAGCTGCTGCAGCAACTCCTGGGGCGCGGCCTTGCGCAGGAACTCATGCAGGGCGATGCTGGGCGCGACGGCGTTGATGCGCACGCCGAATTCGGCCGCTTCCAGCGCGCTGCAGCGGGTCAGCGCCATGACGCCGGCCTTGGCGGCGGCATAGTGCGCCTGCTCCTTCTGCGCGCGCCAGCCCAGCACCGAGGCGTTGTTGACGATCACGCCGCGCCGGCGTTCCTGCATCGCGGGCAGCATCGCGCGCGTCATGCGGAAGGTGCCGGTCAGCGTGATGTCGAGCACACGGCTCCATTCGGCGTCGCTCATGTCGACCACGCGCCGGGTGCCGCCCAGGCCTGCGTTGTTGATCAGCACATCGACGCCGCTCAGCTGCTGTTCGGCCGCCGCGACCAGGGCTTGCACGTCGCTTTCGACGCTGACGTCGCAGCGCTGGCCGTACACTGCCTGCAAGCCTGTCTCTTGGCGCAGTTGTTCGACCGCCGCCGCCAGCCGGACGTCGTGGATGTCGGAGATCATCAGCGCGCGGCAGCCCTCCTCGGCGGCGCGGCGCGCGGCAGCGTAGCCGATCCCGCCACCGGCGGCGGCCGTGATCAGCACCGATTTACCTTCCAGCAGGCGGTGGCCGGCGACATAGGGGGGAACGACGGGATTTGGGATACTGTTCATGCTTGGCCTCTTGCTTCCTTGGGCATGCCGAGACCACGCTCGGCAATGATATTGAGTTGAATTTCGTTGGTGCCGGCGTAGATCGTGTCGGACCGCGTGAACAGGAACAGCGCCTGCAAGCGGGCGCGCCGTTGGTCGTCGGCAAGCACCAGATTGGCATCGGCGCCCAGCACGTCCATCGCCAGTTCGCCCAGCGCGCGGTGCCAGTTCGACCATTGGTACTTGAAGATCAGCGAGGCCGGCGCGAGCTGGCCATCGGCCGCACCGGAGAGCATGCGCAAGGCGTTGTAGCGCATGCTGCGCAAGCCCACCCAGGCCTGTGCGATCCGGCCGCGGATGGCCGATTCGCGCGCGCGCCCGTTCTCGCGGGCGCAGGCGATCACCGTCTCCAGCTCGTGCTTGAAGTGCATTTGCTGGCCCAGCGTCGACAGGCCCCGTTCAAAGCCCAGCAAGGCCATCGCGATCTGCCAGCCCTCGCCCGGCGCGCCCACCACGTCGGCGGCGGCGGCGCGCGCGCCGTCGAAGAACACTTCGTTGAATTCGGCCGTGCCGCTGATCTGGCGGATCGGCCGGATCTCGACCCCGGGCTGATCGAGCGGCATCAGCAGGAAGATCAGGCCCCGGTTGCCGCGCGAACCGGCATCGCAGCGGGCCAGCACAAAAATCCATTCCGATTCATGGGCCAGCGAGGTCCACACCTTTTGGCCGGTGACGATCCAGTCGCCGCTGGCCGCGTCGCGCACGGCGCGGGTCTGCACATTGGCCAGGTCGGAACCGGCGTTCGGCTCCGAATAGCCCTGGCACCAGAAGGCGCCGCCATCGCGGATGCCGGGCAGGAAGCGCCGCTTCTGGTCCTCGGTGCCGTAGGCGATCAGGGTCGGCCCGATCAGGCCTTCGCCGATGTGGCCCATGCGGCCCGGACCACCGGCGCGCGCGTACTCTTCGTGATAGCGCACCTGCTCGGCCAGCGACCAGCCCCGGCCACCGTTCTCCAGCGGCCAGCCGACGCAGGTCCAGCCGGCGTCGGCCAACGTGCGCTCCCACTGCTTGCGCAGCTCGGGGAAGGCATCCTCGTCGCCGGGGCCGCCGCGATGGCGCAGCGCGGTGAACTGGCCGCTCAGTTGTTCTTCCAGCCAGAGCGCAAACTCGCCGCGCGACATGGACTCGTCCGTAGCGGCGGCGTCGACCAGGGTGTGGGCGATGCGCGCCAGGCAGTCGTCATCGTCGCCGAACCAGTGGCGCGCGGCCTGCGCGCGCTTGAAATACAGATGCGGATCGTATTCCCAGGTAAAGCCGACGCCGCCGTGCAGCTGGATCGCCTCCTGCGCGCAGAAGAACAAGGCACGGTTGGCGGCGCTCTTGGCGCACGCCACTTCCACCTCCAGCAGGTCGGACGCCGCTTCGGTGTCGGCAAGGCGGGCCGCGCCAAGCACCATCGAGCGCGCCGATTCCAGCTCGACCAGCATTTGCGCGCAGCGGTGCTTGACCGCCTGGAACGACGCGATCGCACGGCCGAACTGTACCCGCTCGCCCACATAGGCCAGCGTCAGGTCGAGACATTGCTGGGCGCTGCCCACCTGTTCGGCCGCCGACGCCAGCGCGGCCTGCGTGCAGGCGCGGCGCAAACCCGCCTGCAGTTGGCCGGGCGCGTCGACGCGGGCATCGGCCTCCAGCCGCACGCCTTCGAGGGCCAGGCGGGAGATGGCGCGGGTCTGGTCCAACGTCTTCAAGGGCGTGAGCGCAACACCGGTACTGGCGGCCGGCACGGCAAACAGGGCGAAGCCGTCCGCTCTGTCTGGCAGGCGCGCCGGTACCAGCAGCAGGTCGGCTTGCGCGCCGCCCAGCACTTGCGGCACCACGCCATGCAAGACATAACCGCCGTTCTCGCGCCGCGCCGTCACCGTGCACGCCGCCCCGTTCCAGCCGGCAGGGGTCGGCAAAGCCAGTGCGGCGGTGCTTGCGCCGGCGGCGAGCGCCGGCAGATAACGCGCCGGCGCATCGGTGGCGAACTGCAGCGCGTCGCTGGCCAGGCAGGCACTGGCCAGATACGGCACAGCAGGCAGCCGGCGGCCCAGCTGCTCCATCAGCAGCACCCGTTCCAGCTGGCCCAGGCCCATGCCGCCGAACGCGTCGGCGATGGTCAGGCTGCACCAGCCCATGTCTTCGCGCATGCCGCGCCACAGCGCGCCGTCCCAGCCGGCGTCGCTGTCGAGCGCGGCGCGCAAGGCGGCCGACGGGCACTGGCCCGCCAGGTAGTCGGCGGCGGCATCGCGGATCATTTCCTGATCCGAACTCAGTCTAAAGTCCATTGCGGCCATCCATCACGTGCCGTACACTTTTTTGGCCGGGCGGCCCTGCTCGATCAGTTGCCCGACCACGGCGCCGATTTCGCCCACCTGCCAGCGCGCGCCCTTGTCGCGCGTGGCGCCGTCGTGCCAGCCCTCGGCCAGCGTGATCACGCCGCCGGCCACCTCGAACATGCGCCCGCTGACCTGCGCCGACGCGGCGCTGCCCAGCCAGACCACCAGCGGCGCCACATTGGCCGGGTCGAAATAGTCGAAACCGTCGCCGTCGGGGCGCTTCATCATGGCGGCGAACACGTCTTCGGTCATACCGGTGCGCGCGGCCGGGGCCAGGCAATTGGCTGTGATGCCATAGCGCCCCAGCTCGGCCGCCTGCACCAGTGTCAGCGCGGCGATGCCGGCCTTGGCGGCCGCGTAGTTGGACTGGCCGACAGAGCCCTGCAAGCCCGCGCCGGAGCTGGTGTTGATGATGCGCGCGTCGACCGGCGCGCCGCCCTTGGCGGCGTCGCGCCAGCGCCGCGCCAGCACATTGGCCATGCAAAAATGCCCTTTCAGGTGCACTCGCACGACGTCGTCCCAGTCCGATTCGTCCAGGCTGACAAACATGCGGTCGCGGCAGAAACCCGCGTTGTTCACCAGCACCTGCACTTCGCCGAACGCGGCCAGCGCCTGCGCGACGATGGTCTCGGCGCTGGCCACGCTGGTGATGTCGCCATGATTGGCCAGGGCCACGCCGCCGGCGCCCTTGATCTCCTCGCATACGGCGCGGGCCGCGTCGATGCGGATGTCGTTGACGAGCACGTTGGCGCCGGCCGCCGCAAAGGCGAGCGCATAGGCGCGCCCCAGTCCGCCGCCGGCGCCGGTCACGATGACGGTGCGTTGTTTACAGATGTTCATAATCGCTTTCAAAGACGTTCGATGATGGTGACGTTGGCCAGACCGCCGCCTTCGCACATGGTTTGCAGGGCGTAGCGCCCGCCGCGCCGTTCCAGTTCGTGCAGCATGGTCGTCATCAGGCGCGCGCCGGTGGCGCCCAGCGGATGGCCCAGCGCGATCGCGCCGCCGTTGACATTGGTGCGCTCGTGCGGATAGCCGGTCTCTTTCAGCCACGCTTGCGCGACCGAGGCGAACGCTTCGTTGATTTCCACGAGGTCGATGTCGTTCCAGTTCAAGCCGCACTGCTTGAGCGCCTTTTGCGACGCCGCGATCGGCGCGGTCAGCATCCAGATCGGATCGTCGCCCAGCACGCTCAGGTGGTGGATGCGCGCGCGCGGCGTCAGGCCGTAGCGCGTCAGCGCCGCCTCGGACACCACCAGCACGGCCGCCGCCGCGTCGCAGGTCTGGCTGGACACGCCGGCGGTGAGCCGGCTGCCCGGCTCCAGCGCCGCCAGTGCCGCCATCTTTTCGAGCGAGGTCTGGCGCGGCGTTTCGTCGCTGGACAGACCCGCGAACGGCACGATTTCGCGCGCAAAGTAGCCTTGCGCGGCGGCGTGCAGGGCCCGTTTGTGGCTCTCCAGCGCATACGCCTCCATGTCCTCGCGCGAGCAATCCCAGCGCTCGGCGATTCTTTGCGCGGCGTGGAACTGCGACACGGGCTGGTCGCCAAAGCGCGCCTTCCAGCCGGCGCTGCCCGAGAACGGATCGGCGAAACCCAGCGGCTGGCCGGCCAGCATGGCCGACGAGATGGGAATCTGGCTCATCGTCTGCACGCCGCCGGCGATGACCACGTGCTGGGTGCCGCTCATCACCGCCTGGGCCGCGAAGTGCAGCGCCTGCTGCGACGAGCCGCACTGGCGGTCCACCGTAACACCCGGCACGCTCAGGGGTAGGCCCGCCGCCAGCCAGGAGGACCGCGCGATGTTGCCGGCCAGGGGACCGATGGTGTCGACGCAGCCGAAGATGACGTCGTCATACTCGTCGGCCGGAATCGCCTGGCGCCCGACCAGCGCGTTCAGCACGAAGCCGCCCAGGTCGGCCGGATGGACCCGCGCCAGCGCGCCGTGCCGCTTGCCGATCGGCGTGCGCACGGCGTCGACGATATAGGCTTCAGTTCGTTTCATGTTGCTCCTCAAAGGTGCAGGCCGGGCCGAGCGTGGCGCCCGACTCCAGCACGTGGGCGCGCACGCGCGCCAGGTGGACACTGCGGTCGCCCCAGGCGGCGTCGAGCGCCCAGGCCATCTTCATGAAAATCTGCAGGTCGACTTCCCAGGTGTAGCCCATCGCGCCATGCACCTGGATAGCGTGCCGGGCCGCCAGCTGGGCCGCCTCGGCGGCGGCGATCTTGGCGTGCGCGACGTGCACCGCGCGCAGCGGCTCGCCGTGCGCCATCGCATGCGCCGCGCGGTACACCACGGGCCGCGCGAATTCGAGCTTGACGGCGATATCGGCCAGGTGGTGCTTGACCGCCTGGTAGGCACCGATCGGCTTGCCGAACTGCTTGCGCTGGACCGCGTAGTCGATGGTCAGGTCCAGCATGCGCTGGGTCAGGCCCAGCAGCTGCGCGGCGCAGGCCAGCACGCCCCGGTGGAAGGCTTCGTCGCACAGCGCGTCGGCGGCCTCGCTCACGCATTGCCGCTCGTCGCATTCCCAGCTGACGGAGAACAACCGGCGCGACGGATCGACGCTGGCCTGCAGCGTCAGCGCGACATGGTTCGAGGGCACCGCGTACAGGCGTCCGGCGCGCACCAGCAGGATCGTGTTGGCCTGGTCGGCGTCGGCGATCAGCGGACTGTGGGCGTGGCCCAGCGCCACCCGGATCGTGCCCTCGGCGATGCCGGCCAGGGTCTGGTTGCGCCAGCCACTGTCGGGTAGCACCGCGATCAAGGCCGCCGCCACCCAGGAGCTTTCCAGCAGGGGCGCCGGCAAGCCGTAATAGCCGCACTCGCGCGCCAGCAACACCCAGTCGATGTCGCCCAACCCCATGCCGCCCTGCGCGGCCGGCACCGACAGGCCCGTCAGGCCCTGCCCGGCCAACTGGCGCCACAGGTCGGGCGAGCGCCCGCTGGGGCGCGACCACAGCTCGCGGATCAATTCGGGCGACACCTCGTTCATGAGGAACTTGTGCATGCTGTCGACCAACATGGTCTGATCTTCTTCAAACGTAAAATCCATAATGCTCTCTCTGTCTTAGGAACGGGGCATGCCCAGCATGCGTTCGGCGACGATGTTGCGTTGTATCTCGTTGGTGCCCGCGTAGATCGGGCCGGACTGGGCGAACATGAAGCCTTCCAGCCAGCGCCCGTGGTCCAACGCCAGCGGGGCGTCCGGGCACAGTTCGGCGAACGGGCCGGCCAGCCGCTGCGCCGTCTCGTGCATGCGAATGTCCAGCTCGGACCAGAACACCTTGTTGGTGCTCGACTCGGGGCCGATATGGCCGCCCTGCTGCAGGCGGCTGGCCGTCACATAGGTGGCCAGCGCGTAGGCCTCGGCGTCCATCCAGGCGCGCGCCACCGCCTCGCCCAGCACCGGGTCGGCCTGGCCGTCGATGGCGCGCTGGCGGTACAACTGGGCCAGCGCCCACGCCGTTTGCTGGAACCGGGCGGGCGAGCGCAGCATCAGCCCCCGTTCGAAGCCGGCGGTGGCCATCGCGACCTGCCAGCCCGCGCCCTCCTGGCCCAGCCGGTTCTCGACCGGCACGCGCACGTCGTCGAAGAAGATCTCGGCGAAACCGGTCTGACCGTTGAGCTGGCGGATCGGCCGCACCGTGATGCCGGGCGTGTCCAGCGGCATGAGCAGGAACGACAAGCCGAGGTGGCGGCTGGAATCGGGATCGCTGCGAAACAGTCCGAACACGGCGTCCGCCCACACGGCGCGGGTGGACCATATCTTCTGGCCGTTGAGCAGGTAATGGTCGCCGTCGAGCCGCGCGCTGCAGCGGATCGCCGCCATGTCCGAACCGGCGCCGGGCTCCGACCAGGCTTGGGCCCAGATGTCGTCGCCGGCGGCGATGCGCGGCAGGAAGCGTTCCTTTTGCTCGGGCGTGCCAACATCCATCAGCGTGGGCCCCAGCAGGAACACACCGTTCTGGTTGACCCGCAGGGGCGCGCCGGCGCGCCAGTATTCCTCCTCGAAAATCAGCCATTCGATCAGGTCGCAGCCACGCCCGCCCAGTTCGGTGGGCCAGGTGACCATGCTCCAGCGGCCCGAGTACAAGACCCGCTCCCAGGCGCGGTGCTCGGCGAACCCCGCCTCGGTGTCGAAGCTTTTCAGCGGCTTGGCCGGCACGTTGTGCGCCAGCCAGTCGCGGATTTCGGCGCGAAACGCCATTTGTGCGTCGGTATAGACCAGTTTCATGGTGTCAGCCCCCGTGCGCGCCGAAGCTGGCGGCGCGCTTGTCGACGAAGGCGTCGCGCGCCTCGCCCGAATCGGCGCTCAGGTAGGCCTGCAAGGTGAAGCCCTGCTCCCAGCGGTACTTGTCTTCCAGGTTGCCGTCCTCCACGCCGTTCAGCGCCTCCTTGGCCAGCCGCACCATGGTCGGGCTCTTGGTGGCGATCACGGCGGCCATCCGCATGGCCGCGTCGCGCAACTGCGCCAGCGGCACGACGCGCTCGATGCCGCCCAACCGGTAGGCCTCGGCGGCGTCGATCATCTGGCCGGTGAAGTACATCCAGCGCACTTTCTGGACGGGGAACAGGCGCTGCAGGTGCGCGCCGCCACCCATCGCGCCGCGGTCGATTTCGGGCACGCCGAAGCGCGCGCATTCGGACGCGATGACGATGTCGGCCGCGCCGGACAGCCCGATGCCGCCGCCCAGCACAAAGCCGTGCACGGCGACGATCACCGGTTTCGGGTTGCGGTGCACGGCGCGAAACGCCGCGTAGTTGCCGGCGTTGACGTCGACGATGCGCCCGGGATGCGCGGCCAGCTCCTTGATGTCGACGCCGGCGCAAAAGCCGCGCCCAGCGCCGCGCACGACGATCACGCGCACGGCGTCGTTGCGCCCGAGCGCGTCAAGCTCGTCGGCCAGCGCGTGCCAGCTGGCGCAATCGAGCGCGTTCACGGGCGCTCTGTCGATGACCAGTTCGGCGATGCCGTCGCCGATGGTGCTGTGGAATGGGTGTTGCATGGGGTAGTCCCTCCTCTGAAATCTGTTCGGTGTCTACTGCGCGCCTGGACGCGCAATCGACGTGAGTTGGCGTTCGGCGTCCGCCGCGATGCGCGCGATCAGGTCGGCCACGGTGACGATGCTGCCGATCGCCGCCGCGGCCTGGCCGCTGGGCAGCACGCCCTCGTCGGGCGCGCCCTCGACCATGGCGCGCTGGATCAGCACCGGCGCGTTGGCCGCCATCAGGGTCTGGGCCACGCTCATGTCGCCGCTGCGCAGGGCGCTCAGCGCCGTGGCCAGCATCTCGCTCCAGCGCAGGCCGGTATGCTTGCGCCAGCGCTGCGCCGTGCCCAGCGCCAGCAGCAGGCGGCGCGCCGGGCCAGCCTGTTCCAGCTCCAGCAGGTAGCGGTTGGCTATCATCCGTTGCGGCATGCCGTCGATGGCCAGCGACACGCGGATCGCCTGCGCGTCGCGCACCGCCACGTAGCGCGCCAGCGTGGCCGGCGGCACGGGCGACTCGCTCGTCATCAGGAAGCGCGTGCCCATCGCGATGCCGGCGGCGCCGTAGGCCAGCGCGGCGGCCAGCCCGCGTCCGTCGTAGAAGCCGCCCGCCGCCACGACAGGGACCTTGACCGCGTCCAGTACCTGCGGCAGCAGCAAGGTGGTCGGCACCGAGCCGGTGTGGCCGCCCCCTTCGGCGCCCTGCACCGTGACCACATCGGCGCCCAGTTCGATCGCCTTTTGCGCGTGCTTGACGGCGCCCACGGTGGGCATGCAGATCACGCCGGCGTCCTTGAGCCGGCCGATGGCGCGCGCGTCCGGGCCGCGCCCGTAGCTGACGGCGCGCAGCCGGTATTTGATCGCCAGCGCGATCGCCTCCTGCGCGTTGGGCTGGAACATGTGGAAATTGAGGCCGAACGGCGCGTCCGTCAGCTCCTTGACCTTGCGGATTTCCCGCTCCAGCTGCGCCGGTTCGATGGTGGCGCCCGCCAAAAAGCCGAAGCCGCCCGCGTTGCCCGTGGCGGCGACCAGCCGCGCGTCGGCCACCCAGCCCATCGCCGTCTGCACGATCGGATAGCGGCAGCCGAGCAGCGCGCACAAGGGCGTCGTCAGGACCGCGCTCATGCTTCGCCGCCTTCGTTGCCGGCGCCGCGCTGCGACGTCGCCATCGCCTTCGCGTCGTAGCCGCCCAGCTTGTCGCCGCTAACCAGCTCGTTGTGCGCGTGCGCGAACTGGTGCCAGCCGAACGCGGCGTCCATCGCGGCACGCTTGCCTTGCAGCTCCTCGGCGTGGTTGACCGCCTGCTTGGCCAGCGCAAGACCCATGCGCGGCATCTTCGCGACACGCGCGGCGATGTCGTAGCAGGCCTGTTCCAGTTCGGCGCGCGGCACCACCCGGTTGACCATGCCGGCCTCGTAGGCGCGGCGCGCCGGCATGCGTTCGCCCAGGAACAGGAATTCCTTGGCGATGCGCGGCTTGAGTTCGTACGGGTGGGCGAAATATTCGACGCCGGGTATCCCCATGCGCACCACCGGGTCGGCGAAGAAGGCGTCGTCGGAGGCGACGATCAGATCGCAGATCCAGGCCAGCATCAGGCCGCCGGCGATGCAGGCGCCCTGCACCATCGCGATGGTCGGCTTGGGCAGATCGCGCCAGCGCCGGCACATGCCCAGGTAGACCTCCTGCTCGCGGGCGTACAGGAATTCGCCGCCCGGCTTATTCACGTGGTCGTACCAGCCCGACTTGCGCTCGAAGCTCTTGTTGATGTCGCGCCCCGGGGTGCCGATGTCGTGGCCCGCCGAAAACTGCCGCCCGGCCCCGCGCAGCACGATCACCTTGACCGCGTCGTCGTTGACGGCGCGCTGGAAGGCGGCGTCGAGCGCGTAGGTCATCTGCGAGTTTTGCGCGTTGTTGAACTGGGGCCGGTTCATGGTCACGCTGGCGATGCCGTCGCTGACCGCGTACAGCACCGGTTCCCCGGTTTCGTAGATGGCGGTGTCGTCGCGTTCGACGAATTCCGCGGTTTGCTGGTGGCTGTTCATTGGGCTCCCTTGTATGCTGAAAACATCTGCGCGCCCAAGACGGCCGCACGCAGATTGTGCGGATCGAAACGGGCGATCAGATCGAGTTGCCGCGCCGTCGGCGCCGTCGTTTCGGGCGTGTCCGGTGACGCGAACACGGGAAAGCCCGTGGCCGCCTGCACCTGCGCGGCGCTCACGCCGGGGTGCAGCGAGACGATGCGCAGCTGGCGCCCAGGGCCGCCAAAATCCATCACGCACAAATTGGTGACGATCAGGCGCAGGTCGATGTCGTCCATCCGGTAGCCGCGTGGCAGGCGCGCCGGGTTGTAGCCGATCGAGGCCACCATGTCCACTTCACCGGCCACGAACACCTTGGGGCTGTGGTTGGGGATGAAGAACGAATTGGCGTGGTTGATCGAGTTGCCGGGAAAGCCGCGCACGCCCAGCATCTGCACCTTGGGGCGCTGGTAGTCGGCGCCGATCATCGAGATGTTGGCCTGGCCGAACCGGTCGATCTGGGTGGGCGTGACCATCGCGTGGCGCTTGCCGCCCCAGACGTTGTCGAAGATGCGCGCAAAGCCCATCCACGTTTCGCGGCGCGGCTGGTAGTCGCCGCGCGGGCCCAGCGGCACCGGCTCGCTGACCAGCCAGGCCTCCGAATCGGTCATCATCAGGTCGGTGTTGTCGGACGCCATGCACAGCGACGCGGCCAGCCGTGGCAGCACGCCGATGCCCGTGGCCAGCACCTCGCCGTCGCCGCGCCAGGCTTGCGCCGCGGCGCAGATGATCCTGTCTGTCAATTCAAATGCACTCATGCTGTCTTTCTCAAAAAACCGGCAAGGCCAGCTTGCGGATGGCGTCCACGCCGCCCACGCGGCGCAGGTATTCCTGCTCGCCGCAGGCGATGTAGCGCTCGAAATAGTCGCGCCAGCCATGTTCTGCGCGCGCGCTGGCGGCGTATTGCTTGAAGTGCGGCTGGTCGAAGCCGTACAAGGGTGCGCACGATGCGGGATGGGCGCCGCAGGGTGCGTGCACGACGACCGTGGTCTGCGAGCGCTCCCAGTACACGTGGCGCGCCTGCTCATCGCGCGCGAAGAAGGCGCTGTCGACGATCTCGTCGCAGGACACGATGGTTTCGGTCGCGGCGCGCGCGAACTGGTCGTCCATGTACAGGTCCGGCCCAGTGACCTGGCACACGCCGCGCAGGTCGGCGCGGTCCACGTGCAGCAGCGCCACGTCCAGCTTCAGGGCCGGCATCGCGACCCATTCCTTGCCGTCGTAGGGCGAGTCGATCAGCTTCAGGCCCGGGTTATGGCGCAGCACGTCGGTGCCCAGCCCGACCGCGGTGGGGATGAACGGCAGGCGCATGGCGGCCGCGCGCAGGCCGAGCAACAGCATGCCTTCATCGATTTCCATCACCTCGATGCTACCGCTCTCGCGGGCGGCGCGGAAGTACGGCTCCAGCGGAATGAAGTCCAGCGACACGAAGGCGAAGACCAGTTTCTTGACCTTGCCGGCGGCGCACAGCATGCCCACGTCCGCGCCACCGTAGGCGACCACGGTGAGGTCCTTGACGTCCGAGCGCAGCAGCTCGCGCACCAGCGCCATCGGCTTGCGCCGCGGCCCCCAGCCGCCGATGCCGACGGTCATCCCGTCGCGCAATCGCGACACGGCCTCGGCCGCGGTTTGTTGTTTGTTCAATGCCATGCCAACCTCTGTTCTGGTTACTGAAAGCCGATGCTGAAGTCGTGGCCCCACAGGCTCACGGCGGTCGCCTCGTACACGCTGTGCTGGCCCCAGTCGACGACCAGGCCGCCGTGGCCGTATTCGATGTCGAAACCGCCCGGCGTCTTCATGTAAAACGACGTCATCTGGTCGTTGCAATGGCGCCCCAGCGTGGCCGACATTTTCACGCCGTGCGCGCGCACCCGGTCCAGCGCGCGCCCCACTTCGTCCATGGACGGCACTTCGACCATCGCGTGCACGCAGCCGCTGGGCATGGCCAGCTCGAAAATGCCCAGGCTGTGGTGGCGGTTGTTATTACAGTGCAGGAAGTAGATGCGTTTTTCCGGTTCGGCCGGGTCGGGCGTGAAGCGCATCCGGAAGATGTCGGACAAGGCAAAGCCGAGCACCTCGGACAGGAACTGGTAGGTCACGTCGAAATCCGGGGCGGGCAGCACCGTGTGGCCCAGGCCCATGGCGCCGGTGACGAAGGCGGGCACGCCGACGGGCGAGACGAAACGGCGGAAATCGGACTTGATGCCCCAGTACAGTTCGTGGCGGTTGCCGGACGGATCGGTCAGCCACAGCATCTGCTGCACCTTGCGCAACTGGCAAGTGGCGCTGTCGGCCAGCTCGAACGCGACCGCCCGTTCGGCCAGCACGCGCTGGGCGCCGGCGAAGGCCGCCTGGTCGGGCAGTTCCCAGCCGGAGGCGAAATAGCCGTCGCGCTGGCCGGGCACGATGGCAAAGCGACAGGCGCGCTCGTCCATCTTCAGGTACAGGCCGCCGTCGGGCGCGTCGGTCGCCATCATGCCCAGCACCTGCTCGCCGTAGTGGCGCCAGCGCGCCATGTCGGTCGCCTCGACGACGATGTAACCCAGTCCACGAATATCGATCATGCAAAGCTCTCCTCGTTGGTTTTTCAAGCTGATACCGATTCTGCGAGAAACGCGACGGCGCAACATCGTCTGATAGGACTATCCGGCGCCGAACGGGGCGGCCGCGCGCCCGTAGTCCGTCAAGACGATGAAGCGCAAAACCGCCTGCGCGATACTGGAGCGACAGGTGTGCGTCGATGTGCACCAAGAATGAGGAGAATACGTATGGCCACCGATGCAGCATTGGATCAACAGGAGTTTCGCAAGGCGCTGGCGACGTTTACCACGGGCGTGACCATCATCACGGGCATGGCGCCCGACGGCACGCCGGTGGGCGTGACGGCCAACAGCTTCAACTCCGTGTCGCTGGACCCGCCGCTGGTGTTGTGGAGCCTGGCCAAGAGTTCGCGCAGCCTGGCCGCCTTCGACGCCAGCCCCTACTGGGCGGTGCACATCCTGTCGGCCGACCAGGACGCGCTGTCGAACCGCTTCGCCAAGAGCGGCGCGGACAAGTTCGTCGACCTGCCGGTGGAAACGGGCGCCGGCGGCGCGCCGCTGTTGGCCGGCTGTGCCGCGCGACTGCAGTGCAAGACCACCTTCAAGTACGAGGGGGGCGACCACATCATCTTCGTCGGTGAGGTGGTGGGGCTGGATCGCTCGGGCGTGCCGCCGCTGGTGTTCCACGGCGGGAAATACGCGGTCGCGACGGCCAAGACCGACGCGCTGGCCTTTTCCGATGGCGCCGTGTACGACGCCGAGTCCAGTTTCACCGAAAACTTCAGCGGCTACCTGCTGGCGCGCGCCCACTTCCAGTTTTACAGCCAGCTGCGCGCGCACATCGAGGGCGCCGGCCTGTCCGACAGCGAATACTTCGTGCTCAGCGTGTTGATCATCAAGGAGGGGCGCAGCATCGCCAGCCTGAACGCGCTGTTTTCCTACACCGGCCATGCGATCACGCCGGCGCTGGTGGCCCAACTGGCGGCCAAGGGCCTGGTGCGCACCGATGGCGCCGGCGTCGACGCGCTGTGCTACCTCACTGCGGACGGGCGCACGACCACGGTGCGCCTGATCGTCGCGGCGAAAGCGGTGGAGGCGGACATGATGGCCAAATTTGGCGAATGGGAAACCGTGTCGCTGAAAAACCTGCTCAAGCAATTCATCCTGCACACCGATCCCGGCTTGGCCCATCCCTGGTCGGCCTGAGAGGCTGAGACCAGCGGCGCGACCAACGCGCCGCTTCCCCCCATTGACGCTCAACCCGGGTGGATATCGCCCAGCACCGCGTACGCGCGCTCGACGTTGCCGGCCGCCTCGCCCACCTTGCCGCTCAACGCCACCACGCCGGCGGCGGCGCGGTCGGTCTGTTCGCGCAGCGCGCGCACCATCTGGCCGATATCGTCGTTCGATGCCTTGGTGCGCTGCGCCAGCTGTCGCAGCGCGCCGGCCACGGCGGCGAAACCATGTCCGCGCTCGCCGGCGCGGGCCGCCTCGATGCCCGCGTTCAGTGCCAAAAACTGGGTCTGGGTGGCGATCCGGTCGATGACGTCGGTGATGCCGTGGATCTGGCGCGCCTGTTCCTGCAGCGCCGCCATCATCGCCAGCGCAGCCTGCGCCTCACGGCACGCGTCCGTGATCCGGCCCGGGCCCGGTTGCGCTGGCTGCAGCGCTACCTCGGGTGCCTCGGCGATGCCGGGCCGGCGCCCCTGCACCAGCGCCAGCGCCACCAGCGCGGCGAGCGCCGTGGGGACCGCGAGCAGCGCCGGACCGGCGACGCCGCCAAGCAGCCAGCGGCCCATGTCGGCGCCCGCGGCATGGACGCTGTGCGCCATCGCGTCGAGCGGCAAGGCGGGTGTAAGCGGATGCGGCATTGGGTCGTCTCCTGTGCTGGTGAGGTCCATCAATCAAAGCGCCGCCGGCGCGTCTTTCAGCTGGTATTTGAGGACCTTGCCCGAGGCGCTCTGCGGCAGCGCCGCCATGAACGCGATCGAGCGCGGCACCTTGTAGTTGGCCATACGGGCGCGCGCCCAGGCCGTCAGTTCGGCGCCGGAAAGCCGGGCGTCGGCGCGCAGCACGACGCAGGCCTTGCCGACCTCGCCCATGCGCGCGTCGGCGACGCCGATCACGGCCACCTGCGCGATCGCCGGATGGGCCGACATCAGCCGCTCGATTTCGGCCGGATAGCAATTGAAGCCGCCGCTGATGTACATGTCGCTGAGCCGGTCGGTGATGCGCAGGTAGCCGCGCTGGTCGAGCATGCCCACGTCGCCCGTGTGCAGCCAGCCATCGGTGTCGATCGCGCGCTCGGTGGCTTCGGGATCGTCGAGGTAGCGCTGCATCACGTTGTAACCGCGCAGCAGCACCTCGCCCGTCATCCCCGCTTCCAACTGGCGCCCGGCGGGGTCGACGCAGACAATCTCGACCCCGGGCATGGCGCGCCCGCAGCTGGTGGCGACCACGTCGGCGTCGTCGTCGGCCTGGCACAGCGTGGCGAAGCCGCATGACTCGGTCAGGCCATAGCCGGTCAGCACGGTCTTGAAGCCAAGCACGGAGCGCATGTTCTCGATCAGCGACGGCGGGATGGTGGCCGCGCCGGTGATCGCGGCGCGCAAGCTGGACAGGTCGAAGTGCGCCAGTTGCGGATGGGCCAGCATGCTGTAGTACAGCGTCGGCGGCCCCGGCAGCACGTGGATGCGCTCGACGGCGATGCGCGCCAGGATCGCCGGCGCGTCGAACACCAGGTGCGGCGCGATGGTGGTGCCGTGCATCAGCGCCGCCAGCCAGCCGGCCTTGTAGCCGAAGGCGTGGAAAAACGGCGCCACGATCAGATAGCGCTCGCCGTCCTGCAGGCCGACCGCCTGTCCCCAGGCGGCGATCGCGCGCAGGTTCTGGCCGTGCGCCGTCATCACGCCCTTGGGACGGCCGGTGGTGCCGGAGGTGAACATCAAGTCGGAGATGTCGTCCCGGTCCACCGCGTCGGCGCGGGCGCGGGCCCGCTCGCCGCTGGTGCCGTCCGCCGTTTGCAGGAAGCTGTCCCAGTCGCTGGTGGCGGGGGCCGCGCGCGCCACGCCGAACACCACCAACTGTTCAAGCGACGTGGGACGGTGCCCCTCCAGCAGCGCGGGATAGTACTCGCCGAGGAACTCGCCGGCGCAAAACAGCAGGCGCGCGCCGCTGGCGGCGAGGATCTCGCCCGCCTCGATGCCGCGCAGGCGGGTGTTGATGGGCACCAGCGTGGCGCCGGCGCTGTGGATCGCCAGCGCCGCCACGATCCACTCGTGCACGTTCGGGGCCCAGATCGCGACCCGCTCGCCGGGCACGATGCCGGCGCCGATCAGCGCGCGGCAGGCGCGCCAGCGCAGGGCATCGAGTTCGGCATAACTGAGGCGCACGCGCTCGTCGTACAGCGCGCACTGGTCGGGCCAGCGCTGGGCCGCCGCCGTCATCAGGCGGGGCGTGGTCAATGGGGGCGTTGGCGGGAGACTGGGCATGGTGGTGGGAGGTGAATTAATCGGGGAAGCGCACGCGCACGCGGTCGCTTTTGGGGATGCCCTGGCAGGCCAGGGTCCAGCCATCGGCCAGGTCGTCGCTGTCGAGGACCGCGTTGACGCGCAGCTCGACGCTGCCCTCCTCCAGCTTGCACATGCAGGCGCCGCAGGAACCGCTGCGGCAGGCGTTGGGCACGCGCAGGCCGGCGCGCAACATGCTGTCGAGCAGGCTCTCGCCGGCGCGGCCGTCCAGCGTGTGGGTACCGCCGTCGACCGCCACCTCGAGCTGATACGCATCGGCCGACTCGCACGCCACCGGCGCGGGGGCGGCCGACAGCGACACGAAGCGTTCGATGTGGATGCGCTCGCGCGCCACCTTGAGCGTCTTGAGCGCGGCGTGGGCCGCGTCCATGAACGGACCGGGGCCGCAAATGAAATAGTGGCAGGCCAGCGGCGCCGGCTGGCGCGCCACCAGCGCTTGCAGTTGCGCCTCGCTGGGCAGTCCCTGGACGGCGTCGAGCCAGTGCTGCACGATCAGGCGCTGCGGATGGGCGGCGGCCAGTGCGGCCAGCTCGGCGCGAAAAATGACGGACTGCGGATCGCGGTTGGCGTACAGCAGCCAGGCGCGCCCGGTGCCGCGCGCCAGCAGGGTCTTGACGATCGAGAGCATGGGCGTGATGCCGCTGCCGCCGGCGAACAGCACCAGGTCGCCATCGAGGTCGCCCGGCACGAACACGCCGGCCGGGGCCAGCACCTCCACCACCGCGCCCGCCACCAGATGGTCGCAGATCCAGTTCGACGCGCGCCCGTCGCGCACCCGCTTGACCGTCACGCACAGGGCGCAGTCCACCGCCGGGCTGCTCGACAGGGAGTAGCAGCGCGCCAGCGCCCCGTCCGGATGCGCGACGCGCATGGTCAGGAACTGGCCCGGCCGGTACGCGAACACGCCCGCCAGCGCCGGCGGCACGGTCAGCACCAGCGATTTGGCGTCGCTGGTCTCATCGATCACGGCCGCGATGGTCAGCGCGTGATAGCGGTCCGTATCGGGCGTCGGCTGGCTCATCGCGGCATGCTCAGGCATCGATCGCCATCTGCCCATTGTCGATGCACAGCTCGGAACCGTTGATGTAGCGCGATTCGTCGGAGGCCAGGAACAACACCAGGTTGGCGATATCCTGCGGCAGGCACATGCGCGCCATCGGGTCGCCCTGGGTGGTGATGTTGGCCGGGTCGATGTTGGCCATCAGGCTGGTGATCATCGGCGTGAGAATGCCGTCCGGGTGCACCGAGTTGCAGCGGATCTTGTAGCCCCGTTGCTTGCAGTGGGCGGCAACGCTGCGCGTGAGCGCCGTCACCGAGCCCTTGGAGGCGCTGTAGGCGCAAAAATGGGCCAGGCCCGACAACGCGGCCAGCGAGGACATGTTGATGATCGTGCCGCCCTGTTCCTTAAGCGCGGCGACGGCGAACTTACAGCCGAGGAAATAGCCGTCCGCGTTGATCCGGTGCATCTTCTGCCAGGCGTCCAGCGTGGTCTCCTCGATTGTGCCCATGGCCAGGATGGCGGCGTTGTTGACCAGCACATCGAACCGGCCGAATTGCTTGAGCGTGGCCGCCATGACCGTGTGCCAGTCGTCCTCGCTGGCGATGTCGTGGCGCAGCGCCAGCGCCGCGCCGCCGATTTCCCGCGCCACGGCCTGCACGCCTTCGACGTTGACGTCGGTGAGCACCACTTTCGCGCCTTCGCGCGCCAGCAGCAGCGCGTTTTCCTTGCCGACGCCGCTGGCGGCGCCCGTTATCAATACCACTTTACCTTCAACCCGACCCATATCATGCTCCTGATGTTGTTGTTGCTAACGATGTACAGTCGAATCCGGCGGCGCCACCGGCGCGCCGACCCGACCAGATGCAGTCGGCCAGCGACAAGCCGCTGACGTACTGATTTGAGGCGATGCCCAGCGCCGCGCGGCCCGCCGCGTACAGCCCGCCGATGGCGCAGCCATCGGCGCGCAGCACGGCGCCATTCGCGTCGTCGACCCGCAAGCCGCCCAGCGTGATCGCCGGGCAGGGAAAGACTTTGCTGTCCATCGAAATGTCGATGGCGTAGAACGGCCCCTGGCCCAGCGGCGCGCGCATCGCAGCCGTTTTGCCGAACGGGTCGTCGGCCTCGCCACGCGCGGCCGCGTCGTAGGCGGCCAGCGTGCTTGCCAGCTGCGCGGCGGGCATGCCCAGCTTCGCCGCGAGCGCGTCCGCGTCGCGTCCCTTGGCCGCGCCGGCCATCAGCAGCAGCGCCGGTCCGCTCTGGAACAACCACAACGCGCCGGACAGGCATTCGCGCAGCGCCTCGCGGCGCAGGCTGGCGTCGAGAATGAGCCAGGCGCGCCCGCCGGCCTGTTCGCACAGCGCGTGGCCCAGCCGGGCGCCATACACCTCTTCGTTGCAGATGCGCTGGCCCGCGCCGTCGACCACGATCCCTCTGGCCCAGGCGTACGGCGGGTTGATGAAGCGCCAGGCCGACACATGCGCCATGTGCGAGCAGGCCGCGCCGGCCGATTGTCCCAACGCGATGCCGCTGCCGTCGCAGGCCGTGGTGCCAAGGCGCCAGGCGCGCAGGTAGCGCGGCGCATGCCGCGCCACCATCGCCCGATTGAAGATAAAGCCGCCCGTGGCCAGCACCACGCCGCGCCGCGCGCGCACATGTTCGATTTGCGCGCGCTGCTCCAGCGGCGCCAGCGCCGCGCGGGCCGCGTCGGCCAGGCCGGGCGCGAGGTTGTGCGCGGCGTCGGCGAAGCGTTCCAGCTGCCGGTGCAGCATGCCGGCCCAGCCGCGCAGGCAGGCCACTTCGGCGCCGTGCACGTGGCCGGCCGCGTCGACCAGCAGGCGCCGGCCGATGGCCTGCGGCCGGACCGCCACGCCCGCCTTGGCCACCGCCGCGCGCAGGACGCCGAACAGCGTCGCGCCGGACATGCCCTTGCCCTTGACCCGGTGCCCGCGCGGAGCCGGCGCGGCGTGCCGGGCGAATTCGGGCACCGCCTCGCTGCCGGAGTAGTACAAATAGAAGCCGTCGGCCGGATACGAGGTTTTACGCGGGGGCATGGTCGAATCGAAGCGCACGCCCAGTTGTTCGAGCCAGGCGATCATGCCGGTGCTGTTGTCGCAAAAGCTGCGCAGGGCCACCGCGCTGACCGCGTTGCCCGTTTCCTGGCGCAGGTAATCGAACATCGCCTGCGGGCTGTCGGCCACGCCGGCCTGTCGCTGCTGCGCGGTGCCGCCGCCCGCGTACACCACGCCACCGCTCTTGGCGCTGGCGCCGCCGCGGTCGAAGCGGTCGCACACGAGCACCTCGGCCCCGTTGGTGGCCGCCGCCAGCGCGGCGCAGGCGCCGGCGGCGCCGAAGCCCAGCACCAGCACGTCGCAACTGGCGTGCCAGTGGTGCGCGGCGACGTCGGCCAGCACCAATGGTGCCGGTGCGCCGGTCGCGCCGACCGGTGTATTGCGTTCGACTTGCATATCCACGCTGCTGCTCCCTTACGCCACTTTGCTGGTGCCACACCGGCCGGAGCCGGCCGGGCGACTCAGATGAAATAGTCCTTGTTGCTCTGTCCCATCAGCACGCCGCCGTAATTGCGCCCGTACGGGTCGATGTTGTTGGCCACGTGGGCACGCGCCGCGTGCAGGTCGAGAAAGCTGCGGGTGATCGGATTGCTCAGGTAGATGCCGCGCCCGCCGCAGTAGCGCAACAGGCGATTGACATGGCCGGCGCAGCGCTCGGCCACGGCGGCCGACTGGTAGCGGTATTCGACGCGCTGCTCCAGCGCGATCGGCACGCCGTCGCGCGCCGCCTGCATCATGCCGGCGAAATTGCGCGCCAGGACCAGGCGCATTTCGTCGACCGCCGCCTGGGCGTCGGCGCAGGCCATCTGGGCGCCCACGTCGTCGGTGGTTTTCTGGCCCGTGTTGGTGCTGACCAGCATCGCGGCGCTGGCGCGAAAGCCGTTCAGCGCGCCCTGCAAGGCGCCGATCGACGCGGTGGAGACGGCGCGCACGAAGATTTGCGCGAACGGCAGCCGGTACAGTGGCGCCCTGTTGACCGCGTTGCCGGGGCTGTTGCACATGAAGCCGTCGAGCGCCTTGTGGGTGCGGTAGTCGGGCACGAACGCGCCCTCGACGACGATGTCGTGGCTGCCCGTGCCCTTCAGGCCCAGCACGTCCCAGTTGCGCACCACCTGGTAGTCGCTGCGCGGCAGCAGGAAGGTGCGGTATTCGGGCGCCGTCTCGCCTTCCTTGGGTGGCACCAGGCCGCCCAGCAGCACCCAGCCGCAATGCTCGCTGCCGCTGGAAAAGCCCCAGCGGCCGGAGAATTGAAAGCCGCCGTCGACCGGCACCACTTTGCCCACCGGCATATAGGTCGACGAGGTCAGCGTGGCGCTGTCGTCGCCCCACACGTCCTGCTGCGCCCGGTCGTCGAACAGCGCCAGTTGCCAGTTGTGCACCGCCACCACGCCGTACACCCAGGCACTGGACATGCACGCCTCGGCGAGCGTCATCTGGATCTGGAAGAACACGTCCGGGTCCATTTCGTAGCCGCCGAAACGCTTCGGCTGCAGCACGCGGAACAAGCCGGCGCTCTGGAATTCGGCGATGGTGGCGTCGGCGACCTTCTGGTCGCGCTCGACCTGGTTGGCGCGTTCGGCCAGTTGGGGCAGCATGGCGCGGGCCCGCGCAATCAGTGCGGCCGGGGTCACCGTCGTGGCGGGAGGGGGAACTTCACTCGATGCGGGTGTCTGGGCCGGGTTCTGTTGCATGGATGCGCTCCTGAATGGTGAGAACTCGGCCATCGGATGACGGTTGAATTCTGTTGGGGTCTGCAGCCATGATCTGGCATTCGCCGGGGCGCTACATCGTCCGAAAAGACTAAAGGCCGGCGGACCCAATAGTCTGAACGGACGATGATGCGCAAATGCCAAGACCGGTACGCTGGGGACGGATGTTGGCATTTCGCCAGCATTCGAACCGGTCCGCGCCAGGCGTCGGCCCCGACCATCCAGACTGAGAAAGAACACCATGAAAAGCACGGAACACGGACTGAGAAGCGCACTGCTGGCAGCGCTCGTCGCGAGCGCGGCGCTGCCGGCGCAGGCCTTGAACATTCTCGTCACCAACGACGACGGCACCGAATCGTCGACGGTGCATGCGCTGTATCAGCGCCTGACGGCGGCCGGCCACGCGGTGATCATCTCCTCGGAAGTGTGCGACAACAGCGGCAAGGGCGGAGCGCTGGACTTCCTGCGCCCGATCGGTCCCTTGAGCGCGGCCAACTGCGGGGCCACGGCCAGCCGCGGCGGTTCCCTGAGCGCGGGCGCGCCCGGCGTGGGCACGCTGCCGGGCATGCCGTATGCGTACTACGTCAACAGCACGCCGGTGGCGTCCACGCTGTACGGCATCGACATCGCGGCGCGCAAGGCGTTTGGCCGCGCGCCCGACCTGGTCATCTCCGGGCCGAACTACGGCAACAACACGGGCATGATCAACAATGGCTCGGGCACCGTGAACGCGGCCCTGATCGCCGTCAACCGGGGCATACCGGCGATCGCCGTGAGCGCCGAGCAACCGCTGAACTACAAACCGTTCAGCCAACTGGCCGACGGCGACCCGGAGTACGAGATCGCCGACGTGGTGGTCAAGCTGGTGGCTGAACTGGAGCGGCGCAAGTCGGTCGCGGGCGGCGCCTTGCTGCCGCAGGGCACGGGCCTGAATGTGAACCTGCCCAAGTTCGCCAAGGGTGGCGCGGCGTCGCTGCCGGTCAAGTTCGGCAAGCTCGGCCTGGCGACCATCGCCCTGCCCTACTTCGTCGACGACCTGTCCAAGGATGCGGTGGCCCAGGGGTATCTGGCGCATTCGTTCCCAAGCGGGGTCCCGGCGCTGCCCGGGGTGACGCTGGTGGTCAGCCCGGCGCCCGCGCCGGCGGGCCTGACGTATGTCGCCGACACCGATCCCGAGTCCGAACAAAACCTGATCGTGGCCGGCACGATCGCCATCGCGGTGATGCAGGGCGGCCACCAGGCCGGACGCGCGCAGGAAGCGGCCGTGCGCGCCAAGCTGATCAATTTCGCCAAGTGAGGCCGGCCATGACATCGACCAATGCATGGGCGGCGCTGCTGTCGGCACTGATGCTGGCCGGTTGCGCCGGCGGAGACGAGCCACGCTCGAACGTGTCGCTGGCGACACCGCCGGCGGCGGGCGCGGCCACCGCATTCCTGGTCAACGGCGACCCGGCCGGCGGTTTCGGCGAAGCGTTTATGGGCACCGGCGGCCAGGGTTTCATCCTGGTGGCGCCCAGCGACGCGCAGCCGGCCCAGGCGCTGTACCGGATCAACGGCGGCGTGGTGCAACGGGTGCCCGCCGGCTTGAGCGGCGCGGTCGCGTTCGACGCCGACAGCAAGACGACGATCCCCGTCGTCGCGCTGGTGCGAGCGCAACTTGCCGGCAAATACAGCGTGGTGATCGACGGCGCGCAGAACGACTTCCAGATCGGCGCCGATGGCGCCATCTCGGCGGCTGATTCGGCGTGCAAGCTGGCCGGCACCGTGGCGGCCGACGACGGCGTCGCGGGCACGCTGCCCGTCAGCTTCACGCTTGCCGGCTGTGCCAAATCGGGCGCCTACCATGGCTACCTGATGAGCGCGGCCGACTACAAGCCAAGCACCTTCCGGCTGGTGGTCGAAAACGGGACCAGCGTGCTTGACGTCTTTGCCTACAAGGTCGCCACGCCATAAAGGTTCGTGAAATCAAGAACGGCGTAGGGCGGAACAGCGCAGCGGTGGAGCGGGGGTTGCGGGACGCATACGACCTGCCCGCGTAACGGTGTTCCCGTGCACGGGAACACTCCTCCTAGACAACATTGCAGCGTCGACGCGGCGCTGAAGGGCGTTGGCGCCGCGGACTTCGGTCCGCGAAAGCGGGGGCAGTGACATTCTCGTCGATACAGCCGACGAAAAAAAACACTGCCCCCGGTTTCGCTCGCTGCGGCGGAGAGCAGTGAACACCGGAGGCAACGTTAAGCAACACGTTGGCTGGGCTCGCCAGATTTGTGCTTTGCTCGGGTTCGTCGCGGTTCAGGCATTTCTCGCATTTTCAGGTCGCCGTTCAGCACGGCTATCCGAACCTGAACCGTCGCGCACCGCGCGGCCGGCGATGATGTTCACGTGCTGCCCGGTGGGCGGCGGCCGCTTCGAAGGGAAATATTGTGAGAGTTTGGCTTCGTCCTCCTCCTGGCGCGACGGGCGGTGGAGCAACCATGCGGAATCCACCGCCAGGGCGACAATCTTCACCTTGCTATCGGACAGCCGATAGGCGCGTTCACCACGGATCGCACTCTCGGCCTTGTCGTCCAGTTCTTGACCGACAGCCCATACGCGATTCCTGAGTCCGGAAGTGGAGACCGCTTGATCAACCGGCAAAGTCTCTTTCGAGAGCGTCGCGGCGACCGCATACGGCAGATGCGCAGCCCACTTGACCTGAAGGTATTCCAGTTCAGGACTGACACGCAGCGGCATCGCCAATGCAAGCGGGCTGAACGACTTGTTGCCCGTGCCTTGACTGCACTTGCAGATGCGCAGCTGGGGGCTGTCAGTCGACACTTTGCCAAAAACCGTTCGGTATCGGAGCGTGTGCTTCGCTTTGATCGACAACGCGGCGCCGCAATGCGAGCAGTTCATGGACGCGACAACAAAAACCTGCGCCTGTACGTTCACCAAAGCGCGCTGCGCCTCGTACCTCAGACTCCTGCCTTCAGCCAGGCTCAGGCCCAGTTGCTTCAGCTCGCCATCGGCCCTTTCAAATTCGGCCAATCGGATCGGTTCGCTGCACCCCATACTGCCCTCGATCCGCGCCGCGATGATCATCCGCATGATTGCCTCCTGGCGGTGACCGCCGATCTGCGCGGACGGTGCGGCACGGCGCACCGTCCGCGCGCCTCGATTGTCCAGCAAAGAACGGCGCAGTCCTTCCGTATCCACGGATTTTTTTACCAAATTTCTTACCAAATCGGGCCGCATACGAAAAAGGCCAATCTCGCGATTG
>JARXKM010000268.1 GCA_030272785.1 Pseudomonadota bacterium
GTGTTAGTATTGACTTGATATAAACGAGCTTCTACAATTTGCGAACTTGATGAGTCAGGCGCGCCCGAGGACATATTCCACCGGATATTTTAGCCTTTCTCATACATTCACGGGGTCGGGGCCCCAACGACATTTTAAGGAGTGTTTTCAATAGGCGTCTGCCTTATCCCCCGAAAACAGTTGTTTTGCCACTGGTCCAATACCACAGGGAACGACCAGCTGTAGCGAGCAATGACGGCGTTTTATCGTACGCAACAGCGACGATTGGACGATATTTCTGATGCACGGCAATCGAAGTTCGATGTGCGCAATTTGCGCATGGGGATAGCTTTTTCCGCGACAAAGGGGAATTCGATGACAAATCGTTTCAACGGGGCGACAGCAAAGCTCGCCCAAACTATGGCTGCCCAGCCAGTTACGTGGTCTTCCGTAACGAAAACGGCCCGTGGTCTCGTGACCACTGCGCAACACACCTTGACCGTCTTCGGTCTCTCGGCAGTGGCCGTGGCGGCCGTGCTGTATGCCCGTCCGGACATGGCCAGGCAGGTCTCCGAGTTTCTCGCGCCCGCACCGACGCTCGCGCAGCAGGCCGCACCCGTGCCTGCGCTGGCGTCGCTGATGGACGCCCAGCCCGCCGCGGCACCGACCGCAGCGGTGGCAACGGCGCCTGCGCCGTTGACGGCGGCCGAAAAAGCCATGCTCGGCAACAAGAAGCAGCAGCAGTTCGTCACCTCGTGGCTGTCGAAGCGCTATCGGGTGGCCGGCGACGCGGCCAACATGCTGGTGTCGACCGCGTACCTGACGGCGCATGACATCAAGCTCGACCCGCTGCTGATCCTGGCCGTGATGGCGATCGAATCGGGTCTCAATCCGTTCGCCGAAAGCCCGGTCGGCGCGCAGGGCCTGATGCAGGTGATGTCGAAGATCCACCATGAAAAATTCCAGCGCATGGGCGGCGTCCAGGCCGCGCTTAACCCGGTGGCCAACATCCGCGTCGGCGCGCTGATCCTCAAGGATTACGTCAACCGCGGCGGTTCGGTCGAAGCCGGCCTGAAGACCTATGTGGGCGCCGCGGCGTTCGACAGCGACGACGGCTACGGCTCCAAGGTGCTGGCCGAGTATCGCCGCCTCAAGCAGGTCGCCACCGGCAAGAACGTGCCGACCACGACGCCGGCCGCGCCCGCCCAGCAGGTCGCCAAGGCGGTCGCGCCGAAAGCGGAACCGGCCCCGCCGCCTGCCACCGGCAACGAGGTCATCGCCGGACTGTGATGCGGTGACGGCGCCAGCGCGCGCCGCACGTGAAAAAGCCACCGGCATCGCTGCGGTGGCTTTTTTGTGTCGCGAAGTTGACTGGCGGACGTGGATGAACACATTGGCAGCGCGATGGGGTCAGAACGAGCTCTGCCCCCGGCGTACCCGGCGTGTCGCCCCGCCGCCGATCTAGCGGCGCGTGTCGCCCGCCACTTCGTCGGCGCGCAGCTTCGGCGCCAGCTTGTCGAGCACGCCGTTGACGTACTTGTGCCCGTCGATGCCGCCGAACGACTTGGTCAGCTCGACCGCCTCGTTGATCACCACCCGGTACGGAATTTCCAGATTGTTCTTCAGCTCGTAGGCCCCGATCAGCAGCACGCCGTGCTCGATCGGCGACAGCTCCTTGACGCTGCGGTCGATCAGCGGCGCGAACGCTTCGCGCAGCGCCACCGAATCCTTGATCGCGCCATACAGCAAGGCGGCAAAATGGTCGGCATCGGCCTTCTCGAAGCCGTGCGCGGCGCGGATGTTGTTGACCACGGTGGTGGCGTCTTCGTTATTGAGCAGCCATTGGTACAGCCCTTGCAGCGCAAACTCGCGCGCCCGGTGACGGGGCGTGCGGTTCTTGCTCGGGTTGGCGTGCGGGGTCTTGTCGGTCATGGTGGTCGGGCCTGTTCTTGTTACGGTGTCTTTAGTCTTCGTCGGCCTGCAGCTCTTCGAGCGCGAGCAGCAAGTTGGCCATTTCGACGGCGCAGCGCGCCGCCTCGGTGCCCTTCTCGGCCATGCGCGCTTCGGCCTGCTCGTCGTTCTCGGTGGTGAGCACGGCGTTGGCGATCGGCATGCCGTAGTCGAGGCCGATACGGGTGATGCCGGCGCCCGACTCGTTCGAGACCAGCTCGAAATGGTAGGTTTCGCCGCGGATCACCGCGCCAAGCGCGACCAGCGCGTCGAACTGCTGGGTCTCAGCCATCTTCTGCAGCGCCAGCGGGATCTCGAGCGCGCCCGGCACGGTCACGTGCAGCACGTCCTCGTCGGACACGCCCAGGTGCTTGAGCTCGGCCAGGCAGGACGACAGCAGCCCGTGCCCGACGTCGGCGTTGAAGCGCGCCTGGACGATGCCGATGCGCAGTCCGGCGCCGGTCAAATTGCTCTCATAAGTTCCTACGGTCATGGCTGGCCTCTTGGTGTTGTGGTGTTGATCAGATCGTGTTGCAGGTCGTGGTCGGGTCGTCTTTCAGACCCATAGTACGCTTCAGGCGCTCGGCTTGGCGAGATATCCGGTCACTTCGAGGTCGAAACCTGTCATCGACGGCATCTTGCGCGGGCTCGCCAGCAGCTGCATCTTGCCCACGCCGAGGTCTTTCAGGATCTGCGCGCCGATGCCGTAGGTGCGCAGGTCCATGCTGGCGGCGCGGCCCTGCGGCTTGGCCAGCGGGGTGTCGAGCGCGGCGAACTGGGCGAACATCTGCTCGGCCGTCTCGCCGCAGTTGAGCAGCACCATTACGCCGCGCTCCGATTGCTTGATCGCCTTCATCGCCGACGCCATCGTCCACGAATGGGTGGTGGCCTCGCTCTCGAGCAGGTCGAGGATCGATACCGGCTGGTGCACGCGCACCAGCGATTCGAGGTTCGGCGCCAGTTCGCCGTGCACCATCGCCAGGTGCGCCGCGCCGCTCGGCTTGTCGCGGAACGCCACCAGGCGGAACTCGCCGAAGCTGGTGTGCATCGGCCGCTCGGCGACGCGCTCGACCAGGCACTCGTTCTGCCCGCGGTAGTGGATCAGGTCGGCGATGGTGCCGATCTTGAGCTTGTGCTCCCTGGCGAATTCGAGCAGGTCCGGCAGGCGCGCCATGGTGCCGTCGTCGTTCATGATCTCGCAGATCACCGACGCCGGCGTCAGCCCGGCCATCTCGGTCAGGTCGCAGCCGGCCTCGGTGTGGCCGGCGCGCATCAGCACGCCGCCCTTGACCGCCTTCAGCGGGAACACGTGGCCCGGCTGCACGATGTCGCTCGGGGTGGCGTGCTTGGCCACCGCCACCTGCACCGTCTTGGCCCGGTCGGCCGCCGAAATGCCGGTCGTGACGCCCTCGGCGGCCTCGATCGAGACGGTGAAATTGGTGCCGAACGAGGTGCCGTTGCGGGTTGTCATCATGCCGATGTCGAGCTGTTCGACGCGCTCTTCGGTCAGGGTCAGGCAGATCAGCCCGCGCGCATACTTGGCCATGAAGTTGATCGCCTCGGGGGTGACGAAGTCGGCCGCCAGCACCAGGTCGCCCTCGTTCTCGCGGTCTTCTTCATCGACCAGGATGACCATGCGCCCTGCGCGCAGTTCTTCAACGATTTCCTGGGTGCTGGCGATAGACATAGACGATTCCTGTGGGACGGGCGGACGGCGCGCAATCCGCTATTTTAAAGGATTTGGCGGCGTTCGACCGGCTTAAGCTTGCCTTAACCATGCCGGCGGCCGCCGAATTGCCCTCTGCGAAGGGAAATATTGCTGCTAGACTCATCAAATCCCCGCTCCTGAGCCGCTCGCCGCGGCCCGTCCCATGACCAAACCCTTTCTGACCGCGGCCTGCCTGGCAGCCATCCTGTTTGCCCACGGCGCCGCGCCAGCCCAGATGTCGACCCAAATTCGGCTGGCCGACCCGATCCCGGTCGGGCCGCAAGTGAAGGTCGGCCAGCTCGCCAACGGCCTGACCTACTATATCCAGAAAAACGGCAAGCCGGAAAAGAAGCTCGAACTGCGCCTGGTGGTCAAGGCCGGCTCGATCCTCGAGGACGACGACCAGCAGGGCCTGGCCCACTTCACCGAGCACATGGCCTTCAACGGCTCGACCAACTTCAAGAAGCACGAACTGGTCTCCTATCTGCAGTCGATCGGCGTGCAGTTCGGCGCCGACCTGAACGCTTACACCAGCTTCGACGAGACGGTCTACATCCTGCCGATCCCGACCGACAAGCGCGAGAACGTCGAGCGCGGCTTCCTGGTGCTGGAAGACTGGGCCCACGGCCTGACCATGAACGACGCCGACATCGACAAGGAGCGCGCCATCGTGCTCGAAGAGGCGCGGCTGGGCAAAGGCGCGGGCGATCGCATGAACAAGCTGCTGATGCCGAAGATCTTCAACGGCTCGCGCTACGCGCAGCGCCTGCCGATCGGCCAGGAAGCGGTGCTCAAGCACTTCAGGCACGACGCCCTGCGCCGCTTCTACCGCGACTGGTACCGGCCCGACCTGATGGCGGTGGTGGTGGTCGGCGACATCGAGCCGGCCGACGCCGAACGGCTGATCGAGGCGCACTTCGCCGCGCTGACCAATCCGCCGCGCGCCCGGCCGCGCGACGCGGCCCGCATCCCGGTGCGCGCCGCCACCGAGGCGCTGGTCATCACCGACAAGGAAGCGGGCGGCAATGCCGTGCTGATCCGCTATCCGGTGCGCGCGGCAAAGCAGCGCGCCAGCTTCGCCGACTACCGCGACAAGCTGGTCGAGTCGCTGTTTTCGGCCATGCTCGGCCAGCGCATGCAGGAGCTCGCGCAGCAGGCCAGCCCGCCGTTCATGGGCGGCGCCAGCGCCACCAGCCGGCTCACCGCGCGCTACGAGTCGTTCAACGCCTCGGCCACGCTCGGCAAGGGCGGCGCGGCGCCGGCCATCGCCGCGCTGGTGCAGGAAAACGCGCGCGCCCGCCAGTTCGGCTTCAGCGCCGCCGAGCTCGAACGGAGCAAGAAGAACCTGATGCGCAGCTTCGAGAACGCCTACAGCGAACGCGACAAGACCGATTCGGCCGCCTACGTCGGCGAGTACGTGCGCAATTTCCTCGAGCACGAGGAAATTCCCGGCATCGAGAACGAGTACCAGTACGCGCGTGAACTGATCCCCGGCATTTCGCTGGCCGAAGTGAACCGCTACGCGCGCGACACCATCCCGGCCGACAGCGCAAAACTGGTGGTGTACATGGGCGCGAGCAAGGCCGGCGCCGCCACTCCGTCGCGCGCGCAACTGTTGGCATGGGCCGACGCCGCGGCCAGGGTGAAGGTGGCGCCGCGCGCCGAGAAGCAGCTCGCGGCCGGCCTGATGGCGCTGCCGCCGGCCGCCGGCCGCATCGTCGCCGAGTCGGAAGACAAGGCCCTCGGCCTGACCACCTTGATGCTGTCGAACGGCGTCAAGGTACTGCTCAAGCCGACCGATTTTTCCAACGACGAAGTCTACCTGAGCGCGCGCCGGTTCGGCGGCCTGAGCCAGTTCGGCGCGCAGGACATCTTCAACGCCCGCTATGCCAACGCGGTGGTCGGCAGCATGGGGCTGAAGGACTGGTCGCCGCTCGACCTGCAGAAGGTCCTGGCCGGCAAGGCCGCCTCCGTGGCGATCAACCTCGGCCGCTACACCGACACCATCAGCGGCAATGCCGGCCACGACGACGTCGAGACCATGCTGCAGATGCTGTACCTGAAGCTGACCGGGGTGCGCCGCGACGAGCAGCTGTATACCTCGTTTGTCGGCAAGCAGGTCGAGGGCGCGCGCAACACGATGGCGCAACCGCAGGCGGTGTTCAGCGACACGCTGCTGACCACCATGTACGGCAACAGCCCGTGGGTGGCGCGCGCGCCGCGGGCGGAAGAATTTTCCAGGCTCAGCCTGGAGCGCAGCGTCGCCTTGTACCAGCAGCGTTTCAGCAGCGCCAAGGGCCTCACCTTCATCCTGGTCGGCAGCTTCGAGCTGGCGGCAATCCGGCCGCTGATCGCCACCTACCTGGCCAGCCTGCCCACGCCCGAGCTGCCGATCGCGGCGAAGGATGTCGGCCTGCGCCCGGTCGGCGGCGTCGTCAGGAAGGCGGTCTACAGCGGATCGGAAGCGCAAAGCGTGGTCTCGATCAATTTCAGCGGGCCGGCCGTCTACTCGCGCGAAGAGATGCTGCGTTTTTACGCACTGATCGACGTCATGAACATCCGCATCACCGACGTCCTGCGCGAAAAGCTGACCCTGATCTACGGCGGCGGCATGAGCGGCGATTTCGAACGCGTCCCTTACGGCAACTACACGCTCGGCGTCGCGCTGCCGACCGGGCCGGCCAACGTCGACAAGGTGATCGCGGCGACCTTCGCGGAGATTGCCCGCATCAAGGAACACGGCCCGTCCGCCGCCGACCTCGAGAAGGTCAAGCAGAACTGGCTGCAGGTGCACCGCAAATCGATGCGCGAGAATGCCACCTGGGTGGCGGCCCTGCAGACGTCGGAACTGTATGGCACCGATCCGGCGTTCATCCTGACCTATGAACAGCGGGTCGCGGCGCTGACGGTGGACGACCTGAAGCAAGCGGCCGGACGCTACTTCGACCTGAACAATTACGTGCAGCTGGTGCTGTTCCCCGAAAAAAAATAGGCTA
>JARXKM010000026.1:0-10768 GCA_030272785.1 Pseudomonadota bacterium
GTGCCGCCGGTGGTTGTCGTGCCACCACCAGTGGTGATCGTGCCACCGCCGGTCGTTATCGTGCCACCGCCGGTTGAAGTAACGCCGCCGGCCGCCACGCCGTCGATTGCCGCTCCGCTAACTTTTGTGTTTGCCGCCCCAGTGGCAGTGGCCGCACCGGTAATCGTGCCGATGCCGGTGGTCGTTCCGGTGCCAGTCAGCGTCTATGCACCGCCGGTCATTGCGCCACCAGCCGCGGTTGCGCCGCCCGAGGTCTTGCCGCCGCCGGTGCCGCCCGTCGAGTCGCCGCCGGCACCGGCGATGAAGCTGCCGAAAGCGTATATCGCGCCGTATCATCCGCCCAAACCGGATCGCAACTGATGCCAAACGTTGGAAAATTTGGCCGCGGAATGCTGCTCATGCTGGCCGCCGGATGCAGCGCGCATCAGGCGGTCGCGGCAGGGGAGCCGGTGGCGCCGCATCGCCTGGCGCGCGCAAACTTCGAGCGCGAGAGCGCATCCGAAGACGTACGGCGAATGGCGGCGTGGGTGGTCGATGCGGGCGACAGTCGCGGCATGCCATTCGTCATCGTCGACAAGGTGGACGCAAAGGTATTCGTGTTCCGTGCGGACGGTCGGCTGAGCGGCGCCACCGCAGCATTGCTCGGCCTGGCCAAGGGCGACGATTCGGCGCCCGGCATCGGCACCCGGAAAATGGCGAGCATACTGCCCGAGGAGCGCACCACGCCGGCGGGCCGCTACGTGGCGGCACTGGGTCACAACATGCACGGCGGGGAAATTCTGTGGATCGACTACGATGCCGCGTTTTCCCTCCACCCGGTGATCACCAGCAACCCCAAGGAGCAGCGCGCGCAGCGGCTGGCAACGCCGACTCCGCTCGACAACCGCATCTCCTACGGCTGCATCAATGTGCCCGCAAAATTCTACAAAAGCATGGTGAGTCCGGCCTTCAGGCACAACAGCGGCGTGGTCTACGTGCTGCCGGAAACCCGGTCGCTGGAGGCAGTGTTCGCCGGCTTTGGCGCCCATGAGCGCACGGATGCGAAGGCAACGCATACCGGCTTGAATTAATTCATTCGCGAGCGTGCCTGACTGGACCGCCACCACTTGGCCGCCGCGCAGCAGATGCCAATTTCCACGCCAGCCACGCCATGGGCAGGTAGGCGCCGCCAAGGTCGAGAACGTCGAACCAGATCGGCGAGGGCAGCATCAATACCATGGAAATCCCGCCGGCCAGGAACACCGCACCGATGGTCATCGCCAGCAGGAGTTGGCGGCTTGACGCGATGTACGCGGCGACGCCAGCGCCAGCGAAGGTGCCGAGCGCATGTGCCAGGAACGGGAAGACGAAGTGTTTTGGCTCGAACAGATGCATCGACGCCTTCAATCCTTCCGCCGTCGTCATATCGGCACCGCCGGGAGGCGCGATGACGTGTCCGCTCACGGCGATCAGCCCCATATTGACGATGCTGCCGATGATGATGCCAGCCACCAGCGCGAGAACGTTCCTGATCGTTGCATGCATTTCATTCTCCTGTGTGGCGCCTATCTTGGCTGGCGCTTGAGCCAGTCGACCACCGCGGCGGCCAGCGCGATGCGGTGGTCGGCGAAACTGTGATCGCTGTCGATCGTCAAGCTGGTGATGCGCCCCTTGTGCTGCGCACGAATCGCATCGGCGAGCTGCTTGCTCTGCGCGCCGCCGCCGTGGACGGCACCGATGATGAGCGCCGGCGGCGTCGCCAGCGCTCCCGCCAGCGCGGTCAGATCCCAGTCGTCGGCGTGGCGCTCGATTTCGTCGGCCAGGTGCGCCGGATCGGTGCCGCTCAGGCTGTTGCCGAAGTCGTCGCCCAACTCCGCGACGACCGTTGCGCGCGTCTCGGGATGGGCGCGCAGGTCCTTGCCGTCGGCGCCCACATTCCACGCATCGATCAGCACCACTCCCGGCACATCCGGATGGGCCGCCGCGTAGCGCGCGGCTGCGAAGCCACCCATGCTGTGGCCGCCGATGAGCAGGCGGCGCGGATCGATGCCGTACCTGGCCGCATTCTCCGGCTGGTGCAGGAAGGCCATCGCCGCGTCCGCATCCTCAAGCGCGCCGCCGATACTGAAACCGCCAGGCGAGCCCCAACTGCCGCGGTAGTGCATCGTCAGCACGTTCCAGCCCGCGCGCCGGATCGCCTGCGCCAGGTCCAGATTCTGCTCGTTGCCCGGCAAGCCGTGCAACAACACCAGTGTCGGCTTCGGACCGCTGCCCGATGCCAGCATCAACAAGGCATTCATGCCGACGCCGCCGCTGGGGATCAGCAGCTGGCGATTGGCCGCGGGATGCCTGGCGTTGCGGACGGGGTCGGCCGCCAGCGCTTGCGGTGGCGCCGCGCCGGCCGCATGGATGCAGACGGCTGTCAGCAGCAAGCCGAGCAATGACGGCCATCGCCGCGATGGCTGCTCGATGTCTGGTGGGTGGCGCATGGCGTCCTTGAACAGAAAAGATTTCGATAAATGGTCAGCGTGCGATCCCAACTTCGCGTTATTTGATGAAATAACCGGACACTTTCCATGTTCCGTCCTTGTCCAGCATCGGTGTGACGGTCTCGATCGCGTTCGCATTGTTGGCGAACTGACTGCTGTACTGAATCACGACGTATTCGCCCGCCGGTGCGCCGGGTAGCGATTTTTTGTACGACGCCACCTTGAGCGTGCGCGCTTTCATGATGCCGAACGGCGCCCGTGCCGATTGAACGGCCGACATCCACGCCGGCCTGGAAACGGCCGCCTGAAAGGCACTCGCACCCTGGTCCCAACTCTGCGCATAGTCGCCGGCGTCGACCAGCGCGAGCCAACGGTCGGCAGCATGCTGGGCTTGTTGAACGGCTTCAGGTTCCTGGGCAAACGCCGTCGTCGCCAGGAACAGGCTTGCCATGATGGTGAGATTGGCGATGAGTTTCAATGGTGGTCCTTCGTGGTGGATGGGGCGGGGCGCCGACGATCTATGTTGCCACGAAAGTGTTCAAAAAACCACGAAATTTTGCCCGCCCGTCATCCGCCCAAACAGGCCGGCGCGATGCCGGCCTGCTTCAGGCGCGCGGCCGATCAGAACTTCACATCGAGCCGCACGCTGAAGTACTTGAAGGCGTCACGCGCGGGCACCCAGGTGCTGACCTGGGTCGACGCCGGCGCCGAGGTCGCACCCTTGTACGACGGCGTGCCGGCAAAGCCGGTGGTCGCGTAGTGCTTGTCGAACACGTTATTCACCAGGAAGCTCAGGCGGTAGCGGTCCCGCTTGTCGCGCATGCCGAAGCCGAGGTCGGTGATGCTGTACGCGTCCACGTGGTACGACGGGTCCTGCGTGATGATGGTGATCATGTCGCTCTGGTACTTGTAGTTCCCGGTGAAGAACAGGTCGAAGCTGGCATCGAGCAGGCGCAGGTCGTACTGGCCGCCGATCACTACGCGCCGCTTCGGTGCCGACTGCAATGGCGCGCCGGCCAGGTTCTGCACGCCGGTGGTCGAGCCGGCCGTGATCGGGAAGCAGGCCGCGTTCTTGCCGGCCAGCGATCCGTTGGCCGCCAGCGTCTTGCTCGGTGCCAGCGCCTGGTTGGCGCTGTCGTTGTAGCAGGCGCCGCCGGTCCATTCGCGCACGGTGGCGTCGGTGTAGGCCAGCGCGGCGTTGACGGTGAAGTCGCGCGTCACCAAGGCACTGCTGTCGATTTCCAGGCCGCGCGTGCCGACCCGCGGTACGCTGCTGATCTGGCTGAAAATGGTCGGATCGCCCGGGTTGGTGAAGGTCGACGACGCCTGGTAATTGTAGAAATTGGTGTCGTAGGCCGTCACGTTCAAGGTCATGCGGTTCTGAAACAGGTTGGCCTTGATGCCGATTTCCTTGGTGCGCGAGGTTTCCGACCGCACCGGCAAGGAGCTGACCGGGGTGAGGGTGCTCAGCAAGCCGTACGCCAGGCCCTTGTAGCCGGTGGCGACCGTGGCGTACACCATCCAGTCCGGCGTGACCTGCTTCGACAGGCTGACCTTGCCGGTGACCTTGCGCTCCTGGTTGTCGAGGCTCTCGAAATAGTCGACCCCGGGCTTGCCGGCCACAAAGGTTGCCGGCGTCATGGTGGTGTAGAAGTTGCGGCCGAAATGGTAACCCGAGGTTTCCTGGTTTGAGCGCGCACCTACCAGCAAGGTGTAGGTCGGCAGGAATTCCCAGGTCGCCTGGCCGAACAGCGCCTTGTTGACGTTGTACACATCGGTGTTGTAGACCACCGGGCTGGTCACCGACGTGCCCGCACAGGTGGCCGGCAAGCGGCAGTCGCCGCGGCTGAAGAAGCGCGCGGTGGTGTTCTTGGCGTACCACAGGCCGGCCACGTATCGCAGCGTGCCGCTGTCGGCCGACACCAGCCGCAGTTCCTGAGTCTTGGTCTCGATGTCGTAGGTGCCGCCCTGCGCGTTGCCGACCGTGTAGGGCACCTGGCCGGGCAGGGCCACGGTGGGAAAGTCGACCAGGTCCTGGTCGCGGAAATCGTCCGACAGGTAATGGTCGTACGAGGTGATCGACATTAGCGTGGCGCCGCTTGGCAGGCTGTAGGCGATTTTCAGGCCGGCGGTGCGATCGGAGGAGTTCATGCCGGTCGGCGAGTCGCGGCGCAGCAGCGTGTTGTTCGGGCCCGGCGTGATGCCGTCGAGCGCGCGCGAGGCTGGAATCGCATTGACGGAGCCGGCGTTGACCGGCGTGGCCGCGTTGGCGACGATCAGGTACAGCGGGTTGACCGGATTGGCGCCCGCCAGGCCGACCGGCACCGCGCCGTCGGGCCCGGTGACGGTCAGCTTGTTGATGGCGTTGGCGCCCTTCGAATTGGTCTGGAAGTTATAGCTCGGCGAAAACGAAATGTCGAGTTCGTTGGTCGGATGCCAGGCCAGCTTGGCGAGGAAGGTCTTGCCGCCCGAGCCATTGACCTTTTCATTGGTGGCCAGGTTGGTCAGGTTGCCCGGAAAACGGGTGCTGCTGGCGGAGACGCGCACGCCGAATTTTTCGCTCAGTTCGCCGCCGTAGGCCAGGCCGTAGCGCCATTCGCCGTCGGAGGTGACGAGGGTGGTGCCGCGGCCGGCCATCGGTCCCGAAATCGGCTTGGTGATGATGTTGACGGCGCCGGCCACCGCCGATTTGCCGAACAGGGTACTTTGCGGGCCTTTCAGGATCTCGACACGCGAGACGTCGGCCAGGTCCTTGAACGCCTGGAACTGCTGCGCGATCGGGATGTCGTCGATGATGATGGCGACATCCGCCTCGATGCCGATGGTGACGGTGGCGGTGCCGACGCCGCGCATGCTGATGGTGTTGTTGGCGCTGGTCGAGCCGGCCGTGACCGACAGCGCCGGGGTGATGGCGACCAGGTCTTCGGTTTCGCGCAGGTTGGTGCGCGCGATGGTCGCTTCGTTGACGACCGAAATGGCCATCGGCACGCTTTCCAGTTTTTCGACGCGCTTGTTGGCCGTCACCGTCACCACCTCCAACTGGGCCTGGGCCGGGGCGGGCGCGGCCGTTTGCGCCTGCGCCTGTGCCATCATCAGCACGGCCAGCGCGACCGAGGCGGCCAGCGGTGTCAGTTTGCAGTCGAACGCTGTCTTGAACATCTCATTACGCATGTCTATCTCCTGTGGTGTCGTTATTATTGGTTGACGCTATCCGTGTTCCCGCCGTGCGGTGCGACGCGCCTGGCCGCTGTGTTTGCATGAGTAGGAAAACGTTTAACCGGATTCTATTTCATTTTTTCTGGATGGTAAAGTATTACGCCATCGAACGATTCAACGCGTTATTCAGTGTATTTTTTCGTTCACAAAAGCAGCGGCACCCGGCGCATCGAGGTGATGAAGGCGCTATCATGATTAAACGGTTACCTAGACGCATCCCGAGCGCCGGGACCATCATGGAAAGGTCGGCAAGCATGAATCACACGGGGGCGCGGCAACTGCGCGGTGCAATTTTGATGACGGTCATCGCCATCGCCTGCGGCGCCGCCGCGGCGGCGCAACCGGTCACGCTCGACGGCGCCTACCTGCGCTACAGCAAGGCGCGGCTGGCCGCGGCCGATGCGACGCTGGCGCCGGCGCTGCACAAGCTGGTCGCCGATGCCGATGCGCTGCTGGCGCGGCGCGCCGAATCGGTGACCTACAAGCGGCTGGTGCCGCCCAGCGGCGACAGGCACGACTACCTGAGCCTGGCGCCGTACTGGTGGCCGGATCCGGCGCGGCCGAACGGCTTGCCGTACCGCCTGCGCGACGGCGAATTCAATCCCTCGGCCAAGAACGACGACACCGATTCGGTGCGCATGCAGGCGATGTGCGTCGGCGTGCAGAAACTGTCGCTGGCGTATTACTTCACCGGCGACGCCAAGTACGCGCACAAGGCGGCCGAGGCGATCCGCACCTGGTTCCTCGCGCCGGCGACGCGGATGAACCCCAGCCTGGCATTCGGCCAGGCGATCATGGGCAAGGTCGAAGGACGCGGCACCGGCCTGATCGACACGCGCAACCTGTGGATGGCGATCGATGCGGCGGCGCTGATCGACGACGCCGGCGTGTTGTCGGCGTCCGAGTTGGCGGCGCTGAAACAGTGGTTCGGCGCCTTCGCCGGCTGGATGGAGACCAGCCGGCTGGGCCAGGACGAGGCGGCCGCGGCCAACAATCACGGCATGTTCTTCGACATGCAGCTGGCCGCCTATGCGCTGTTTGCCGGCGACGCGGCCAAGGCCAGGAGCACGGTCGATCACGCGCTCGCGCAACGCATCGCACTGCAGGTCGACGCCGACGGCAAGCAGCCGCGCGAACTGGCGCGCACCACGCCGTTTCACTACAGTGTGTTCAACCTGGAGGCGATGACGACCCTGGCGCGCTACGGCGAACAGGTCGGCGTCGATGTGTGGACGGCGCCGCAGTCGGGCCGCGGACTGCGCCAGGCGATTGACTATCTGCTGCCGTTCGCGCTCAAGCCGGCCAGCTGGCCGTATCCCGAACTGCGCGGTGCCGAAACGGCGATGCTGCTGCCGGTGCTGTTGCAGGCCGAGCGTGCCTACGGCGCCGGCACCTATGCGCAGGCGGCGGCCAGCCTGGCACAGACCGGCCCGGCCGATACGCTCGATCGCCTGACCTGGCCGCTCAAGCCGGCGCGTTAGAGGCGGGGAAGGGGCCGCGCGCGAGCTGCGCGGCCAGGTTGCTGAATTTGCCTTCGTAGGCCGGCGCCAGTTCATCGATATGCAAGGTGATGCCGAGCGGGCGCTCGGCCAGCAGCGGCGCGAAATGGGCTTTGACTGTCGCCAGCAGGGCATCGCCGGCCGCATCGACCAGCGCGCGTTCGCGCCCGGGCGTGATGCGACAATTCAGGTAGACGAAACCGTAGCCGTCGCGGCCTCCCGCCACCGCATGATGGGGCGCCGGGCAGGCCAGCACGCGGCTGCCGGCGAGCGGGAACAGCGGCTCGCCGCGGGCGTCGCGCAGGCCGGCCAGGGTGGCCGCCAGCGCGCGGCACAGCTGGCCCATGTCGGTGTGTGCGTCGAGATTGGCGCTGTAGTCGATCTTCAGGTGTGGCATCGTATTCCCTGTTTGGTGAGTGGGCCCGGCAGGCATCACTGGTACGCGATGACCCATTGGACCACCAGCGGCTTGTCGAGCACGAAATCGGTGCTGGCGCAGCTGACGTGGCTCTTCATCGCCCCGTACGGCGCCTTGTACGGTTCCGCGCCATCGGTCGGCGCGACCTCGCAGGCGCGCAGGCCGCTGACCGTGAACGTACGCACGTCGCCCTCGGCGAAGCGGACCTGCCGGCCCTTGACCGTGGCCCCGCTGGAAAAGCTGGCAAACTCCAGGCTCAGTTTCGCCACCTTCAGCGGCGCCCGTGGCGTGTAGGTGTCGGTGCGCGTGATCCGGCCCGGCTCGAACGTGTACTCGGTGTCGAGCCGGATGCGCGTGTCCTTGAGCGGGGCGTTGCCTCCCACCTTGTCGAGCTCGTCCTGGTGGTAGCGCAAGTGGTAGCGCTTGCCCTGCCGCGTGCTGGCGATGTGCTTCAGGAAGGCGGCACCGAGCAATTCGCTGCCATCGGCCAGGGTGAATTTCGGCAGCAGCTGGGCATGCGCGGGGCCGCTGTCGGCGGTGCCGGCAATCAGGCGATTCGAAAACGGCAGCGGGTAATACGGGCTGTTGGCGTGTTGCGACGGCCCACCGTTGATCATGTTCAGGCTGAACACATGGCCCTGGTCGCGAAACACCGCCAGCGCGCGGTCGTACTCGCCCTGGGCGTACCAGGTCAGGCTGAACGCCGGCTGGCTGCGCGCCAGCCAGGCCCGCAGGTCGGTCTGCGGACGCTGGTCGCGCATGCCGGCCTTGTTCCACAGCTCATTGGTGAAGATCAGCTGGTGCAGCAGCGAGAAATTTTCGCCGAGGATGCGGTGCTTGCCGCGATAGGTATCGGTGCGGCGGCCCTTACCCCACATGTCGACCGAGCCGATCGCCGGGTCGTACCAGAAGTCGACGTACTTGGCCACCAGCTGATTGGCGTAGGTGTAGGCGTACTGCTTCTCGGCCGGCGTGAGCACGTCGAGATAGGCCGATACCGACAATATCTCGAGCATCGCGGTCTCGCCATACGGCCCCAGGCTGCGGCCGAAGCTGAAGCCGTCGCCGCGATCGTTGGCCAGCTTGAGCGCCAGCTCGGCCGCCTTGCGCAGCATGCGTTTGAGTTCGGCGGTGACCGGCAGGCCGGTCTCGATGAAGCGCTCGCAGATTTCGGCCACCAGCAAGATGCTGTAGCGGTCGAAGCGGCCGTCGCCGGCGGTCTCGTCGGAGAAGCCGAACTTGCCCGAATAGGTGGCGTAATGGCGCAGCATCTTGTCGAGCAGGGTGGTGCTGGCGCGCTCGTCCTCCCAGCCGAGCAGCATGCGCAGGCGCGCCACGCTGAAAGCCACGCCGTAGTAGTTGGTCGGCAGGTTGATCAGCTCGAAGTCGGGCGTGGTGACGAATTTGCGCCAGTCGAGGCGGTCCTTGAGGATGGCCAGCGTGGCCGGGCTGACCGCCTGGTCGAGCAGGCCCGCCCGCTTCAGGCTGTACAGCGCCTGCAGGTAGTAATAGATGCCCCAGGTGTGGTTGTCCATGCCGGCGGTCAGGTCGGCGATGGCGCGGAACTGCCGCAGCCGCTCCGGCCGGCGCGGGTCGTCGCTGGCGGTGTTGAGCAGCACATGGCCGAGACCGGCGGCGATTTTCCCCGGCAGGAATTTGTCGTTGCCCTTGAAGGCGGCCACGCCGTCCAGCGTCACCTCGCCTTGCTCGGCAGCCAGTTTGTCGAACAAGTGGGCGAGCTGCGGGTACAGCTGGGCCTGGACGATCTGGTTCATCGGCGTCAGCGCCGGCGCTGTAGCGGCGCCTTGGGCAGCGGGCGCGGCGGCGAGCAGCAGCGCGGCGCCGAGCAGGGTGGCGCGGCGTAACATGTGTGAAAGCATCATCGGTCTCCGTGGCGATTCTGATTAAGGTAAACGTTTAACCGAAATCATAGGCGAATTCGTCGATCAGGTAAAGCGGTCACTGCACGGCCCATGCACCGCTCGCCGGTGTGATGGAAAAACGTTTTACTCAGCGGCGTGCGACAGTCGAGGCGCGCAGGATCAATTGCGGCTCGATCAGGGTGAAGTCCTTGGTCGGCTTGCCGTCGATAATCGCCAGCACCTTTTCCATCGCGGCCACCCCCATGTGCTCGCTTTGCAGATCCACCGTCGTCAGCGGCGGCGACGTGTAGCGGCCGAACTGGATGTTGTCGAAGCCGGCCACCGAAATATCGGCCGGTACGCGAAAGCCGAGGATCTGCGCTTCCTTCATGAAGCCGAGCGCCATCAGGTCGTTGTAGCAGACTAGCGCGTCGGGATGGCTGGCGCCCAGCATGATCGGCGAACACATGCGTTCGCCTTCGAGCGCGGAGGGCGAGTGCGTGTCGAACGTCGCCAGCGCCAACTGGTTCGCGGCCAGGCAGTCGCGCACGCCGTCGAGCCGTTCCTGGTCGCGGCGCGAGCGCGAAAAACCCAGGTAGGCGATGCGCTGGTGGCCCTGCGCGACCAGGTGCTGGGCCAGCATGTAGGCGCCGCGGTGGTCGTCGCTGCTCACGCTGGGCAGCTTGAGGTCGGTCAGGCGGCCGAAATAGACGGTCGGCTTGTCGAGCTGAACCACCCAGTCCATGTCCTGTTCCTGCATCCGCGAAAACACGATCATGCCGTCGACGCGCCGGCTGAGCGCTTCGAGCAGCGGCCGCTCGCGGTCCGGGTTCTCGTCGGTGTCGACCAGCAGCACGGTGTAGCCATGTTCCAGCGCGACCCGGTTGGCGCCCTTGACGATGCTGGTGAAATGGGGATTGCTGATGTCGAGCACCGACAGGCCGATCGTCTTGGTGCGCCCGGTGATCATCGATTGCGCCAGCGGATTGGAGCGGTAGCCCAGTTGCGCGATCACCGATTTGATGGTTGCCTCGACGGCCGGCGAGAACTTCTGCGCGCCGTTGACGTATTTCGACACGGTGGCGGTCGAGACGCCGGCGGCGGCGGCGACGTCGCGTATGGTGGGGATATTTTTTTTCATGTATGCAGGTAATCGATTAACTATCAAGCGCAAATGGACCTTGCAGGACTATCGCCTGCCTGTACGGCGCGCGCGGCACACGCGCCCTGTGCATGGTTCGCTTGACATGATGACATAGTTTTCCACGCCCATCCACGTACGCGACGCCGCGGCGTGGCTGCGGC
>JARXKM010000026.1:10868-31486 GCA_030272785.1 Pseudomonadota bacterium
CCTAACCTGGACTGACCCCATCATGAGCGACACCGCACCGAGCAAACCCTTCCGACGACTGTTGCTGACCGGCGCCGCCGGCGGGCTGGGCAGCGTGCTGCGCGAGCGCGTCAAGGCCTGGACCGACGTGCTGCGCCTGAGCGACTTGCACGACCTGGGCGCGGCCGGCGACGGCGAGGAAATCATGTGCTGCGACCTGGCCGACCGCGCCGCCGTGCTCAAGCTGTGCGAGGGCGTCGACGCGGTGCTGCACTTCGGCGGCATCTCGGTCGAGGACAAGTTCGAACCGATCATGCAGGCCAACATCCTCGGCCTGCATCACCTGTACGAGGCAGTGCACAAGGCCGGCGTCAAGCGGGTCATTTATGCCAGCTCGAACCACGTCACCGGCTTCTACCGCACCACCGACGTGGTCGACGCCGACATGCCGCTGCGGCCCGACAGTTTCTACGGCATCAGCAAATGCTTCGGCGAGGCGCTGTCGCGCTACTACTACGACCGCTTCGGCATCGAGACCGTCTGCCTGCGCATCGGCTCGTCGTTCCCGGCGCCGCGCGCGCCGCGCATGATGGTCACGTTCCTGAGCTACGACGACCTGGTCGAGCTGGTGCGCTGCGCACTGTTGACGCCGCGCGTCGGCCACACCATCGCATTTGGCGTGTCCGACAACGCCACGCTGTGGGTCGACAACCGCAAGGCGGCCCACCTGGGCTATCGGCCGAAGGACAGTTCGACCCCGTTCGCGGCGCTGTTCCCCGCGACCGGCGAGCGGCCGGAGGCGGGCGACGTGACCAGCATCTACCAGGGCGGGCCGTTCATCCTGGCCGGGCCGCAGTACTGATCCGGTGGCTACCGTGAGCGAGGCTGCCCGCCACCACCATCTCGAACGCGTCGGCGACATCCACTGCACGGTCGGCGAGAGTCCGGCCTGGAACGCTGAACAAAACGCCTGGTACTGGGTCGACATTGCGGCGCGGCGCATCTGGCGGCGCGACAGCGACGGCGCCCTGCGCCACTGGAGCACTGCCGAAATGGTCGCCTGCATCGCCTTCACGGACAGCGGCGGCCTGATCGCCGGCATGGAGAGCGGCATCTTCAGCCTGGCGCTGGGGGAGAACCAACAGGCAGCGGCGACCTTGCTGGCCGCGCCGGCGCAACTGGCCGACGGCATGCGCTTCAACGACGGTCGCTGCGACCGCCAGGGACGCTTCTGGAGCGGCACCATGTTCATGGACATGGCCGCCGCGCGCGCGCTCGGCTGCCTGTATCGCTACGATGCGCGCGACGGCTTGTCGGCGCCGATCGTGACGGACCTGATCACCCAGAACGGGCTGGCCTGGTCGCCCGACGGCCGCACCATGTATCTGTCCGACTCGCATCCGGCGCGCCGGCTGGTGTGGGCATTCGACTACGACACCGATGACGGCGTGCCGCACAACCGCCGCGTGTTCGCCGACCTGACGGCGCAGCGCGGCCGCCCGGACGGCGCCGCCATCGACAGCGAAGGCTGCTACTGGGTGTGCGGCAACGACGGCGCCTGCCTGCTGCGCTACACGCCGGCCGGCGCGCTGGACCGCGCGATTGCGCTGCCGATGGCCAAGCCGGCCATGTGCAGCTTCGGCGGCGCTGCGCTCGACACGCTGATGGTGACTTCGATCGGCGCCGGCGCGGCGCCCGGCGACGACTGGGCCGGCGCCACCGTGCTGTTGCGCCCGGGCGCGTGCGGCGTGGCCGAGACGCCGTTCCGTGGCTAGGCTGCGCGGATTGCGGGGGTTGCGCGGATTGGCGGCACCGGCGGCGCTGGCGCTGCTGGCCTGCCTGCCGGCCAGCGCCGGCATCCTGGTTGACGACTTCGGCAGCACGCGCGGCGGCCAGCACGTCGAGCGCGTCACGCTCGAGAACCAGCGTGGCATGCGGTTTTCGTGCATTGACTACGGCGCCACGATCACCGCCATCGTGCTGCGCGGAGGCGACGGCCGGCGCCGCAATATCGTGCTCGGGTTGCCCAGCCTGGCCGCGTACGAGGCCAGCACGCGCCGCTACGGCGCCGTGATGGGACGCTACGCCGGACGCATCGGCCAGGCCCGCTTCACGCTCGACGGCAAAACGGTCGCGCTGGTGGCAAATGCGAAGGGCAGCGCGCTGCATGGCGATCCGGACGGCTACGACCGGCGCGTCTGGCAGCGCCGCGAGTTCGCCGACGCCGACGCCATCGGCGTCGTCTACCGCTTGCTCAGCGCTGACGGCGACCAGCATTTTCCCGGCCAGGTGGCGGTCAGCGTGACCTACCGGCTGCTACGCCGGCGCAACGAACTGCAGATCGCGTACGCCGCCAGCAGCGATGCGCCGACCGTCATCAACCTCACCAATCACGCCTATTTCAACCTGGCGGGCGTCGCCAGCGGCAGCCTGGCCACGCACCGCTTTCGCATCCGCGCGGCGCGCTACGCCCGCACCGATGCGCTGCGCGTGCCGGACGGCGTGCTCGCGCCGGTGGCCGGCACCGCGCTCGACTTCCGCCGCGGCGCCGCGCTGCTGCCGCGCCTGCGCGCCTCGGCGCTGCTGGGCGATCCGCCCGGAATCGACCATAGCCTGCTGTTTGCCGATCATCGCGGCGCGTTGACGCTGGTGGCGCAGATCGACGAATCGACCAGCGGGCACCGCATGCAGGTGCGCACCACCGAGCCGTCGGTGCAATTCAACAGCGGCAATGGCTTCGACGGCAGCGAGGTGGGCGCCGAAGGGCTGGCCTATCCGCGCCACGCCGGCTTCGCCTTCGAGACCCAGCACTTGCCCGACAGCCCGAATCATCCGAACTTCCCGTCGACGCGGCTTGCGCCGGGCCGGCCGTTTCATTCGCTGACCACGTTTCGTTTCGAGTAATGCCGAGGCGTTTCGCTGCCCGCACCAGATTTCGCTTGATTCCTCGGCGCGCTGCTCCGAAAAAGATCCCATTCGACGACGGCCCTGACAGTACAACATTGAAATAACCGTTTACGCCCCCCAAACAGCCCTTCAAGAGTGCTTCTCGTCCGAGCGTAACATTCCGTTCAATGTCTGCGCTTCATGGGGCTGCTGTAATAGCACGCGCCAGCACTTCCGGGTCATACCCCGGTAGCATGCCATCGAGGATGAGCTGCGCCAGGCCGTGCACCATGCACCATAGTTTCAGGCTGGTGACGGCGGCGTCGGGCGCCGAGGGCGAGCGGGACATCAGCGCCGCACGCAGCGATTCGGAGGCCGCGATCCAGGCCGCTTGCAACTCCGGATAGCGGCCGCGCTCGGCTATGGCTGGACCATACATCAGCCGGAAGCGACCGGGCCGCGCCACGGCGAAGCGTACATAAGCCTGCCCCATTGCCGCAAGCGGATCGTCGGCCGCAGCCACTGCCTCGCTCAACGCGCGGCCAAAGTCATCGAACCCCTTCCCAGCCACGGCCGCCAGCAACGCTTCCTTGTCGCGGAAATGGCGATACGTGGCCGGCGCCGATACCCCGGCACGGCGCGCCACTTCGCGCAGGCTGAAGGCGCCCGCATCGCCTTCATCGATCAATTGATCAGCCACCTCGAGCAGCGTGCTCCGCAGATCGCCATGGTGGTAGGGTTTGTTTGATGTTGACATTGTTCACATAGGAGCGTAGTTTACGGCGTAAACATAGTTTACTTCAAATTGAGGACATCGTGAGAATACTAATCATGGCGCTCGGCAGCCTGGGTGACAACTTGCCATTCATGGAATTGGGCGCCGCGCTGGCCCGGCGCGGGCACCAGGTTCGTCTGTACGGCAACGGCTATTTTCGGCGTCATGCCGAGGAGCGCGGCCTGCATTTCATCGTCACCAGCGAGGCGGCCGAGTACGAGGCCTTCCTCAATTCGCCTGCCGCCACCGACCCAAGGGCAGGCATGCGCCGGGTTGCCGCCAGCGTCATGGCGCGCGTGGAAGCGTCGTACCACGTCATGGCGCAGGATGTGTTGCCAGGCGAGACTATCGCGATCGCTTCGACCTTCGCCTTCGCGCCCCGTTTGCTGGGAGAGACGCACGCCATCCCCGTCGCCGTGATCCACCTGTCGCCGTCGGTGCTGCGCTCCGAATTTTGCGCGCCGCGCTTTTCGCCCCTGGGCCACATGACCGCCCTGCCGCGCTTCGTCAAACGTTTCATCTGGCGCACCATGGATAGCAAGTTCATGGATCCGCTGTACACGGTCCCGTTCAACCAAATCCGCCGGCGCCTCGGCTTGTTGCCAGTGAGCAGGATGTTCCACCAGTGGCTGCACCAAGCCGACGTTGCGCTATGCATGGCACCAGAGTGGTTCTCCGCGCGCCAGCCCGACTGGCCGGCGCAGCTAGAGATGACGGGCTTCCCCTTGGCCGAGCACGGCGAAAGCGAGCCCCTGCCTGCCGAGCTCACCAACTTTATCAACGCAGGCGCGGCGCCCGTGGTGATCACTGCCGGCACGGCCAACGCGGTCTCACACGCATTTTTCAGCGCCGCCCTCGCCGCATGCCGCTTGCTGGGAATGCGCGCCATCGTCGTCACGGCAGACAGGAAACAACTACCGCCCGACCTGCCCGAAGGCGTGATCCACGCGGCCTACGCGCCGTTCGCCACTTTGCTGCCGCGCGCGTTGGCGTTTATCCACCATGGCGGCATCGGATCGGTCAGCCAGGCACTGCGCGCCGGCGTACCTCAGCTGATCCAGCCGATGGCCTTCGACCAGTTCGACAATGCGAGCCACGTTGCGCAGCTGGGCGTTGGGAGCGAAATTTTGCCACGCCATTTTGCACCTGAGCGTGTGGCGCGCACACTGGAAACGCTGCTGGCCGATGCGTCGGTAGCCGCAAGCTGCAAGCGCTGCAAGGACGCGCTCCACGGCGCGGACGGCATCATGCGCGCGTGCGACTTGCTGCTGCAATTGCCACTTGCGTAGTTCAGGCGACCGCGCGCCGCAAGGTTAGTCGTGCAGTTGCGTCAGGGCAGCACGGCCGAGTGGTGCCGCACCAAGTCCGACGGGTTGCGCCCACGCGGCAAAGTTCTCGAACATGGCGCCTTATGAAGACACGCCGTTAGCCTAGGTTGGCCAGCCAAGCGACGAAGCGGTCGAGGTGTGGGCCGGCACTTCCGTGCCCGATACGGCGCAATGGTTGGTGCGGATTTGAAATAGGAATAAGCATGCTGCGCTTCTTGCCAGTTGCCCTGAAGGACGGCGGCATTATGTGAAGCGAATCAGAGCAGTGTGAAAAGCGGGGGGCCGACCGCGATCAGCAGGCGGGTGGTGCGGGTCAGCAGGCGGATCCCCAGGCGCGTCTCGAGTCCGCGGATGGTGTGGCTCAGGGCCGACTGCGATACGCCCAGTTGCGCGGCGGCGCGGGTAAAGCTGCCTTCGCGCGCGACCGTCACGAAGGCGAGCAGGTCGTTCAGATTTTCGCGGGCCATTGATGAATGTACCTCATAAGTTCATGTCGATATTCGCAGCTAATCAATTCCTGACACGCGCAGTACACTGGTTGCACATGCCAGCCGCGCACCCCCACTGAGAAGGAAGACCCAATGACCACCACCACCCTCGCTTATGCCGCGCTCTCCGCCGACGTCCCGCTGGCGCCGTTTCGCTTCGAACGGCGCGACCCGCGCGCGCACGACGTGGTGATCGAGGTGCTCCACTGCGGCGTATGCCATTCGGACCTGCACAACGCCCGCAATGACTGGGGCAATGCGAATTATCCGATGGTGCCGGGCCATGAGATCATCGGCCGCGTGGTCGCCGTCGGCGCCGACGTGACGCGCTTCCAGGCCGGCGACAGCGTCGGCGTCGGCTGCATGGTCGATTCGTGCCAGCACTGCAAGGCGTGCGCGCAAGGTCACGAGCAGTACTGCGCGCAGCAGTCGACCTACACCTACAATGCGCGCGACCGGCAGGACGGTTCGCCCACCTACGGCGGTTATTCGACCAACATCGTCGTGTCCGATAAATTCGTCCTGCGCGTGCCGGCGGGCCTGGACCTGGCGGGCGCCGCGCCCTTGCTGTGTGCCGGCATCACCACCTGGTCGCCGCTGCGCCACTGGAAGGTGGGCCAGGGCAGCAAGGTGGCGGTGATCGGCCTGGGCGGGCTGGGCCACATGGGCCTGAAGCTGGCCAGCGCGCTCGGCGCCGACGTCACGCTGTTTACCCGTTCGGCCGGCAAGGAAGACGACGCCCGCCGGCTCGGCGCCGACCAGGTGGTGCTGTCGTCCGATGCGGCGCAGATGGCCGCCGTCGCCGGCCAGTTCGACCTGATCATCGACACGGTGCCGTACATGCACGACCTGAACCCTTATTTGCCGACGCTGGCGCTGGGCGGCACGCTGGTGCTGGTCGGTTACCTGGGCGAGCTCGATCCGATGCTCAACACGGTGCCGCTGATCATGGGGCGCAAGTCGGTGGCCGGCTCGCTGATCGGCGGGATCGCCGAAACGCAGGAACTGCTCGACTTTTGCGGCGAGCATGGCATCACGTCCGACATCGAGGCGATCAACATCGACGAGATCAACGGCGCGTTCGAGCGCATGCTGAAAGGCGACGTCAAATACCGTTTCGCGATCGACATGGCGTCGCTCAAGGGGTGACGATGACGGCAGAACGGCGCGGCGCTTAGGCCGCGCCGCCTGTCTAGCTGTACGCCGGCATGGTCGGCAGCAGTTTGTCGAGCGTGACCGGGTAGTCGCGCACGCGCACCCCGGTGGCGTTGTAGACCGCGTTGGCGATCGCCGCCGCCACCCCGCAGATGCCCAGTTCGCCGACGCCCTTGGCCTTCATCGGCGACGACATCGGGTCGGTCTCGTCGAGGAAGATGACTTCCTGGTGCGGCACGTCGGCATGCACCGGCACTTCGTAGCCGGCCAGGTCGTGGTTGACGAAGTAGCCGGCGCGCTGGTCGATCACCAGTTCCTCCATCAGCGCCGCGCCCAGTCCCATCGTCATCGCGCCGATCACCTGGCTGCGCGCCGATTTCGGATTGAGGATGCGCCCGGCGGCGCACACCGCCAGCATGCGCCGCACGCGCGTCTCGCCGGTGGCGATGTCGACGCCGACTTCGACGAAGTGGGCGCCGAAGGTCGATTGCTGGAATCTCTTGTCGAGGTCGCCGTATTCCATGAAGTCCTCGGCCACCAGTTCGCCCGCTTCGGCCGCCTGGCCGAGCGGCAGCGCGCGGCCGCCCGCGCGCACCTGGCCGTCCGCGAACTCCACTTCGGCGGCGGCCGCGAAGCCGAGTTTTTCGGCCACCGCCTCGCGCAGCTTGACGCAGGCGGCATACACGCCGGCGGTCGAACTGTTGGCGCCCCACTGGCCGCCGGAACCGGACGACACCGGGAAGTCGGAGTCGCCCAGGCGCACCACCACCTTCGCCAGCGGCACGCCGAGCATTTCGGCGGCGGTCTGGGCGATGATGGTGTAGCTGCCGGTGCCGATGTCGGTCATGTCGGTTTCGACCGTGACGACGCCGTTGCGGTCGAGCCGGATGCGGGCCGCCGACTTCGTCACCAGGTTGTTGCGAAACGCCGCCGCCACGCCGAAGCCGATCAGCCACTGGCCGTCGCGCGTCTTGCCGGGCTGCGGATTGCGCGCGTTCCAGCCGAACTTGTCGGCGCCGGTGCGCAGGCAGTCGATCAGGCGGCGCTGCGAAAAGCGCCGTTCCGGTTTTTCGGGATCGACCTTGGTGTCGTTGAGGATGCGGAAGGCGACCGGGTCGATCTTGAGCTTGTCGGCCATCTCGTCCATGGCGATTTCGAGCGCCATCAGGCCGGGCGCCTCGCCGGGCGCGCGCATCGCGTTGCCCTCGGGCAGATCGAGCACGGCCAGGCGCATCGCCGTCATGCGGTTGGCGCCGGCGTACAGCAGGCGCGTCTGCATGACGGCCGTTTCCGGCTTGCCGCCAGCCAGGTCGCCGGACCAGGATTCGTGGCCGATGGCGGTGATCTTGCCGTCGCGGGTGGCGCCGAGGCGAATGCGCTGGATGGTCGCCGGGCGGTGCGTGGTGTTGTTGATCATCATCGGGCGCGCCAGCGCCACCTTGACCGGCCGTTTCGCCGCGCGCGCGCCGAGCGCGGCGAGCAGCGCTTCCGCGCGCAGGAACAGCTTGCCGCCGAAGCCGCCGCCGATGAACGGCGACACCAGCCGCACATTTTCCTTCGGTATGCCGAGCGTCCTGGCCATGTCGGCGCGGCTCCAGGCGATCATCTGGTTCGACGTCCACAAGGTCAGCTTGTCGCCTTCCCAGGCGGCGATCGAGGCATGCGGCTCCATCATCGCGTGCGACTGGTCGGGCGTGGTGTAGTGGGCGTCGAGGCGCACCGGCGCGGCGGCGTAGGCGCCGTCGAAGTCGCCCACCCTGGTGTCCGGCTTGCCGTCCTTCGGCTTGTGGGCGCCGTCCTTGGCCTTGGCGAGGTCGAACGCGCCGTCTTCCTTGACGTACTTCACGCGCACCAGCAGCGCGGCGGCGCGCGCCTGCTCGAACGTTTCGGCCACCACCAGCGCAATGGCCTGGTGATAGTGCTCGATGTCCGGTCCGCCGAGCAGCTTGGCGGTGTTCATCTTGCCCTTGCCGAGCGCGCCGGCCGTCTCGGCGGTGACGATGGCGATCACGCCGGGCGCCCGCTTGGCCTCGCCCAGGTCGATCGCACTGATGCGGCCCTTGGCGATTGCCGCGCCGACCACCTGGCCGTAGGCGGCGTGCGGCGCGGCGGCGTGCTGTTCGTAAGCGTACGGCGCGCTGCCGCTGGTCTTGCGCGGGCCGTCGATGCGGTCGGTGGCGCGGCCGACGACCTTCAGCTGGTCGATCGGATTGGTGGTGGCGGGGGTGGTGAATTTCATGACGTCAGCCTTTCTTCGCTTGCGCCAGCACGGCGGCGAGGGTGCGCTGGACCAGGGGGACCTTGAACGCGTTGTCGTGGGTCGGTTTGGCGCCGGCCAGCAGCTGGTCGGCCACGCCCCGGGCGCCGCCGGGCAGGCCGCGCTCGGCCGCTTCGATGCGCCACGGCCGGTGCGCCACGCCGCCCAGCGCGACGCGGCCGCTGCCGTCGGGCTGGATGACGGCGGCCACCGACACCAGCGCGAACGCGTACGAGGCGCGGTCGCGCACCTTGCGGTAGACGTGCACGCCACCGAGCGGCTTGGGCAGCCTGACGCCGGTGATCAGTTCACCCGGCTCGAGCGCGGTTTCGATGTGCGGCGTGTTGCCGGGCAGGCGGTGGAAGACGGCGATCGGGATCACCCGCGGCGCGCCGTTCGGGCGCACCGTTTCGATCTCCGCGTCGAGCAGGCGCATCGCCACTGCCATGTCGCTCGGGTGGGTGGCGATGCAGGCATCGCTGGCGCCGATGATCGCATGCTGGCGGCTGAAACCGCCGATGGCCGAGCAGCCGCTGCCCGGCACGCGCTTGTTGCACGGCTGGTTGGTATCGTAAAAATAGGCGCAGCGAGTGCGCTGCAACAGGTTGCCCGAGGTGGTCGCCTTGTTGCGCAGCTGCGCCGATGCGCCCGACAGCAGGGCGCGCGACAGCACGGCGTAGTCGCGCCGCACGCGCGCATCGGCGGCCAGGTCGGTGTTGCGCACCAGCGCGCCGATGCGCAGGCCGCCGTCGGCCAGCGGCTCGATCATGTCGAGCGCCAGGCCGTTGACGTCGATCAGGTGCGCCGGCGTTTCGATGTCGAGCTTCATCAGGTCGAGCAGGTTGGTGCCGCCGACGATGAACTTGGCGCCCGGCGTGCGCAGCGCCGCCATCGCCGCTTCGGCCGGCGTGCGGGCACGCTGGAAGGTGAACGCTCTCATGCCGTTCTCCCCGCCACCTCGGTGATCGCGTCGAGGATGTTCGAGTAGGCGCCGCAGCGGCAGATGTTGCCGCTCATGCGCTCGCGGATCTCGTCGGCGGTGATCTGCGGGCGCGCGTTCAGGTCCGCGCTGACGTGGCTTGGAACGCCGCGCTTGATTTCGTCGAGCACCGCGACGGCGGAGCAGATCTGGCCCGGCGTGCAGTAGCCGCACTGGTAGCCGTCGTAGCGGACGAAGGCGGCCTGCATCGGATGGAGCTGGTCGGCGCTGCCGAGCCCCTCGATGGTGGTGATGGCCGCGCCTTCGTGCATCACCGCGAGGGTCAGGCAGGAGTTGATGCGGCGGCCGTCGACGATGACGGTGCAGGCGCCGCACTGGCCGTGGTCGCAGCCTTTCTTGGTGCCGGTCAGCTGCAGGTGCTCGCGCAGGGTGTCGAGCAAGGTGGTGCGGGTGTCGAGATCGAGGCGGTGGGTTTTGCCGTTGACCTGCAAGGTGACCTTGGCGCCAACGGGCGGGCGGCTTGGCGCCGCCGGCGCGCTCGCTTGCGCGGCCGCCATCGACGGCACCGCCGCCACCGATGCCGACAGGGCGCCGACGATCAACAGGTCGCGGCGGGAAAATTTCATGTCGCTGAAGTCGTCCATCTTGTTCGCATCCTCTTCGTTGATGTGTTGGCGTGCGAGGGCGGCAGCGGCCCTCCCTGACTGCATGTCCATTTTAGGACAAGTGATAAAAAAGCCTCATACGCTCGCGTGCGCGCCGCACGATCAGTCCCGGCACCAGGGCGAGCGCGCCGGCCATCATCGCCGTGCCGCCGGCGGCCGCGAATTGATCATCAAGTAGCTCACCAGGATGATGGGCAACACGGCGAAGGTGACGGCGCACGCACTGGCGGGGGCATCGGCCTCGATGGTTGCCGGGCGGCTCATCGGGCCGGCACGGCGTTGCGCGCGACGCGGCCCGTCACCGGGTACTGGGGATCGGTGAAGCCGGGCGTGGACGGATGGCCCGGTGCCACCAGCCGGTCCACCAGCGCCTCGTCGTCCGCGCTGAACGGCACCGCGAGCGCGGCCAGGTAATCGTCCCACTGCGCCAGGGTGCGCGGTCCGGCGATGACGGCATCGACGAGGGCATTGTTGCGCACCCAGTTGAGCGCGAAATGCGCCACCGTCATGCCGCGCGCATCGGCGTGCGCCTTGATCTGCTGCGCCAGCCGGACCGACTCCGGCCGCAGTTCCGTCTGCAGGATGCGACGGTCGTTGCGGGCCGCGCGGCTGTCGGCGGGCAGCTGCTCGACGCTGGCGTATTTGCCGGTCAGGACGCCGCGGGTGAGGGGACTGTAGGGCACCACGCCGACGCCGTGGAATGCGCAGGCGGGCAGCAGTTCGACTTCGGGCATGCGGTTCATCGCGTTGTACTGCGGCTGGCAGGCGGCCGGCGCATCGATGCCGAATTCGCGGCACAGGTGCACCACCTCGGCCAGGCGCCAGGCGGGAAAGTTCGACACGCCGATGTAGCGGATCTTGCCCTGGCGGACCAGGTCGGCCAGCGCGCGCACAGTTTCGGCCAGCGGCGTGGCGGCGTCGTCGCGATGCAGGTAGTACAGGTCGATGTAGTCGGTGCCGAGCCGGCGCAGGCTCTGTTCGACGGCGCGCATCACATACTTGCGCGACAGGTCGGCCGGCAGCACGCCGTCGGCCGGGTAGCCGACCTTGGTGGCGAGCACCCAGCGATCGCGGTCGCCCCTGATGGCGCGGCCGACGATCTGCTCCGATTCGCCGGCGCTGTAGGCGTCGGCGGTGTCGATGAAGTTGACGCCGGCCTCGCGCGCCCGGTCGACGATGTGCAGCGCGGTCGCTTCGTCGGTCTGGTCGCCGAACATCATCGCGCCGAGGCACAGTGACGAGACGGTCAGGCCGCTGCGGCCGAGTTTTCGGTATTCCATGGTGTGCTCCTGGTAGTTGGTTGGCCGAACCGCACGCGTCGGTCGGCTTGGTGAGCGTCGGCGCGCGCTTGCTTCTGTTGTCATAGTGGGAGTGCGGACAGTCCGGCGTGTCGCCAGGCGGCAGCCATCGCTCGATAAGGGTTACTTTACCGATGCGGATGCTGTTTGATAAGGCGGCGTAATCGGCATGCGCTTATGAGCACTATTCATGAATGATGCCTGGTGGGTAACTTCATCGTCCGGTCGACGAAGTATTCGTTTATATCAAAAAGGCATGATATTCTGGAGCAATCAGTTGTTGTTCAAGTTGCAATCGCGCCATGCGCGACACCGGCGCAACGGCACGCCAGGATGCCGATCAGTTCAACCACATCGATGCGTAACATTTCCGAGGAAGAGGCGCGTGCGCTTGTCAGTTTCCCGCTTCGATGTGAAGGGGATGGCGACTGGTTGCCGGTGAAAATCCAACCGGCAACCCGAATGCTTGGCGCCGGAGTCATGAATGAAGACGGTGTAAGCACGCAAATGTATGTGGAACTGATCTATAAGCACAGTCACAAGACCAGAATGACAAGCTACTGCTTTACTCTTTTCAAGCGCTTTGGCTATGGCAAAGAACGGGTATATCAATTGGCGGTCACTCAATCGCAGCGCCGTCTGAACGATGCCCATAAGTTGTCTCACCAACACATGGGCGATTGCCGTACAGCAGGAGACGCCGCGTGGGAGAATTGGGGATATGATGAAGTGCTCGCGCATTTCTGCAAACAATGCAACCTTACATTCGAGCCGGTGCCGCGGCATCCAGAGCACTTTCAGCTTTCGGGAGGATAGATGATCTGTTCTTCAATTTCCGAGATGATCGGATTCACGTGCCATGCGCTCTCCGACGATGGTAGCGTAGCCATGATCGACACGCCTTTTACGTTTCCGGACGGCGACGACGTACCCGTTTTTGTTGAAAAGATTGCAGGCATGGTGAGGTTTTTCGATGACGGCGGGGCGATCTTGCACCTGCTCGGCCGCGGTATTTCTCTTGACGATCAACGCAAGACGAAATTCATCAGAAACCTTTCTGAACCAAATGGCGTTTCCTTGAATTCGATGGGCGAACTGGAGATTTGGTCTAAGAAGGAAGACGCGCGCGATGCCTTTGCAAAGTACATCTCTACCATGTTGGCGCTGTCCAGTTGGGAAATGGACCAGGATGGCGCTGCAACCGACACGTCCATACTGCTAGATGAGGTCGCAATGTACCTGCGGGCATGGAAGTCCGGTGCTGTCGTCAAGGAAGGCGAGGAGTACGTTGGCGTATCCGGACATGTCTATCGCATGGATTTTCAATTTGACGGCGGTACGGTACTGGCGATCGGTACGCATCCCGCATCGGTCAGCGCAACTGCGAAAAAGCTGCTCGATATCCGGGCAGCTACCGCGAATGACGGGCTAAAAATTCTGGTTGTTATCGACGACAGGCACGACGCCACAACCGCCAGGCGCGAAGGACTGATCCTGGACTCGGTCTGCAATGTGATGATGATGACGCGACTGCAAGACGCGGCCAGCGTCGGCCCGACCAGCCACTAACCCGCAGGCTTCGATCGCATCCGCATCCGTGTTGGCGCATGCAGCTTCTTCGCAAGCGGTTTATGTCATGGGCGCGGCGCGCCTGCCCAAACCGCCTATGTGATGCAGCGAACAGTCGACGCGCGCCGCACAGGGTAAGTTGAATGTTTTACCAAGGAGTTTGCCATGACCAAGAGCACCGACGATCTGAAACAGCAGCAACAGCGCGAAGACCAGCAGGCGCAGGAACAGGCCAACCGCAGCCGCGAGGCGGCCGAAGAGAATGAAGTCGCCGGCCGCCACAAGGGCGACGGCCCGAAAGACCATCAGGGCGCCGACAAGGGGCCGCGCGGCCAGTAATACGCCGCTGACATCGCCCACAAGGCCGGCCAGGGATGTCCCTTGGCCGGCTTTTTTTGTCGCGCCGCGCCGCGCAAGGCGTGATGACGGGCCGTCCGTGGTCGATGGCGGTGACCGTCGTCGTCGTGCTGGCGCGCGGCCGCGCGGGGCGGCGCCGGATCAGCGCATCTGGGTGTAGTTCACCGGAATGAATTCGTAGCCCTTGCCTTCTTTTTCGATGTGGCCGATGCCGGGGAACTGCAGGTGAGCGGCGCCGACCAGGTAGCGCCCGCGCGCGGCCGCGTCGAACGCCTGCTTGCGCTCGGCGGCGGCGCCCTTCGGGTCGCTGTCGAATGCGACGGTCACCTCGGGATGGTCGAACTGCACCGCGCCGACGTGGATCAGGTCGCCGATCAGCACCAGCTTCTGGCCCTTGCTTTCGACCACGTAGGTGGCATGGCCCGGTGTGTGGCCCTTGCCGGAGTGCGAGCTGATGCCGGGCACCAGTTCGACGTCGCCCTCGAACGGCTTGAACTTGCCGGCCGTGACATAGGGATTGAGCGACGCCATGGCGCCTTTGAATCCGTCCGCCTTGCCCGGGTTCTTGTCCTTGTTGGCCTGGCTGAGCCAGTAGTCGGCTTCCTGCTTTTGCGCCCGTACGATGGCGTTCGGGAACAGCCGTTCGCCATTGGCGACCAGGCCGCCGACGTGGTCGGCGTGCATGTGGGTGACGTAGATTTCGTCGACCTGTTCGGGCGCGTAGCCGGCCGCCTTCAGGTTGGCGGCGAACTTGCCCAGGGTCGGGCCGAACAGGCCGGCGGCGCCGGTGTCAACGAGGATCAGCTTGTTGCCGGTGTTGATCAGGAAGCCGTTGACCGAAGTCTCGAGCGGGGTTTTCAGGAACGACTTGGCCAGCGCGGTGTCGACCGCGCCCGGCTTGACGCCCTGCAGCAGCTTGTCGACCGGCAGATCGACGGTGCCGTCGTTGATGGCGGTAATTTCGAAGTCGCCCAGCATCATGCGGAAATAGCCGGGGGCCGGGGTCTTGACCATCGGCGCGGCGGCGAAGGCGGGCGCGGCCAGCACGGCAGCGGCGATGGCGGCAAGGGCGGTCTGCTTGAATGTTACGGTCATATTTTTTCCTCGGAAAGCGCAACGGTCGGTCGGAACACAGGCGCCAAAGCTTGGCGCGGGAACTATATTGTGTATCGTACATCAAGCGACCGAACCCTGCCCATCGCGGTGGTGCTACTTCAAGATTCCTCGCAGGGGCAGATCCGTTCGGCAGATGCGTTCGGCAGCGGCAAACGTGAACTCGCATCGAATCATGCCTACGTTCCGGCATTGCCGTGGGAGAGGATCGATGGCCCGTTTTCAGGACCGTCGCCAGGGCGATGTGGCAGCGCATCCGCATTTTTCAGCGCGCTACCGAACATACAGGTGGGCAACAGCGCGATTAGCATGGGTGTATGGAGGTACCATGTCCCGCACACTCAGAACGTCTTATCGCGGTTGGGAAATCGCCACGCGCTGTTTGCCACTTCCTTCGTTATTGGGGAGTGTGGGTCGGCAACGGCGCTTCGCTTCGTCGGCGCACGCAGTATTGTTCAAGGATCAATGCCCGGATGCGTGGGTCGATTGCCGACCGCAGAAAATTTCGATGGGCGCGCAAGTGCATGACACGACGACCACGTGCGGTGAGGTGTTGTTGGCGGAAATGAAGCTGTTAATTGATGGCTTGAAGAAATAGGCAGACCCGCGCGCCTGCCTGCAGCGCACTAGCGCTATCCCGGCTCTGCCAGACCGTGGCGCGTGTGTTGAATCGCGAGCCTTAGCTGGTCGAGGTTTGCCGGCTTGGTCAGGTGCACATCGAAGCCCGCCTCAAATGCGCGCCGTTTGTCGTCCTCCTGGCCGTAACCGGTCAGCGCCACCAGGGTCCCCGTGAATCCCCGCCGGCGCAGCGCTTTTGCCAATTCAAAGCCATCGATATCGGGCAGGCCGATGTCCAGGATGGCGACATCGGGATATCCTGGACGCACAAGCTCCAGCGCCGCCTTACCCGAATGCGCCACCGCGACGTCGTGCCCGATCAAGGAAAGCAGCGTGCCGATAGTGGTTGCCGCGTCGATATTATCGTCCACGATCATGAGGCGTTTTACCGCCAGCTCGGGGCCCGTCAACCCCGCCGTCGCGGCGCCGGCCGGTGCATCGATAGCAGCAAGGGTCACCTCAAATTGGCTACCCGCGCCCAGACCGGCGCTGCGCGCCTGTATCGTTCCATTGTGCATGGTCACGATTTTCAAGGCGATCGACAGTCCCAATCCCAGTCCGCCGCCGGTGCGCGCCGAGCTCTGCGGGGCTTGAAAAAAAAGCTCGAAGATCTGCGCCGCGGTGGCCGCATCCATGCCGACCCCATGGTCACTGACGCACAAGCGCGCCTCGTCATTTTCGCGCCGGAGAGCAACGTGCACGTCACCGTCGCCACCGTAGCGCACGGCGTTCGACAGCAAGTTGCTGACCAACTGTGCCAGCCTGGTCGAGTCGCCGGTGACCCAGACCTCGTCAATCGACGCATGAAAACGCCGTCCTTGCAAGGCCAGCACCGGCCGCATCGCATCGACACACTGCTGCACCACCGCGGAAAGGCACACAGCTTCAAGATGCATCGCGAGCTTGCCCTTTGAAATACGCGACGCATCGAGCAAATCATCGACCAGGCGGCTCATATGCTGCACCTGGCGCCGCATGGTTTGCCGTTCACGCAACGATCCCATGCCTTCTTTCATGTCCATCAAGTCGAGCGCGGTAACGATCGGCGCGAGCGGATTGCGTAGCTCGTGTCCCAGCACGGCCAGAAAATTGTCCTTCGTCGTCGATGCCTGTTCGGCGCGAGACAAGGCCGCTTGCAAGGAAACCAGCAACGATTCGCGCTGTTGCTCGCTCTGCATGAGTTCCTCGGAGGCCATGAAAATGTCGACGCCCATTTCATTCACCTCGGTCAGCCAGCTATGCACGCGGCGCACGCGCCGCTTTAGCCCAAGTTGCGTCATCTGCGCTCGCAAGCGCGCGATGGACAGCACAATGCGTTGGGACACGAATGCCGCGAGCGCGACATACAGGGACAGCGAGGCGAGAATAGCGACGGCGTACGTTGCCAGTGTGTGGCGCAAGACGTCATTGAAATGCGCGGTAGGCGCGCCGATGACGACAGTCCAGGGATGGCGCGGAAGCCGCGTATAGCTGGTGAGCACCTCGGTCCCCTCGAGTGTCTGCGTGATGCCCGTGCCTTCCGTCAAGCCTGGCTTGAGCAGTTGCACCAGCGTTGGGGACATTCCCGTCGCGACCGTTTTCTCGTGGTCGAGCGATCTGGCCACGCGCAAGCCAAACGCATCTTGTACGGAGATGATCCAGCCCTCGGGAAGATGTTGGTTATTGATGATACGCAATACACGAGCGGGGGCGAGCGCCGCCGTCACGACATATTGCAGGCGGCCGTTGTGCATCACGGGAACCCGCACCGGTACCGCCGCAAGTTTCAAGGGGCCCTTGGCTATCGTGCCGATCACGGGGCGCAGCGTTTTCGTCACCTCCTCCAGACTGCGCGGATCGATCACCGCGCCGACCACCGTACCGTAGGGTAAGGACGTCTTGAAAATCACCGCCCCCGCGGCGTCCGTGAGAATCACGCTGCGCCAGTCTTTTTGCGTACGCACCGCCGCCTGAGCGGTTGCGTAAAATTTCGCCAGATCGCCCTCGCGCAATTCAAGCGAGTTCGACAGTGTCTGTACATTCTCGACGGTTGTTTCAAGCTCCGAATCGATGGCGGTGGCGACGGCGCGCGACAGCGCCAACATCGACCGCTGCAGTTCCTGTTGCCGCTCGCTCACCGACGCACGAATGCCCCAGGCACCAATCAGCGCGATCGGCAGCAGTCCCAGGCTGATAAGCAGAATGAGAAATTGCCGGAGCGAAAGCGTTACCTTGTGCGACATCTCGACCTTAACAGGGTGGGGCCTCCCACTATACCTTCAACGGCCGGCGAATCCGTCAGCGGCTGACGCAGGGCGACGAGGGAGTGGGCATATGGCAACACACGCATAGCTTGTTGCCGTCCGGGTCGCGAAAGTAGGCGCCGTAATAGTCGGGGTGGTAGTGCGGGCGCAGGCCCGGCGCACCCTCGCAGGTGGCGCCGTGCGCCAGCGCGTGCGCGTGCGCCTGGTCGACCGCGGCGCGCGACGGCGCCAGCAGCGCGAGCATCTGGCCGTTGCCGGCCTGGGCCGGCTGGCCGTCGAACGGCACGCCGATCAGCAGCAGCGGGCGCGGTGCCTGGGCATCGACCCAGCCGGCCCATTGCCTGGCGTCGTCGCGAAACTTCAGCTGCAGACCGAGCGCGGCCATCAGCGGGGCGTAGAAGTCGAAGGCGCGCGCGAAGTCGCCGATGCCGAGGTGGACGTGCGAGAGCATGGTGGGGCCATATGGTCAAAAAAACCATTTTACACAGGCTGCGGGCGCGTGGCGGGCAATTTGCCACGCCGAGCGGGCGATGCAGCGGCCCGGCAAATATGGTTTAATTGCGCTCTCACGGAAGACGGGGTAGTGGTGATGGCGGAGCAGCACACGGGATGGATCGCGCAGTATTTGCCGCGGCCGAACACGGCCAGTCGCCGCGAACAGTTGCGCGCCGGCGTAGGTGCGATCGTCGGCCTGATGTTGACCGCTTTCATGAGCTACTTCCTGCTCAGCGGCAAGAGCGGCATGGCCTTCCTGGTCGCGCCGATGGGCGCCTCGTCGGTGCTGCTGTTCGGCGTGCCGGCCAGCCCGCTGGCGCAACCGTGGTCTGTGTTCGGCGGCAACGTGGTGTCGGCCATCGTCGGCGTCACCTGCGCGCACGCGATCGACAATCCGATGCTGGCCGCGCCGCTGGCCGGCGGCCTGGCGATCGTCTGCATGTTCCTGATGCGCTGCCTGCATCCGCCCGGTGGCGCGGTGGCCCTGACGGCGGTGCTGGCCGGTCCCGCGGTGCATGCCGCCGGCTACGAATTCGCCTTCGTGCAGGTCGGCCTGAACACCGCGCTGATGGTGCTCGCCGCGGTCGTCTACAACAACCTGACCGGCCGGCGCTACCCGCACAGCCAGCAGTCGAGCATGCAGCCGCTGCACGGCACCCGCGACGCGCTGCAGACCGAGCGGGTCGGCTTCACCCACGACGACCTCGACGCCGTGCTGAAAAGTTACGGCCAGGTGCTCGACGTCAGCCGCGACGACCTCGAGGACATCATCGTGGCCACCGAGATGAAGGCCTATGAACGGCGCTTCGGCATCATCACCTGCGGCGACATCATGTCGAAAGACGCCGTCACGCTCGACTTCGCCAGCGAGCTGGGCGAGGCCTGGCGGCTGCTGCGCCACCACAAGCTGCACGCCTTGCCGGTGCTTAACAAGGGGCGCCGCGTGATCGGCATCGTCGCCCAGAGCGACTTCCTGCGCCACAGCGAGCTGGCCGAGTACGTCTCGTTCGCCGAGCGGCTGCGGCGCTTCCTGATGAGCAGCCCGGACACCCATTCGGAAAAGCCGGAAGTGGTCGGACAGATCATGAGCACCAAGGTGGTCACGGCCAAGGCGAGCACGCCGATCGTCGAACTGGTGCCGCTGATGTCCAATTCCGGCCTGCACCACATCCCGATCCTGAACGACGAGCAGCGCTTCGTCGGCATGGTCACCCAGTCCGACCTGCTCGCCTCGCTGTACGAGAGCCGGCTCGCCGAGCAGGGCGTGGCGCCGCGCGCGGCCTAGCCCAGGTTACACAAGTCGACGCGGCGCGACCCTTGCGGCGCCGGCGCCGGCACCGAATGGACCAGCCGCAGCGGCGCCAGTTCGCGTTGCGAGCGCACCACTTGGGCGCGCATGCCGGCGATGGCTGCGCGCAGCATGGCGTGGCGCTTGCGCGCCTCCGAGCGCTTCTTCGACGCGATCTCCTGCATCATCGGTTCGGCCAGGTCGTCGCAGGCCAGGCCGAAGTCGCCGTCCGGATGGCGCACCGCGCGCAACTCTTCCCACAGGCTGTCGTAGTCGGCGTGCACCTTGCCGCGGCGCATAGAGGCGGTGACGACGCGGTTGCCGTTGCCCACCAGGATCAGCTGCGCGCAGCCGAGGTCGTGGCCGAACTGGCGCACCAGTCGCACCAGCAGGTTCTTCGGGCGCATGCCGTGCAGGTCGCGGGTGGCGTGACGGATCGCCTCGAGGCCGTTGCCGCCGACCGGGCCCTGCAGGCAGCCGACGCCGATCGCCACGTCGGCGCCGTCGCCGATGAACGAGAAGGCGATCGAATAGAGCAGCTCGGCGCCGTGCATCAGTTGCAGCACCAGTTCGCCTTCGCGGCACAGCACGCCGCCGGCGCGCAACTCGATGCGGTAGTCGCCGTCGGCGCGCCCGTCGAGATGGCAGACGGCGACCGGGCCGGCGGCGGCGCGCGCCACCAGCGGCGCCAGGCCGCGTCGGATCACCATCGCGTAATGGGTCTGCAGCAGCGCCAGCCGTTCGTCGCAGCGCAGCTTGGTGCTGAAATAGTCGCGGTAGATCTTGTTGACCAGGCGCGGACAGTCCGGCAGCATCTGGGCGAACAGCGGATGCGAATTGAGCAGTTGCAGCCAGCGGCCGGTCTGGCGCCGGTACAGCAGGGCGCGGGCCGACAGTTTGAGCGACTCGCGCAGGTAGGCGAAGCCGTCAAGTTCGGCACGCAGGCCCGAACGCAGGGTGATCGAGTGGTTCATGGGTGGCGCACAGGTGGAATCGGCGATCCAGGTGGCGCGCGGCGTCGGGGCAGCGGGTGGAGGCCAGTGGATGCAGACGGGTTGCGGCGCAGGTTCGCTGGCCTCATGTTCCGCGTTCAACGGCCTGACCGGGGTTGGGGGGCAGGGCCGGCGCGCGCGAAATGTCTCTTTAATAATGTGACAACAACTG
>JARXKM010000269.1 GCA_030272785.1 Pseudomonadota bacterium
GCAGGTCTGACATTCGAACATTTCAACAAGCCGAAATATCCGAATATCAGACCTGACCCCGACGTTGGCGGCGACCGCGTATCGGACTCCACCCCATCGTCGGCTACGATACCTTGCACTTGCCGCGCGCCGCGGCGAGCAGTACGAACGGTATGCCCAGAATACCGCCGAAGCCGATGAATCCTATCCTCGGCGGCTGGAATTTCAGGCCGTTGCTGCCCAGGCAGTAGGGCACCTTGGCGTAGGCGAATCCTTCGGCGAATTTTTTGTATTCTTCGGCGCTGAGCATTGGCGCGCGCAACGCCTCCTGCTGGTTGGCCGGCACGCTCTCCTTTGCCGGTGCGGCGGCGATGGTCGCCGCCACCGCCGCCTTGACGCGCGGGTCGGTCAATTCGGCCGCGGGCGCGACCGGCGCCGCTTTCGGCGGCAGTGGCGCGGGCGGCGGGGCGGGGCGCGGCGCGGCCCAGTCCTCGCTGATCACGGCGACCGGCGCGGCTGGTCCCGCCGGAAGGCTTACCTCGACTTGCATTACCATGCTGTTCCCCGGACGAGCTGCCACGCGGTTCGTGCAGCCTCTGCCGAACTGTACTGCAAAAAGTGCTGTTTTATCATGATTGCGAAGAGATTTTTCCGGTACCGCTCAAATATTGGTAGGTGTACAATATTTAACTCCTCATCCGGAGTTGCCCATGAAACGACTGATACTCGCTTGCTGCCTGTTCCTCTCCAGCCTGGCCGCGTTGGCCCAGGAACCCGATGCCGCCCTCAAGCAGCAGGTCAACGCCTTTGTCGACGAGTGGCACGACGACGCCGCGCACGCGCGCATGGCGTATTTCGACAAGATCGCCAAGGACGGCGTCTACATCGGCACCGACAAGACCGAGTTGTGGCACAAGGACGAGTTCAAGGTGTGGGCCAGGAAGTACTTCGAGCGCAAGTCGGCGTGGGCGTTCAAGGTCATCAAGCGCAACGTGTATGTCGGCGGCGACAAGCACTACCTCTGGTTCGACGAGCTGCTCGATACCAGCATGGGCATCTGCCGCGCCAGCGGCGTGATCCACCGCACCCCGACCGGCTTCGAGATCGAGCACTATCAGCTGTCGATCGCCGTGCCGAACGACGTGACGACGCCGGTGACGAAGATCATCAAGGATTTCGAGGCGCAGCCGGCGGCGAAATAAGGACGCGCTGCGTGCCGACCCGACCACCGTACATCGGCCGCTTCGCGCCGTCGCCCACCGGCCGCCTGCATGCCGGCTCGGTGCTCGCCGCCGTCGCCAGCTATCTCGATGCGCGCGTCCACCGCGGCCGCTGGCTGGTGCGCATCGAGGACGTCGACGAAGCGCGCAGCGCACCCGGTGCGGCCGAGGCGGTGCTCGCCTTGCTGCAGCAGCTGGGCATGCAGTGGGACGGCGAGGTGATCTGGCAAAGCCGGCGCGGCGCGCTGTACCAGGCCGCGTTCGAGCAGCTTGGCCAACGCACCTATCCGTGCGGCTGCAACCGGCGCGAGATCGTCGATTCGCGCCTCGGCACCGCGCCGGACGGCTCGGCGGTGTATCCCGGCACCTGCCGCCAGGGCCTCGGCCCCGGCAAGAGCATGCGCAGCCTGCGCGTGCGGGTGCCCGAGCCGGGCGCCGACCTGGTGGCGTTCGCCGGCCGCTTCGCCGGGCCGCTGCTGCATCATCTGGCCATCGACGCCGGCGACTTCGTGCTCAAGCGCGCCGACGGCTATTGGGCCTATCAACTGGCGGTGGTGGTGGACGACGCCGACCAGGGCGTCACCGACGTGGTGCGCGGCGCCGACCTGCTCGATTCGACGCCGCGCCAGATCTACCTGCAGCGCCTGCTCGGCCTGCCGACCCCGCGCTACCTGCACGTGCCGGTGCTGCGCAACGCGCACGGCGAGAAGCTGTCGAAGCAAACCGGCGCCGCCGCCGTCACCCCGCACGACGAGGCGCAAGCGGTGGCGGCCTTGCTCGATGCCGCACGCGGTCTCGGCCTGCCGCTCGGGCACGCCGCGTCGCTGGCCGCGTTCTGGGATGCGGCGATTCCGGCCTGGGCGGCGCTGCTCGCGGCGCACGGCGAACGGCTGTGAGCCGCCCATCCGTGCGACAAAAAAGAGGGGAAACGGATATTATTTCCAAAAGGAAAGGATTTGCCCCATGCGCATCAAATTAGTTGCACTACCCGTCATGCTGGCCTGCGGCCTCGCCGCCGCCCAGGACACCTCGCTGCTCGCCGGCGCACTGAATAACAACAAGGTGCATGAACGCTCGTTCGCTGCCGAACTGGGCTTCTCGCAGCGCATGAACGAGTACACCTCCGTGAGCGCCGAGTACTACAACGAAGGCCATCCGAGCCGCCACCACCGCGACGGCTTCACCTCGCAACTGTGGCTGCACACCGCGCGCCCGGAGCAGGGTGCCTCGTTCGGCATCGCCGCCGGCCCCTACTATTATTTCGACACCACCACCGGCCTTGGCGCGGCCAGCGACTACCGCAATCTGCATGGCTGGGGCAGCCTGTTCAGCGCCAGCGCCAAGTGGCACTTCGAAAAGCGCTCGTACATGGAGCTGCGCCTGAATCACGCCAGCACGCACGGCGAAGGCGATTCGAACAGCGTGCTCGTCGGCCTCGGCTACGAGCTGAAAAACGTGCCCGACCGGGTGCGCGAAAAAACCGAAGCGAAGGGCGACCGCCTGCTGATCGTGCAGGCCGGCCAGGCCATCGTCAACAGCTTCGAGTCCGAGCGCGCGCGTGCCTACGGCGTCGAGTACCGCGACACCGTCACCCAGAACATGGAATGGAGCGTCACCGCGCTCAATGAGGGACGCATCGGGCTGGTGCAGCGCAAGGGCGTGGCCGCGCAGGTATGGCTGCTGCGCCCTTTCACCGACCGCACTGTGCTTGAACTGGGCGGCGGCGGCTACGCGATGCGCGACCGCGTCAACCGCTCCGACGCCACCGAGGAATCGAAGAACCACCTGGTGCCGATCGTCACCATCGGCATGCGTTATCGCCTCACGCCCGACTGGCGCGCGCAACTCAGTTTCAGCCGCGTCGTCACCGACTATCACCGCGATTCCGACATTTTGCTGGTCGGTGTCGGCAAGGTGTTCTGACGTGACCGACCGGATCGCCCCGGCGCGCGTGATTCAACAATGCGCGCGGCTACTACGGGCGCCGTAATCTCGACATGCTGATCCTGCGGCGCCGTCAGGCTCGCGTCCAAACAATCGCCAACGTGATTTTTACCGTCACGGCGATTGCCCTACACTGGCCTGTCTATCATGGAGGCCACCGCATATGCGTTTTCACCACCTGCTACTTGCAGTTAGCCTGGCGCTGGCACCGTTGCTGGCTTGGGGGCAGGCGGCGAGCGTGCCTTTCGAAGTGCGCATTTCCGTCGACGCCGCCAAGGCGACCGGCGAACTGAAACCGATCTGGCGATTTTTCGGCGCCGACGAGCCGAATTACGTGACCATGAAGGATGGCCGCAAGCTGATGGCCGAGCTGGGACAACTGAGCCCCGGCAACGTGTATTTTCGCGCCCACAGCCTGCTCAGCAGCGGCGATGGCACGCCCGCTTTCAAATGGGGCAGCACCAATGCCTACACCGAGGACAAGGACGGCAAGCCGGTCTACGACTGGAGCGTGGTCGACCGCATCATCGACACCCAACTGGCGCGTGGCGTGCATCCCTACCTCCAGCTCGGGTTCATGCCCGAGGCGATGTCGAGCGCGCCGCCCGGCACGCCGTATCAACACAGCTGGCGCCCGGGCTTCGCCTACGAATTGATAGCTGGCGGCTGGCAGGCCCCGCCCAGGGACTACGCCAAATGGGAAGAACTGGCCTATCAGTGGACCCGGCACAACCTGGAACGCTACGGCCGCGACGAACTCAGGAAATGGTACTTTGAAGTCTGGAATGAGCCTAACAGCACGCACTACTGGGCCGGCACGCCGGACCAGTTCTACAAGCTGCATGACCATGCGGTGGCCGGCATCCGCCGTGCCTTTCCCGAAGCGCGGGTCGGCGGACCGGATGTCGCCGGCTCGGGCGGCGCCTTCATGGACGGCTTCCTCAAGCACGTGGTCAGCGGCACCAACCACGCCACCGGCACCACCGGCACGCCGACCGATTTCCTCGCATTCCACGCCAAGGGCAGCCCGCGTTTCGTCGACGGCCACGTTCGCATGGGGATCACCAATCACCTGATGGCGGTCGACAAAGGCTTTGCCAAGATTGCCGCCGTCGCCGAATTGAAATCGCGGCCGATCGTGATCGGCGAAAGCGATCCGGAGGGCTGCGCGGCCTGTCCGGGCGCGCAGAACGCCTATCGCAACGGCACCATGTATTCGAGCTATACGGCCGCCAGCTTCAGCCGCATCTGGCAGCTGGCCGAACGCCACGGCGTCAACCTCGAGGGCGCGCTGACCTGGGCGTTCACCTTCGAGGACCAGCCCTGGTTCGCCGGCTACCGCCAGCTGGCCAGCAACGGCGTGGACCTGCCGGTGATGAACATGTTCCGCTTGTTTGCGCAGCTCGACCGGCAAGGCGTCAGCGCCACCAGCAGCGCGCAGATCGGGCTTGACGACATCATGAGCAAGGGCGTGCGCGGCGCGGCCGACGTCGGCGTGCTGGCCACGCGCGGCCCGGGCGGCAGGCTGGCCATCCTGGCGTGGCACTATCATGACGACGACGTCGCCGGGCCCGACGCGGCCGTCACCCTCGCGCTGAACGGCCTCGGTGCGGGCGCGCCGCGCAAGCTGCGGCAATGGCGTGTCGACCAGGTCAACGGCAACGCGTTCACCGCCTGGCAGGCGATGGGGGCGCCGCAATCGCCCGACTTGAAACAGGCGCAAGCGCTCGAAGCGGCCGCGCGGATGGTCCCGGCCGACCTTGCGCCGCCGGCGATTCGGAACGGCCGCGCCGAACTGCATTTCAGCCTGCCGCGCCAGGGCGTAACTTTGCTAATATTGGAGGCGGCGCCATGAGCGCCATATTCACGCCGACTCCGCCAAGAAAGCTCTCCATGCTGCGATTGACCTTGTTGCTCGCCACCTTGACCCTGACGCAGTCGGCACCGGCCGCGCCGCTCTCGGGCGACCAGTACTTCAAGCGCAGCTGCGCGCTGTGCCACAGCACCGATGCCGCCGTCAGCGCCGGCGCCGGTCCCGGCCTGGCGGGGATCTTCGGGCGCGCGCTTGGTGCGGCGCCTGGCTACAACTATTCCGATGCATTGCGCCGGGCCGGCGCGGGCGGCAAGCGCTGGGACGCCGCCATGCTCGACGCCTTCCTGGACGATCCCGCCAAGGCGGTGCCTGGCACCACCATGCCGCTCAACGTGCCGGCCAAGGCCGAGCGCGCGGCGCTGGTCGCCTATCTCGGCACGCTCGCCGCCGGGACGCCGGCCGTGGCAGCGGCCGGCGCCATGCAGTGGGTGGAGGACGCGCCGGGCAAGGTGCATCACCTCGACGCGCGCGACCTGCCGGCACCGTACGCGAGCGCCAGCGCGGGCAACTCGCCGAAGGTGGTGCCGCGCCCGGAAGGCGCCATGCCGCGCGTGCCGGCCGGTTTCAAGATCAGCCTGTTCGCCACCGATGCCGACAAGGGCCGATCGATGATCCGTGCGCCGAATGGCGACGTGCTGATCGCGGCGCCGGGCAAGGGACAGATCAAGCTGCTGCGCTCGTCCTCCGGCGAGCGCGCCGAGACGGTCAGCGTGTTCGCCGGCGGCCTCGATCGGCCGTACGGCATGGCCTTCTACCCGTCGGGCGGCAATCCGCGCTATCTGTATGTCGCCACGCTCAACCAGGTGGTGCGCCTGCCGTACAGCCGCGGCGCGCTGACGGCCGGCGCCGCCCCGCAGGTCGTGGTGCCTGCGCTGACGGTCGGCAGCGGCGGCCACACTACGCGCACGCTGGCCTTCTCGGCCGACGACAAGCTGCTGTTCGTGTCGATCGGCTCGGCCAGCAACGTCGCCACCGGCATGCCAGCGGCGCCGCCGCAGCCGCTCGCCGATTGGGAGCGCGAGCATGGCGTCGGCGCGGCCTGGGGCGACGAGCTCGATCGCGCCGCGGTGCTGGCGTTCGACCCCGAAGGCGGCCACCGCCACACCTACGCGACCGGATTGCGCAACTGCGTCGGCATGATCGTCTATCCGGCCACCGGTGAGCTGATGTGCAGCGTGAACGAACGCGACGCGCTGGGCGACCAGCTGCCGCCCGACTACGTGACGCGGGTTGCGAATGGAAGCTTTTATGGCTGGCCGTGGTACTACATCGGCGCCCACGAAGATCCGCGCCTGGCCGGCCGGCGGCCAGACCTGAAGAGCAAGGTCCGCATGCCCGACGTGCTGCTGCAGGCCCATTCGGCGCCGCTCGGCATGACCGCCTACGTGCGTCCCGAGGGCGCCCGTCATCCGTTCCCGCAAGAGTACGAGGGCGACCTGTTCGTGGCGCTGCACGGCTCGTGGAACCGGGCCACGCGCACTGGCTCCAAGGTGGTGAGGGTGATGATGAAAAATGGCGTGCCG
>JARXKM010000270.1 GCA_030272785.1 Pseudomonadota bacterium
TTGCGACTGGTTGATGAAGCGTTGTGTTCATCAGCCGCGAAGAAGAAAGAGTATGAAGCGTTTAGCTCGTTTCGTCAACTTCTTTTTTTGCCGCACCGTCGTTTCCGATGGCCCCCAACTACCTGATTTTTCCAAGCGTTTCATTGGGGAGCCGAACTATAGCAAAGCGCCTGACGCGCTGGCAAGGATTTTTAAAAATCTTTTTTCACGCGTGCAATCGCGTCGCACACCCAGCTGTAGCCCACGCGCTCCTGTTCCATGCGAATCCGTTCGCCGAGCACGTCATCGCGCAGCATTTGGAACAGTGCCTGTTCGTCGGCATCGAGTCGCGTGAGCTGGCCGGCATAGCGTTTGTCGCCGTCCTCGGCGCCCCACAACAGGCGGTGGGCATGCAGCGTGGTGGCATCCATCAGTAGTGAGCGCGCCCCTGGCAGGCTGGCGCGCAGCCGATCGAGAATGGCAAAACCGTGCGTGTCGATATCGCCCCAATAGATGGCGTCGCGCCGGCGCAGCCAATCGACCTGCGCGAGTCGATCGATACCGTAGCCGCCACCGAAGATCACCATGCTGCGCTCCACATCCGGAAAGGCGAGGCCATTGATTTCGTTCTCGGTGATGAAGACGCGGTCGACGTCGAGCTTGAGCGCTGCGAATTGCGCCACCGGCACGCTCAGGTCCGACATGCCGCCGATGTGCAGCGCCGGGTCGAGGATGCGAAAGCGCAGCAGCGCCGGTTTGGCCATCAGGCCATAGCGCGCCTCGAACTGACGTGCGCCGCCGGCGCTGGCGTCGACCTGCTCGAGCGGCATCACCAGGTCGAGCAGGTCCGCCAGTAGCGCCTTGCGGGTTTCGATGAACTTGCTGTCGACGCCGGCGATGTCGAGCTGGCGCAGGTACAACTGCGGGCGCGGATGCGCGACAAACCACTGCAAGATGGCCAAGATGCGCTGCCAGCCGTTGGCCTGCTCGAGCACCGTCAGCGGCCGTCGCGCCAGCCAGTGCGCCAGTTGCGGAAAGGCGTCCAGCGTGGTCGCAGCCAGTTCGTCGAATCGCCGCGCATCGGCCTGGCGGCCGAGCAAGCGCAGCGCGTCGGCATCGGTCGCCAGCACGACCCGGTCCGGGAGGCGATTGCGCCCCAACTGGCGGTGATTGATCTCGCGCCACGCGATGTCGTAGCCATGCCCGATGGCTGCCTTGCTGCCTGCCTCGAGCGCCCTGATCCAGCTGCGCACGGCGTCGAACTGCTCGCCAAGCTGCGCCACGCCGGGCTGGCGCAGCCGCAGTTCGAGCGGGAACAAGGACTCCCCGCGCACCCGCGCAGCGAGCAGGCGGCCGTCATCCCAAAGCCGCTGCAGCTGGGCGCGGATGGCGCCCGGTGTCGACCAGGATGGCGGCGCGTTCATGCGATGCGGGCGATACGTTCGGCGTGGTATTCGTCGATGCTCAAGTAACGCAGCTTCGACTGCCGTCCCTCTTCGCTATGGACGAATCCGAGGCCGGCCACATACGGCTCGATGATGTGGATCTTCTGCAGCGGCGTGACGATCAGCAGTTGCAGGTTCATGCGCTTGAACAGCTCGAGACCATAGCGCGCCGACTCGTCCGAGCCGCGCCCGAACGCCTCGTCGATGACCACGAAGCGGAACGAGCGCGAACGGATCACGCCCCACTCCAGGCCGAACTGGTAGGCCAGGCTGGCGGCGAGCACCGTGTAGGCCAGCTTTTCCTTCTGGCCGCCGGACTTGCCGCCGGCGTCGGTGTAATGCTCGTGTTCGCGGTCGTCCTCGCGCCAGCGCTCGGACGCGGAGAACACGAACCAGTTGCGCACGTCGGTGACCTTGCGGGTCCAGCGGCGGTCCATCTCGGCGCTGCCCTCGCGGCCGCGGAAGCGCTCGATGATGCGCTTCACCTGCAGGAATTTGGCTTCCGAATATTCGTCGTCGGCCGATCCGGTCAATGCACCCTCGGTACAGGTGCGCAGATCCTGCTGGAAGTCGCGCAGGTCGGCGTCGAGATTACCCTGCGCCTCGAGCGCGATGTAGCGGTTCGGGTTGTAGTCGATCGCGCGCAGGGAGCCGTTGATGGTCGCGATACGCTCGCGGATGGTTTCACGTTCACGCTTGAGCTGCGACTGGAATCCGGCGATTTCGCGGATCGTGTTCTCGTTGAGCAGCTCCTTGAAACGCACAGCGAAGCGCGGCAGTCCATCGGCTTCCAGCGCGGCCAGCATTTTCTTGAACTCGCCCGCCGCCTCGATGCTGACGTCGACCTCGCGCGAATCAAGCGGCCACGCACGCGTGTAGTTCTGCATCGCGCCGATGATGGCGTCGCGCAGGCGGGCGATCTTCTTGTCTTCGCCGTCGATGTGGCTCTGCAGCACATCGCGGAAGTCCTTCTCACGGTTGTCGCACGATTCGACCGTCAGCGCGTGCTGGCCGAGCACCTGCGCGCGCAACGATGCAAGGCGCGGAAAATAGTAGTCGCGCGCGTCGTGCGGCGTGGCGTCCTGCAAGGTCGCGCAATCGGCCAATACCAGCGTCGCCTGTTCGAGCTTCTCGCCCACTTTCGCGTGCTGGACGTTGGCCGCGCGCCACTCGTCTTCGGTGACAGCCTGCGCCGCCGCCAGCTCGGCGAACTGCTGCTGCAAAGTACGCAGCATGTCGGACGACGCGGCCAGCGCCTGTTGTTCGCGCTCGAGCGCATCGACGGCGCCGAGCAGCGGCTTCCAGTCGAGCTCATTGAAATTGCCGAACATCGCCAGTTGGTGCCAGTGGCCCAGCATCGCGTTCTGGCCCGTCACTTCCCCCTTCAACTGCTGGATGTGGGTGCCATGCGCCTGGACCCGCGTGGTCAGGTCGCGCTCCTGCCTGGCAAGGGCGGCGATCTTGGCCTGGTTGGTCCATCCGAGCACGTAGCGCGATCGGTCGTCAAGCCGGTGGCGGTCGTCCTTTTCGTGGCGCTCGCCGCCCGCCTTGATCTGGCCATTGCGCGTGATTGCCCGCTGTTCGCGGCGGAACTGGTCGAGCGTGTCGCAGCAGGCATGGTCAAACCGGCGCGCCAGCTCGGCCTCGATCCACGCGTAGCACGGCGATTCGGTCTTCACGGCCAGCTTGCGTGCCAGCGCCTCGGGATGCAGGCCGACCTGGCTGGGCAGCACGTTCGCCCGCACTCGGTAGTACACCAACCGGTTACCCAGGTTGGTGCTGTCGACCCACGCGGCGACGTCGGCATAGTGCTTTTCCGGCACCAGCAGCGACAGGCCGAAATTGTGCAGCAGGCGTTCGGCCGTGCCCTCCCATGCGCGCTCGTCCTCGCGCACCTGGATCAACTCGCCGGCGAACGGCAGGCTGTCCGGTGCGATGCGCAGCGCTGCGCACAGGGTGTCGCGCAGGTCGAGCATCCGGCTCGGGATGTTCGAACGGCGCCGCCGCAGCGACTCGAGTTCGCCCGTCAGTTCGCCGTACAGCCGCCCCAGTTCGCGCAAGCTGACGCCGGCCTCGGTGAGCCGGTTCTGGAAATCGTCGCGCCTGGCGATGCAGCCGACCTGGCCGTCCTCGATGGCCCGGCGGTTGGCCGCAAACAGGCTCGCCTCGGCGGCGCCGGGCAGGCCGACCGCCGCGGCCAGCCCATCGTACTGGCCAGCGCGGCGCGCGCGCTCGTCCTTGACGTCCTGCAGGCGCGCGATATCGGCCTTGATCTGTTCAATGCGGTTACCGCCGTTGGCGGCAATGGCATGGGTGATCTCGTCGCGCCGCTGCGCCTGGTCGCGCCGCTGTTCCTGCAGCCGCGCGAGGCGATGCGCCAGCTGGTCGAGATCGCCCTGCAGCAGCTCGATGCGCCGCTCCAGCAGTTCACCCTTGAGGTGCGCGAACCACGGCCGCAACATGTCGCGGCAGCCGCGCAGCTGTTCGACCTCGTGCTGCAATGCCTGGTGACGGTCGCAGTCTGCCGACAGTGGCGTCAGCTGCTCGATCTGCAGCTTGGCCTTGAGCACCGCTTCATGCGCACGGTTCAAATCGTCGAAGTGGGCGATCAGCGCTGCGATGCGGGTCTCGACGGGGAAGGCTTCGAGCATGTGGTCGCGCACGAAGTCGGTCAGGTTGCCCACCGATTTCATCGACACGGTCTGGTGGAACAGGTCCATCGCCTGCTCGCTGGCGATGCCGAAGCGGCGCCGGAAGTCGGCGCCGTAGGGCGGGAAGGTGTCGTGTACCATCACGCCGGAAAATGCGCGCAGGCGCTTGCGCAGCTGGCCGATATCGGTGCCGAAGCCGGCGAAGTGCTCGGCGACCGACAAGGCGCTGTCGGCCACGACGTAGAAGCGCTCTGGCTGGCCGCGCGCGTCCTTCAGCCAGAATACCTGCGCCAGGGTGACGGTCTGGTCGAAACCTTCGTTGTGGAATACGCCCAGGATCACCGAATAGCTGTTGTGGTCACGCAGGGCGACGGCGCGCGCGGCCATGCCGTTGTCGCCGCGCTCCGATTTGTAATGGCCCATCACGTAGGTGCGCAGGCTGCGTTCGCGCGCGTCGGCGCCGGCCGCCTTGTTGTACGAAATCTTCTGCGCCGGCACCAGCAAGGTGGTGATCGCATCGACCAACGTCGATTTGCCGGACCCGATGTCGCCGGTCAGCAGGATGTTGTCGCCGCCCGGATGCAGGCGCCAGACGCGTTCATCGAAGGTACCCCAATTGAAGACCTCGAAGTGGTGCAGCCGAAAGCCGGCCCGTTCCAGTGCGGGCGTATCGATGCCGGGCGCGCAGCGATCGTTCATGCGCCCTCCTCGTCGGCGCCCGCATGGACCTTGTAGTGCGCCAGACGCTGTTCGAATTCGCTGAGCCATTGGGCGTCGACGAAGGCTTTCAAGATGCGCCGCACTTCGAACTGGTGCTCCTGTCCGCGCAGGCGGTGCAGGAAGCCTAGTTCGACCACTTTGTTCAGGTGCGTGTCCATGCGGTCGAGCAGGCGCGCCTCGTTGCCGGTCTCCGGCAGGAACAGGCGCACCTGTTCGGCGATCTGGTCGCGGCCGATCACCAGGCGCGTTTCGCCGCCGGTGGCGTCGAATTCGGCGAGCTTTTTGCGCAGCAGGACCAGGATCAGGCTGACCGGGTAACTCAGTTGGCGACGCGGGATCAGGCGCGGCAGATCCGGCTCGCCCGGCGCCGCTGCGCGATGGCGCAAGTAGGCATAGCCCTCGGCTTCGTCGAGAATCAGTTCGAGGCCGAGCGTGGCGCAGTAGTCGCGCACCCGTCCCTGCAAATCGATCAGCGGCTGCCACAGGGCGGCGTCGCTTTCGCGGTACAGCACTCCCTGGAACAGGGTCACCAGCAGCTGGCCCAGGCGGTTTTGGTCGTTCATGGTCGATTCGGCGGTCATGCCGTGTAGATGATCAGGGGGACGGTGGCCTGGCGCCGGCGCCCGCCTGCGTCGGTCCAGGTCACCACTTCGGTCTTGTCGTCGTCGATCGCCGCGCTCAGATCCTGCGTCGCGAGCTTCAAATAGGTGGCCAGTTCGGCCAGGCCCTGTTCGAGCGGATAGGCGGCCGCCAAGGTGGCGAGCGAGACCTGGCGGCGGGTCTGCAGAGCGCGGCGCACGTTCGACATCAGCCGCAGCTGGTCGACATGCACTTGCTCGAACAGGGCGTCGGCGTTGATGGCCTCGCCCTCGTCGTCGAGCATGCGCTCGGTGATTTTCGGTTTGAGCGGAGGGCTGAACAAGGTGCGGTCCATCGCCAGCGTGATCGCCGGCGCCGGCTGGTCGAGTTCAATGAAGGCGCGCTCGTCGACCTGGCCGCGCAAGGCCAGCGCCTTTTGTTCGATATCGCGCATCAGTTGCATGATGCGGCGGTTTTCCAGCCAGGCCTGGTCGTCGAGATAGCGCCGCAATTGTTCGGACAGGCGGGCGACGGTGCGCTGCGTGACCTCTCCCGCTTCGAGCCAGTCGTAGTGGACGCGCTGCAGGCGACCGTCCGGCTCGAGCTCACGCACCGGGCCAAGTTTGAGCACCCGCTCGAGCAAGCTGGAAAGCTCGTCCTGGCGCGCCGGCGACATCAGCAAATCCCAGAACGCACGGAAGCTCTTGCCCTCGTCAGTCTCGGAGATCAGGTCGCGCTGGCCGAAGATTTCTTGCAGCAGCGCGCCCTTGCTGCCGTCCCAGGTCGCAATCTGTTCGCGCACCTGGCGGTCGAGCGTGCGGAAGTTGTGATCAACGGCGCGAAAATCGGACAGCAATTCGCGCGCCGTTGTCGCCATTTGCAGGAAGCGCTCGCGCACCTGAGTCGGGTCCATCAGCTCCAGTTTGCCGGCACCGATCTGGGCGATCTCGACGTCGATTTCGGCCTTGCGTCGTTTCAGTTCGGCGATCCGCGCGCGCGGATCGAGTTCGGTGCCGTCGACAATCTGGTGCAGCAGGTCGAATACCGTCATCAGGCGCGACTCGGTGCCGATGAAGGCGCGCTGGCCGAGGCCGCGCAACCAGTCGATCGCCTGTTCGGTGGCCGATGCGAGATCGTAGTGCGCCTCGTCC
>JARXKM010000271.1 GCA_030272785.1 Pseudomonadota bacterium
ACACGTTCGACTATGCGTCCGATAGCGCGCGGCGCATCACCGATCCGCTCGGTACTGAACGCCTCCTGAACGTCAGCTATTTCGGCGATACCAGAGGCCGGATCACGGGCGAAAGCCAGCCTGCCGGCGCCGGGTGCAGCGCCGGCGCCAGCGCGCTGACTTATGCGGCCGACGGCGACTTGGCCAGCAGTACCAATTTCAATGCCCAGCAAACCTGCTTCGTCACCGATTCGGCACGCGGACTGGAAACGCGGAGAATTGCCGGTTTGTCCGCCGGCATGAGTTGTCCCGCCAACGTCAGCGACATTGCAGTCAAATCCGCGCGGATGACCTCCACGCAATGGCATCCCGATTGGCCGATGAAGAGCGCGCTCGCCGAGGCGAACCGGATCACGACCGACGTGTACAATGGCCAGCAAGGCGCCGATGGTCACGTTGCTCATTGCGCGGGCGATGCAACGCTTCCAAACGGAAAACCGATCGCCGTTCTTTGCAGCAGGACCGTGCAGGCCACGACCGACAATAATGGCACGCTCGGCTTTGCCGCGGCGAAGAGCGGCGCGGCGCGGACCTGGCAATACACCTACAATGGCCTCGGCCAGCTGTTGACGAGCACCGGCCCCGCCGATGCAAGCGGCAACATCGACTCGACGCGCCTCACCTACTACCCTGACACCACCGATACCCATACCAAAGGCGACATCGCCAGCGTGAGCAATGGTGCCGGCGAGGTGACGCAGTTCCTTGAATTCAGCAAGGACGGCCTGGCGACCCGGATCAAGCGGCCGAATGGGCAGATCACCCGGCTGGAATATGGCCCGCGCCAGCGTTTGACGGAAAGCACTGTCGAAGGCAGTGGCGGCATTTCCGAAACCACGCAGTTCCAATACGACGACGCCGGACAATTGACTCGTATCGTCGCGCCCGACGGTGCGGCCATCAGCTATGCCTACGATGCAGCGCATCGACTCACGGACCTGCACGACGCTGCCGGCAACACTATCCACTTCACACTCGACAACATGGGCAACGTAGTGCATCAGGAGGTTCGCGGGTCGGGCGGCGATCTGGTGGCGCAGGCCCGACGCACCTTCGATGCGCTCAACCGGCTCCAGAAAGAGCAGCGCGATGGCCAGGATGCCGGAATCAGCTACACCTACGACCGTGGCGGCAACTTGATCGCGGTAGCCGACCAGCTCGGCCGCATGACCACCCAGGTGTTCGACGGTTTCAACCGGGTGCTCGCGCAAACCTTGCCGCCAGCAACGCCCGGTACACCTGCGCCAGTGATCGGCTATGGCTACTCGCATCAGGATCAACTGCTGTCCGTCACCGATCCGCGCAAACTGACGACCCGCTATTCCGTGGACGGCCTCGGCCAGCAAACCAGCGTCATCAGTCCGGATACCGGCACGGCCGTCACACAGTTCGATGGCGCCGGCAATCCGGTTTCACGCAGCGATGCAGCCGGCCGCACTACCACCTACCGTTTCGACGCAGCGCGCCGTGTCACCCAGATCGGCAGCAGCACGTTCGAGTACGGCAAGGACGGCAGCGGCGCGACCGGGCGCGCGACCGCCATGCATGACGAGTCGGGGCAGACCAGCTATGCCTACAATGGCTTTGGCCGGCTGCTCGCCAAGAGCCAGACGGTGGGGACCGGCGCGGCGGCGAGGACGTACCGTCTCGCATACACATGGGGCAGCGCCGGCTCCAGCGCCGGCCATGTCACCTCGATGACCTACCCCAGCGGCAATCGGATCGACATCGCGTATGGCAGCGACGGCCGCGCGATCAGCCTCGCCCTGACTGCGCCTGGCGCAAGCCCGGTGCCGATTCTTGGCGACATCCGATACATGCCGTTCGGTGCGGTGCGCGGCTGGGCGTGGGGCAACAGCAGCAGCGCCAGCCCGAACATCTACCAGCGCGGCTTTGATATGGACGGCAGGATCGTCAGCTACCCGCTGGGCCATCCGGCCAACAATGGCACGGTGCGTACGCTCAGTTACGATGCTGCGGGGCGCATCACGTCGAGCAAGCACATCGGCGGAGTCGCAGCAGCGCTGGACCAGCGCTATGAGTACGACGGCCTGGATCGGCTGACCGGATTCGATAGCGCAAGCACCAGCCAGCGCTTCCAATACGATGCCAATGGCAACCGCACCCGGGCAACGTTTGGCGCGAACACTTACCTCAACACGATCGACGGCGCCAGCAACCGCCTCGCCAGCACCACTGGCCCGGCTCCCGCCAAGCAGAATTTGTATGATGCCGCGGGCAATCTGCTGAAGGACGGCACGATTCAGTACAACTACGGAAGCAACGGCCGCTTGAGTGGCGTCCTTGTGGGTGGAGTCACTACTGGCTACCGCTACAACGGCCTTGGCCAACGCGTCGCCAAGTCCGGTGCGCCGGGGACAACGGTGCATTACATGTACGATGAGTCGGGCCGATTGCTGGGGGAATATGATGGCGCGGGCAAGGCGCTACAGGAGACCGTCTACCTCGGCGACTTGCCGGTGGCCGTATTGAAAGCGACGGCGCTCAGCCAACAAGCGGGAACCACGGACGCCTACTATGTGTACGCTGATCATCTTCAGACCCCGCGGGTGCTGACGCGCCCGAGCGACAACAAGATGGTCTGGCGCTGGGACAACGCGGATCCGTTTGGGCTTGATCAGCCCGATGAGAATCCGGCCCAGGTTGGGGGTTTTATCTACAATCCGCGCTTTCCAGGGCAGGTGTTTGATAGGGAGACGAATAATCACTACAATTACTTCAGGGATTATGCCCCGCAGACTGGTCGATACAACCAATCTGACCCGGTTGGGCTAGGTGGCGGAATCAATACTTATGCATATGCAAATGATAACCCTTTGAAATTTACCGACCCAACAGGACGATTTACCTCGGACGTTCATAGCAGCGTTACGTACAACGCTGCGCGAGGTTGCGGATTGAGCATTGCTGAAAGTCTCATCCTCGCATACTATGCCGTCCAGTATGATTTTGTAGGTACACAAGGAGTCGATGATGCACCAACACACTCAATGACGCCGAAGGGGATGGATGAGGATAACGCGCGAGGTTTGCGGGATAACTTTGTCTCAGAGCAAATTGGAAAAGGCACCGGCCGCGGCCTGGGTTACGCGATTCATACTATGCAAGATGAAGCGTCAGCCGCTCATCATTTTAAAGTCTACGACGGAACTGTTTCCGCGGGTCATCTCATGAGAGATTCATATCCGACCCAATATCAATACGACTTGGCTACAGCGAATACTGTTCAAGCGCTTCAACGGGCCGGAAAATGTGGGTGCGAGAAATGATGGCTAGCCTAGATTCAGACCGGCAGGTATGGATGCACATTTTTGCCACCTTAGTCCAACTGCCGTTTCATTTGTTGGTATCTATACCTTGGCTAGTCGTTGCCTACGTTTTTTTTCTCCTGACCCGACGTTCGCTCTCGTATCAGACTCGCCGAATATGGGTTTCAGGAATCGCAGCGATTGGGTTGGCGCCTGCATATGGCGCGCATTTATCTATGATCCCTGTGTACACACTTATTATGGGGAGTAGCACGAATTTTTGGCCGGCTCTGGTGTCGGTGCTTTCAACTTGGTGCGTTTTGGTCGCAATATGGTGGATCTTGGCGATCGTACGACAACGCTAAAACTATACTTGTAGTTGCCAAACCCAACTTGGAATTAAAAATTTTGATTGGGGGATGCCTTGCAGGAACGATCTTATCTCGCAGATGCTATTGGTATAATGAATATTAACATCTTTCGTTTCTTTGTCCGACACTTCTGGACTCCTGTGGTTTGGCTCCGCCGACGCAAGCGATACGACTATGACGCACTGGATCGCCTGATCGGGTTCGACGGCAACGGGACCAGTCAACGTTTCCAGTACGACGCCAGCGGGAACCGCACGCGAGCGACGGTCGGCGCGAACACTTACCTCAATACGATCAACGTCGCGAGCAATCGCCTGAGCAGTACTACCGGGCCGGGGCCGGATGAGGCGCATCGGCCCGCGCTTTTGCGCTCGGCCGGTCAGTTTCTCAGACTTGCAGCCGCTCAGGCCAAGGTGCGCAGTGTCGCCAGCAGCGCTTGCCACGGCGCCGCCGCCGCGCTGCCGTCTTCGGCGAAACTGGCGCTGTGGCGGCGGGTGCCGTCGTCGACGGTGATGTGCCAGTGGCCGATGTCGGCGCCCAGCGAGGCCGGCGCGGCGGCGCCGGCAAAGTCGAGCTGGCGCACCAGCGCGTCGAGCGCCGCGCCGTGCGCGTGGCAGCCGGTGTCGATTTCGTAGTGCTCGCTGCGGCCGCTAAAGCCGCCGCGCCCGGTCGCGCGGATTTTCATGATGGCGCCCTCTTAGCGCAGGCGCTCGCCGTCCGGCCAGTGGTCGGCCGGCGCCGGGCCGGTGCGGCCATGCGCGGCGCACCAGCGCGCCAGCGCCTGCGCCTCGCCGTCGAGGATGTGGGCGATGTCGTAGTACTCGGCCAGGTTCATGGTGCCGCAACAGGCGCGCCGGTCCTGCTGCGCGCCGGGGGCGTCCTGCACGCCCGGCGCCAGCACCGCCTGGTCGGCATGGTCCTCGGACAGCGCCACCGGCGACTCGACCACCTCGCGCAGCGTGAAGCGGTTGCGGATGCTGTTGCGGTAGGCGACCGGTTTGTCGTCGGCCAAGGTCAGGCGCAGCATCTGGTTGACCACGTCGGCAAAGGTGGCCCCCTGGTCGGGCGCGGCCACCAGCGCGCGCAGCACCAGCCCGCGCAGGTAGGCGCCGACGCCGTGCAGCACCATCGCGTCGTCCAGCAGCGCCGGGTCGCGTTCGAGCGCGAACAGGTCGGCCAGGATGTCGTAGATGGCGCCGGTAAACACTTGCGAGATGGCGTGTACCTCGTTGCCGGCATCGGACAGCTTCAGGTCGTTGTCGGCGTTGCGCAGGCCGGTGGAGGCGCCCAGCGCCAGCCCGAACTGCTCGGCGATGTCGGCCAGGAAGGTCTTGTCGTGCAGGCGCGCCTTGGTCTGGGCGATCACCGCCTCGCACTGGTCGAGCTGCGACAGCGCCAGGAAGATCGCCGTCAGGTCGCCGAACGACTCGTGCAGGCCGCCGGTCTGGGGCGGGTTGTCCGCCTCCAGCCAGGCCGGCTTGAGGCCGTCGAGCACGGCGTGGCCGGTCTCGTGCGAGACGATGTCGAGCGAGCGGCAGGTGAAGATGCGCTCGGCCTGGCCGTCCGGCACGAAGTCGCCGAACTTCAGGCAGCCTTGCGAGCGGCTGTAGAAGGCGTTCATGACGTTCGGCAGGCCGTAGGGGAACAGCTGGAGCGGCGTGGTGTCGACGCTGCTGTTCCATTGCCACGGCAGCGGCATCTCGGCGCCCACCGCCGACAGCGCGCGCTGGTACATGGTGAGCGTCTGGCGCACCACCGCGAAGGTGTGCACGGCATCGAACTGCGCGCTGTCGGGGCTGGCGATGAAGTCGCCGAACGCATTCGGGCTGACCGGCGCGATGCCCGGCGCGCCGGGCACGATGCGGGCGTCGCGCGGGCCGTCGAGCACGATGCCGGGCAAGAACGCCTTGCGCGTGCCGATCTCGCTCACCGACGGATCCTGCTTCCACATCAGCACGCGCGCGCCGAACGCGAACGTCAGCGGCACCGCCGCAGCCGCCGGGTCGGCGCCGCGCGGCGGGCCCGGTTCGTCGAGCAGTTGCGCCGTCTTGCGGTGCTGGCGGTAGGCGGCGCTCGGCGTGGGCACGTAACTGACGGGCGTGAGGGGCGCCGGCGCGCGCTCGGCCGGCACCGCGTCGAGGAGATCGGTGCGCAGATCGTTGCGAGGATCATTGTGGAGATCGGAAAACAGCGGGTCGCGGGATTTCATGGTCGTATGCTCCATCGAAAGCAGGGCTTGCTCTGGGAAATAGTCGCGCCATGCGCGGGCCGACCGCTTGATATCCGTCAACAGGCTCGGCTGTGGGACAAAATGTTCGCCGGCCCGCCTGGCAGCTGCTGCCGGGCGCGGCCAGGGGCGGCCGGGGTGGCGCTGTCGAACCTGTACCCGCAGGCGGGTTCGGTGACGTTGTGGCTGCGCCACGGCGGGCACGCGAGCGTCGCCTGCGCGGCCGGTTTTTCGTTTTGCTCGCGGTGTTGGGCTGGCATCCTGCCTGACGGGCTGGCATGATGGCGGATTGCTCAGAAAATTACGCGGAAAGGCAGCATCCCATGGCGGACATCAACATCGTTCAGGCGCACAGCATGAGCCCGGCGAAAGCGCGCGAAGCGGCCCAGCAAGTGGCCGACAAGATGGCGCGCGACTATCAATTGGACTGCCAGTGGGACGCCAATGTGCTCACGTTCGCGCGCAGCGGCGTGCAGGGCGCGCTGACCTTGCAGGCGCGGCAGGCCGAGATGGTGATCAGGCTGGGGTTTCCGATGAGCGCGTTTTCGTCGGCGATTGAAGCGAAGGTGGCCGACAACATGCGCAAGGTGTTTGGCGCCGGCGGCGCCGG
>JARXKM010000272.1 GCA_030272785.1 Pseudomonadota bacterium
CCGGCGCGCGCAGTGCGCGACTTGCACAAGTGCGCAAGCAACTGCGGGAAATTGAACGCCATGTCCACCCCGGCCTGCGGCTGACCGACCAGCCTGCCGTTCCAGGTCGAACGCAGCGGCAAGTGTACCTTGCCTCCCGCCCAAGCGTCGCCCAGTTCATCGGGCGTCACCGCCACCGGCGAAAAACTGGCGGCCGCCTTCGATTGCAGAAAACCATAGCCTGTTTCCAGCTCCGGCCCGATCAGGTTGCGCAGCGACACGTCGTTGACCAGCATCAGCAGGCGGATCTGCTGGTGCGCCTGGTCCGGCGTCGCCCCCATCGGCACGTCGCCGGTGATCACCGCCAGGCCGGCCTCGAAGTCAATGCCCCACTCCTCGCGCGCCAGCACGATGTCGTCCAGCGGGCCGAGGAAATCGTCGCTGGCGCCCTGGTACATCAACGGCTCTTCCCGCAACGCCGCGGGCAGCGCCGCCTTGCGCGCCTGGTACGCCAGTTCGACGTGGTGGACGTAGGCGGCGGCGCCGACCCGCTGGAAGGCGCGCGGCAATGGCGCCATGCAGCGCGCCGGGTCGAAGTCGAAACTGCGCGCCGCCCGCCCGCCGTTGAGTTGCTGGTACACCTCGCCCAGCTGCGGCGCGATGAACGCCCAGTCATCCAGCGCCGCCTGCAGGGTCGGGGCGATGCGGTCGGCCAGCCGGGCACTCTTGAGGTCGCGCGCGACCACCGCCAATTGGCCGTCGCGGCTGCCGTCGGCCAGGGTGGCGAGCTTCATGCCAGCAAATCGCGCTGCGCCTGGTCGAGGAAGCACCATTCGCCTTCGGCCAGCCCGAGCGAATCGAGCGTCAGGCTGCCGATGGCGCTGCGGTGCAGTGCCAGGCAATGGTTGCCGGCCGCCGCCAGCATGCGCTTGACCTGGTGGTACTTGCCTTGTTCGAGCACGATCTCGAGCTGGTGCTCGCCGCGCGCGATGCAGGTGAGCGCCGCCAGCGGCGCCGGCTCGTCATGCAGCTTGACGCCGGCCAGCAGCTGGTCGATCAGCGCCGCGCTGACCGGCTCCTGGGTGGTGGCCTGGTAAATCTTGCCAATGTGGCGCTTGGGCGACGATTGCGCATGGATGAACGGGCCGTCGTCCGACATCAGCAGCATGCCAGTGGTGTCGTGGTCGAGCCGGCCCACTGGCTGCACGTCGCGCCAGCTCATTTGTTCCGGCAGCAAGGTCAGCACGCCCGGATGATGGCTGGGCTTGCGCGAACATTCAAAATTGGCCGGCTTGTGCAGGGCGATGTAGACGCGTTCGCGCACCACCCATTCGTCGCCGAACACGGTCAGCACCAGGCCGTCGGTATCCATCGTGCTCTTGTAGTTGGTGTGCGGCGCGCCGTCGATGACGACTTCGCCGTCCTCGATCAGCGCGCGACAGTATTTGCGCGTGCCGAAGCCTTGCGATTGCAAAATGCGGTCCAGGGATAATTTGCTCATGGCCGAACTTTACCAGAAGGCGGACCGCGCCGAAAGCGCAGGGCATTTCCTTGAGCGCAACATCGCTGCTCAATGCGGCGTCGGAACCCGGGTATTCCCGTCAGCGCACGCGCATTTCGGCGCGTTTGATGCACGGGATTTCTTGGTATTTGTGCAACTCAAGTGAAACCAAGGTAATGCAGCCTCCGCCAGCAATACCTTTGACGCAGATCAAGTATGGGGAACCTCCCCTTGTTAGACTGAAACTCCATTAGGAATCCGCCTAATCAACGAGCAAGAATGCTTACCCCATCGGTAGGACAATTAACCCCCAGCACTCACCAAGAGGATGATATGACCAATGCCAAGGACACTAGCCCGGACCTGCAGATCGCCAACAACTCGGCATCGCTGTCGGAGGCACACGCCCAGATCGCCCTCGAGCAGGCGGCGCTGTATGCTGCACGCCAGGCGATTGCGCGCTGGACCAATGGCAGCGCCGCATCCACATCGGCGCAAGTGATCGCCGATCCGGCCGCGAGCAGGGCAAGCTGGTACGCCCAGGCCCAGCGCAACTTCCAGGAATGGCTGGGCCACGGCGGCTTCGCCCAGTACGACATCCCTTGCGCGGAGCCCTGCGCGCGCGCCACTGCCGATGGCAGCGACCGACCGATCGCCGGCAACGATTCCCATCCCGCACCCACCTGCGCCGACTAGCGTTGAATAGCGTTGAATAGCGTTGAATAGCGTCGTTCAGCCACCCTCCGGCCGGCATTGCCGGCCGCACAGCATATTCCCCGACGCAAAAGGAAACGGCAGCATTGCGCTGCCGTTTCCATGTCTCATACGAGACGTCTTGCGAGGAATATCAATTCTCTCAATGCCGCATAGGGATGCGGTTAGTAGTTCGGTTCGACTATATGCTGAATACTGACTGAACTTTTTATATAAGCTCCCCTTGGATGAACTACAGGTCCAATATAGACCAACTGTCAGAACTTACAAGGGGAAATTAACGCGGGCATCAGCGCAATGCCGGCGCCGTCCCGCGATACAGCGACTTCACCGCCCCCGCGCCGACCGAGGCGCCGAACTTTTTCAGCACCCGCTCGGGCAAGCCTTCGTGCGCCGTGTAGTCGACGATGTCCTCGGCCTTGACCACCTCGCGCGCGACGCTGTCGACGCTGCCGAAGCCATCGGCCAGGCCCATCTCGACCGCCTTGGCGCCGCTCCAGAACAGGCCGGAAAACATGTCCGGCGTTTCCTTCAGGCGCTTGCCGCGCCCGGCCCGCACCACGCCGATGAATTGCTGATGTATTTCGTTGAGCATCAGCTGGGCGTGCGCCTTGTGCTTTTCGCTCTGCGGGCTGAACGGGTCGAGGAAGCCCTTGTTCTCGCCGGCGGTCAGCAGGCGCCGCTCGACGCCGAGCTTTTCCATCGTGCCGGTGAAGCCGAAACCGTCCATCAGCACGCCGATCGAGCCGACGATACTGGCCTTGTTGACAAAAATCTTGTCGGCCGCCGCGGCGATGTAATAGCCGCCCGAGGCGCAGATTTCGTCGACAACGACATACACCGGCTTGGACGGATAACCTTTGCGCAAGCGCAAAATCTCGTCGACGATCATGCCCGCCTGCACGGGACTGCCGCCCGGGCTGTTGATGCGCAGCACGATGGCGGCCGAACCGGCGTCGCTGAACGCCTTGTTGAGCGAAGGAATTACCGAATCGGCCGAGCCGCTGCCTTCGGACTCGATGCTGCCGTCGATTTCGATCAGCGCCGTGTGGCGGCCGAGCGCCTCGATGTCGGTGCCGGTGCTGAAGTCGAAATACGCCCACAGCGAAAAACTGAGTACGCCGAGGATCAGCAGCTTGAAGAAGATGCTCCAGCGGCGCGCGGCGCGCTGCTCCTTGACGGTGGCAAAGAGCAGTTTTTCCAGGGTTTCACGCTCCCAGTTGGCGTTGATGGGCGAGGTGGACGCTGCCGCGTCGCCTGGTGGGGTACTGCTGGTGGTATCGCTCATAGATCGGGGGATATGGGTTTGATGGGAATCTGTGGAGGGCGGATGAATTCGTCCGGCTGCCAATAAATGGTGCCGTGCGCCTCATGCACGGCGATCGGGCGCAGGCGCGCGCCCTTGCACGGCCCGCCGGCGCAGTAGCCGCTGTCGGGCAGGTAGATCGCGCCGTGCGTCGCGCACATCAGGTACAGGCCGCTGGACTCGAAAAACTCGCCTTCGGCCCAGTCCAGTTCGATCGGCACGTGGGCGCAGCGGTTCAGGTAGCCATACACCCGGCCGCCGTAGCGCACCACGAAGCCGGTGGCGGCGTCGCCGAACGCGCAGACGCCAAAGCGCACCCCGCGTCCGCCTTCGAGCAGCGCGGCGGCGTCGCAAATCGGCACGGCGGCGGCTTCGCTCATCAGGCGTGCTCGGTGAGCCAGGCGTGCAACTGCGCCACCGTCGGCGCCGAATACATCGGCCGGCACGACTGTAACTGGTCGAGCGGGTGCGCGCCGTATTCGACGGCAATGGCGGCCGCCCCGGCGTTGTTCGCCATCAGCAAGTCGTGCGAGGTGTCGCCGATCATCGCGGTGCGCCGCAAGTCCTGGCCCAGTTCGCGCGTCAGTTCCTGCAGCATGGCCGGGTGCGGCTTGGAAAACGTCTCGTCGGCACAGCGGGTGGCGTCGAACAGCGACAGCAGGCCGACCGCATTGAGCGCCCGGTTCAGGCCGACGCGGCTCTTGCCGGTGGCCACGGCGAGGAAATAGCCATGCTGCGACAATTCCATCAACATGTCGCGTACGCCATCGAACAGCACCAATTCCGGGTCCTTCGTCAGGTAATGGAAGCGATAGCGCTCGACCACCCGGGGATACAGCGCGGGGTCGATGTTCGGCATCGCCGCCTGCATCGCTTCATGCAGGCCGAGGCCGATCACGTGCGAGGCATCCTCGTCGCGCGGGATCGGCAAGCCGAGGTCCTTCGCGGCGGCCTGGATACTCTTGACGATGGTGGACGTGCTGTCCATCAAGGTGCCATCCCAATCAAAAACGATCAGATCAAATTGCTTTCTTGCCATGTATTCCAGCCACTTGTGGCGGCCGGCTCCTTCCAGGGGTTGTCGGTGCGCGCGAGCTTAACGCGGCGCAATATTTTGCGATTTTCCCAAGCTTACCAAGAAACGTTCGCATTCTGCTGGCAACGCGGCATTTATCGTCACTTGCTTGCCGCTATCGGGATGGGTGAACGTGATTTGATGGGCGTGCAGGAACATCCGCTTGAGCGCGCCGCGCCCCGGCTCGGCCTTGAGGAGCACGCGATTGAGCGCGAAATCGCCGTACTTGTCGTCACCAAGGATGGGAAAGCCCGACGAAGCCAGATGAACGCGGATCTGGTGCGTGCGCCCGGTTTTCAGTTCCGCTTCCAGCAAGGCGAACTGGTCCCACTTGCGCAGCAGGCTGAACACGGTGTGGGATTCCATGCCGCCGGCCTGCACGCAGACGCGCCGCTCGCCTTCCGCCGTGGTGAACTTGTGCAGCGGCAGCTTGATGTGCTGGCGCGCGTTGCGCCAGTCGCCGCCGATCGCCGTCAGGTAGCGCTTGTCGGTCAGGCCGTCGCGCATCTGCTCGTGCAGGTTGGTCAGCGCCGAGCGCTTCTTGGCCAGCATCAGCACGCCCGACGTATCGCGGTCGAGCCGGTGCACCAGCTCGAGGAACTTGGCCTCCGGGCGCGACGCGCGCAGTTGCTCGATGACGCCGAACGACACGCCCGAGCCGCCGTGCACCGCGGTGCCGGCCGGCTTGTCGATCACCAGCAGGTGGGCATCCTCGAACAGGACGGCGAATTCGGCGGCCGGCACCGCGGCGGTCGATTTTTCGGCCACACGCACCGGCGGGATGCGCACCACGTCGCCGTCGGCCAGCCGGTACAACTGGTCGATCCGGCCTTTGTTGACGCGCACTTCGCCCGAGCGCAGGATGCGGTAAATGTGACTCTTCGGTACCCCTTTGCACACGCGCAGCAAGTAGTTATCGATCCGCTGTCCAGCCTCTTCTTCGGTGATCGTCACGAACTGCGCTTGCAGCGGCGCCGGCGTGGAAGGGGCGGCAACTTCGGTTTGCATCTTCATTTGCTCTGTCTTCCTAGAAATTCTCTCTAAGTCCTTCATTTTGAATATATAATCGACAGGCGGCGGTCAAACCTCTGCTGGTGTAAGAATTAAAACGATATTTTACACAGGGGCGTCTCCATCGGCCTCGCCAAATTGCAAATTCGATGGAAAATCGTGTACGCACATCCCTGCGCGAATCAAGGTTGCACCGTTGTTGTAATCGGATAACGCGCAAGGCTGCCGGATTGGATTGTTTGGAATTGTAAGGATAAGTACTGGCAAGCTGTCCCCCGTGGCCAGCTCGCCGGTTGATGGCGTCGATAACGCTTGTCGTTTTCGCCCGACCCGATGTAAGCCTCATCCCAAAGGCTTGAGAATAACGGCGGCTCGCTCCGCCAGAGGTTCGAAGTCTTGGTATGTTCGCCGGCTACGGTTTGGCTCGTTGATTTGCTCACCGCCTGGCTTTCCCCCGTGCCCCGGTTCGACCGGCCTGCATCAGGAAAGTTGCAGGTGATGCGTGCACTCGACATGTCGATCGACCCCACCGCGCCCTGTTGCGGCCGCAACGCCTGTCGTTGCTGCGCCGTACGTAAAGGCATACCCACCCTCCAACGCTCCGCTCCCGCGTACATTTTCGTGTACAGCGCGCCGCCCTGACAAGGCGGCCTAGATCGGCCCCCGGGCCGTGGAGTTTATAAAAATGAAACGCATGTTGTTTAACGCTACGCAGCAAGAAGAGCTGCGCGTAGCCATCGTCGACGGCCAGAAACTGATCGACATCGATATCGAAACGGCCGGGCGCGAACAGCGCAAGTCGAACATCTACAAGGGCGTCATCACCCGCATCGAGCCGTCGCTCGAGGCGTGCTTCG
>JARXKM010000273.1:0-2105 GCA_030272785.1 Pseudomonadota bacterium
TTGCCCTTGCGTTCGATGCCCATGTTCTCCGGCTTGACCGCGTTGGGAAAATCGTCCATCGACGATACCTGGCGCGTCTTGACGACGTCGCGCCGCACGATGATGCCGTCATGCGGCTCCGGGTAGGCGGTGTGATCGTGGATCAGCGCCATCTTGGCGCCGCCGATGTCGATCAGTTGTTCGGTTTCCGGGTGCAGCGGGCCGACCGGCAGGAAGCGATCCTTCGAGAACTTGTTGCCCGAATTGAAGTACTTGCCGTCCGCTTCCTTGGTCTCGCCCATCGACGAATAGCCGTGGCCGGGCTGGTAGTGGACGTCGATCTTGTCGAGCACCGGCTTGACCGTCTTGTCGCCCTTGAACTGGGCGATCGCCTTGTCGACGTTCCACTTGACGATGGCGCTGTCGAGGAACAGCGAGGTAAAGGCGTTGCCCTTGCCGTCGAAGGCGGTGTGCAGCGGTCCCAGGCCCAGTTCCGGCTCGGCCACGACGGCGTCGCGCGGCTGCTTGAGCTCGCCGGCGAACCACTTCTGCACCAGCGCCAGTTCGATCACGGTACCGGTCGGCGAGAGCTTGCCGGCGCAGACCATATACTTGCCGTCCGGGCTGGCGTTGACGCCGTGCGGATTCTTGCCGACCGGGACATAGCAGGTGACCGAGGTCTTCGGATCGGGATTGGCCGCCTTGCGGCCGTCGACCACCGGCACCTTGGACGCGCCGATGGTGGTGGTCTTGCCGTCCTTGACCATCTGCTCGATGCGGGCGATGTCGAAGAACACGCAGGCATCGCGCTCGGCCGACATCATGCCGGCCAGGTCGGCGGCGTTTTCGGTGTTGTACTGGGTCGCCGCGGCCAGCTTGCCGTCGTACGAGGTCGCCAGCAGCTCCATGTTGCCGTCGATGCGGCACTGCCAGCGCACTTCCATCGTGGCCGCGTCGACGCAGGAGAACAGGCAGCCCCACTTGCTCGGGTCGTCGAGGTCGCGGCCGTCGTTGGGCAGCGGGATGTGGAATTCGGCGCCGCAGAACACCCGCGTGGTGTAATTGATCTTCTCATCGACCGGGTCGCGCTTGTCGGGGAAGATGCCGTGGAAGCCCATCACGTTCGGCAACTGGGTGATCTTGTCGCATTCCATCGTATCCATGCGGATGCGCGCCAGGCGCGAATTGATCTTGTCGTTGGTAAACAGCCAGCGGCTGTCGTAGGTGCCGTCCTTGTAGCTGCCGTGCACGTGGTGGGTGTCGCCGGTGGTGTAGTGCAGGCTGCCGTCGGGCTTGGTGCCGATGACGGCGCGTGATTCGTTGGTGATGCCCCAGCCGACCATGCAGTCGGTATTGAAGACGGGAATGCGCTTCAAGGTGCGCCCGGACGGCAGGCCCAGCACGCGCATTTCGCCGCCGTGGCCGGCGCTGGTGAAGGCGTAGTATTCATCCAGCTGGCCAGGAGCGATCTCGTGGCCGCTGCCGGCGACCGCCTTGGCCGAGGCCGAGGCCGAGGCCGAGGCCGAGCCGGCCGGCTTGGCCGCGCCCTCTTCCTTGCAGCCGGCCAGGCCGAGCGACACGCCGGCGCCGGCCAGGCCGATCAGGGCCCCGCGGCCGAGGAAATTGCGGCGTGCTGGCACTGGTGGCAATGCAGCGTCGGTGGTCGGTTTCTTGGTGCTGTCCATCTGTAGTTCTCCCGTTAGGATAGTGGTCGGTTGCGCGCGATGGCGCGTCGAATGGGTGGCTTTTCAACGCTGGAGGCGCGGCGGGCCAATGCTGCGCATCAAAATCCTGAGGGTATGGTCAGACGTTTTACGCGAAGAATTTATGCACAACGGTGCGTTAGCGCACGGAGCAAGATCGGCAAGCTGAGGAGGCCGCCATCCGGCACTGATTTGCCACCGCACGGTACGAAGGGAAATGGGAGTGTTCCCAGTACGCTTGTCATAGCGCCACGCGGTGACGTCACCGCTGGCAGTCTACGCATCGGCCGCAACAAAGGGTATGCGTCAAACGGGGCGGCCACTGGCCATGATGACTAGGGGGACTAGTCCTTTATGCCTAGCGGGCGATTGGTGAGCGGGGCGGCCGCGCGCATGGCGATTGCTTAAGTTGCAGAGTCTGCT
>JARXKM010000273.1:2205-6438 GCA_030272785.1 Pseudomonadota bacterium
TCGACTGCATAGCGAGCGCCGCCGCGCAATGAACGGTGCGGCGCAGGCATGCAAGATCGACAGCCACACGCAGGGGTGTCTCACAGCTTTTCGCCGGGGGTCTTTTTTCCAGCGATGAAAGTTACCTTGACGATTTTTCCATCGCGCACCTCATAGATCGCAATCACTTCCGAGACACCTGCTCCCTCGGGCAACGTCACTCGCACACGCTCGTGGTCGATTACCGTATTTCCCATCACGATGCGCTGTGCGATCACTGCATGCAAAATTGGGTCGCTGAAGCGTAGCGTATAGCGCTTGCGCATTTCCTCTTTACCCTTGGTCTGCGACGCCGCAGGGAAAGCAAACAGTTCAGCGTCATCCGAGTACGTCGCAAGAAAGGCGTCGATATCGCGCGCGTTGTAGGCGTCAAGCTGAGTCTGCACGAGCGCCTCGGGCGACGGCACGCCGGCGGGACGGGCGGTCAGCGGGATGACGAGCAAGCAACAGGCTAACGCAAAAAGGAATTTGGGCGCGTTGTACATAGCGACATCCTCGCAGTCAGGTTGACATGCTTCAAGGCGTGGCATGCGCAACGGCCTGCCGGGATAACCGAACGTCAATGCTACCAGATCTGGGCATGCGATACGAATTTTCAGGCGACGATACGGCTTCCGCACGATGCCGTGCGAACTTAGCGCGCCCGCGGCAGCGTCACGCGAAAGCAGCAGCCGGCCGCGCCGTTCGGCAGGCACTTTGCGTCGCCGCCGTGGTGGCGGGCGATCTGGCGCACCAGGCTCAGGCCGAGGCCGACGCCGCCGGCCGCTTCGCTGGCGCCGGCGATGCGGTAGAACGGCTCGAAGATGCGCTCGCGTTCGGGTTCGGAAATGCCGGGGCCGGCATCGCGCACGTCGAGCCGCAGCGTGGCGTCGTCCGCCGCATCGAGCCGCACGGCGACCGCCGAGCCGGCGCCGTAACGGACCGCGTTTTCGAGCAGGTTGCGCACCATCCGGCGCAGCAGCTTCGGCTCGCCCATCACGCCGAGCGCGCGCGCCTCGAGCGCGGCGCCGACCCGCGCGCATTCCTCGGCGACGATGCCGGTCAGGTCGACCTGCTCGGGCGGCGGCAGGCCGGCGCCGACCGCATCGAGGCGGCTGGCCAGCAGCACCTCGTCGATCAGCTGATCGAGTTCGGCGACATTGCGCCGCAATTCGGCGCCGATCGCCGGCGGCGCCTGCTGCGCCATCAATTCGGCGGCCATGCGGATGCGCGCCAGCGGCGAGCGCAGTTCGTGCGAGGCGTTCGCCAGCAGCGACTTCTGCGCGCCGACCAGCGCCTCGATGCGCGCGGCGGCGCCGTTGAAGCTGGCGGCCAGGCGCGCCACTTCGTCGTCGCCTTCGACCGCGACACGCGTCGCCAGCCGGCCCTCGCCCCACGCTTCGACGCTGCGCTGCAGCCGTTCGAGGCGGCCGGAAAGGCGGCGCACGACCGGATAGGCGCCCGCCGCCACCACCAGCGCGATGACGATCAGCAGCACCAGGAAGCCCATCGCGTGGATGCGCGGACCGACCACCGCCAGCCCGGCGCGCGACGGATCGAAGCGCAGGTGCGCGAGGGCGAACATGATGGCGGCCGCCAGCAGGCTGGCCAGCAAGGCGAGGTAGATGCGCACGAACAGGCGCCGCCGCAGCGCGATGCGCACCGCCGGCTGCTGCGCGGCGTCAGCCATCGTGCAGTTTGGCGAACACGTAGCCGGCGCCGCGCACGGTGATGATGCGGCGCGGCTGCTTGACGTCGTCCTCGATGGCGGCGCGCAGGCGGCCGATATGGACGTCGATCGAGCGGTCGAACGGATCGAAGGCGCCACCCTTGACGGCGTCGAGCAGCTGCTCGCGCGAGAGCACGCGGCCGGCCCGCTCGGCCAGCGCGACGAGCAGGTCGAACTGGTACGAGGTAAGCGCGCGCGGCTCGCCGGACAAAAGCACGGCGCGCGCGGCAAGGTCGATTTCGAGGCGGCCGAAATGCAGCACCTGAGGCGGCGCGTCGTCCGCCAGCGGCGGGCGGCGCAGCACCGCGCGCACGCGCGCCAGCAGCTCGCGCGGTTCGAACGGCTTGGGCAGGTAATCGTCGGCGCCGATTTCGAGGCCGACGACGCGGTCGAACGGGTCGCCTTTGGCGGTCAGCATCACCACCGGGACCGCGCGCAGCGGCGCGGCCATCGCGCGGATCTGGCGGCACACGTCGAGGCCGTCGGCGTCCGGCAGCATCAGGTCGAGCAGCACCAGCGCGCAGCCATCGCCGTCCTGCCGCAGCATGGCGATGCCGGCCTGCGCGGTGGCCGCATGGCGCACCGCGAAACCGTGCGGCGCGAGGTACGCCGCGACCATGCCGGCGAGGCGCTCGTCGTCTTCGATCATCAGGACATGCTGGACCATGGCGCGATGATACCTCAATGCATGCGTGCCTTCAGGTGCTCGGCGAACCTGGCCCGTTGCTCGGGCGTGAGCACGTCGGCGGCGTCTTCGACCGCCAGCAGGATGCGCCGGCTGATCAGGTCCATCTGTTGCATTTGCGCCGCGCGCAGCTGTTCGAGCGCGGCTCGGTCGATCACCGGCGCCATCAACAGTTCGTGCGCATGCGCGTGCGCCGCGTGGAACTGCGCGTGCGCCGGACGCAGGTCGGCCACGGCGGCCTTGGCGATGGCGGCCACGCGCGCTTTCTGGTCAGGACTGGCGCCGTCGGTGAGCTGTTCGACGAACTTGTCGATGTGCGCGTCCATGGCGGCAGGGTCCATCGCCATGTGTTCCGCGTGGCGGTGATGGCCGGGCAGCATCTGGCCGCCGGTGGCGAAGCTGGCGCCCGCCACGCCGGCGACCACGGTCAGCACGGCGGCAATGATCCAGCGTCGTTTGGCGCGTGGTGCGGGAGCGGCTTGGCCGGTGCTGGAGTCGTTGGGGGTGTTCATCGGAAGGCCTTTGTGTGAGTGGAGTACTCACACTGTACGGCCGCCGTTTTGCCGGCGTGTGTGTAGCGCGTAAAGAATTGTAAAGTGCGCGCGCGGCGCATTGTTCTTGCCGGCCGGGGTGCGCCACCATCACCGATGTGCGCCACGCAGTCAAATTAAACGAATACGCTCGCCGGGACGTTGAAGCGGGCTGCCAGCGCCCTGATTTGGCGCACGTTCAGCGCTCGCTTGCCCCTAAGTATCTCTGAGATAACACCCTGGGTTCCGACCTCCGGCAGGTCAGACTGCGACAGCGAGTGTTGGTCCATCAGTAAGCGCAGCACCGCAGCTGGAGCGACCTTTTCGGGAAGAGCATGCGCGACTTCGTAGGTGCTGATCAGCGCGCCAACCGTGTTGGCGAGTCCAGCCAGCGGGTGGCCTTCGTCTGCCGCGCCGGCGTCAAGCAGTTGATTCAGTGCGGCAACTGCTTCCGCGTAATCGCCTTCGCTGCGGATCGGACGAAGGGGCACGAACGCATTTAGCGCCTCATAGTGGGTGGTAATTTGGGCGACGACAGGGTCGATCAAGGTTTCCATTTGTCGTACTCCTTGTGCGTAAAAACATGCCGAATGTACATGATATTCGTGTTGAAGTGGATGGCGGCAACGACCCGGTACTTGTTGCCACCAATATCAAAACGTAGTAACTACCGACCTTGTCGGTCGAGTTGAAGGTCGCTTTGAGGTCCGCAAAGTTAATAAAATCGCGCGCCTCAACGACTTTTCGTCATGCCTGTAAAGTGGCGCGCGCCGGCGGATGGACCGCAGCGAAGTCACTCAAGGCCGTGTTGGAAATGATGCGCATCCTCATAGGATATCTCAAGGTGAGATATTTGTGACAGAATCGATCAAAAAGTCGTGTCAGGCAGTGCCTGAGCGCTGGCCGTAGCACGTCCGAGTGCCGTGTGGCCGGCACGGTGCTGCGAGAAGCGGCCCGAATGCCCGCGCGCCGCCGAGACAGTGCGCGCGGCCCGTTGTTTTCAGACTACTTGTACTGCGGGCCGTTCAGCACGAACGGGCCGCCCTGGTAGATGGTCGTCACGTCGTGCGCCGCCGGATATTCGGCGGTCGCCGGGAACAGGTGCGCGAACTTGCGTGAGCTGTCTTTCGCCTTGAAACCGAGATGAGCGGCCTTGGTGTTGTCCCACCAGCTGCCGGCATTGTCGGACTGGCCGAACACGATGGTGTGCCCGACACGCGGCGCGAACAGCGAACAGCGCAGCAATTCGACCAGGTCGTCGTAGCTGAAAT
>JARXKM010000027.1 GCA_030272785.1 Pseudomonadota bacterium
GTCCGCTCAAACGGGCGATCCAGCAGCAGATCGAAAATCCGCTGTCGAAGCTGATACTGTCGGGTAAATTCGGCATCAAGGACACGATTGCGCTCGACGTCGAAGGCGGCCAGCTGGTGTTCAACAAACCGATGCTGGACGCGACTGCCGATGTCGCGCTGTAGCACCCGGCTGGCCAGCCGGTTCGCGCTGGCGGCGCTGCTGCTGGCGGTGCAGTGCGCGTGGGCCGGTTCGGTGCCGGAGCGGATCCGCGCGCTGGCGGGCGAATCCGCGCACGCCAGCCGCGCTGCCGCGTCGCCGTACGACGAGCGCGCGTGGCTGGAACGCTTTTACGGCGCGCGCGGCTACGCGCCGGCGTGGACCGGCGCGGCGGCGCCGCAGGCTGCGCAGGCGCTCGAACTGCTGCGCAAGGCCGATGAACATGGCCTGGCGGCGCAGGACTACGACCCGCACGCGCTGGCGCTGCGTATGCCCGCGCACGGCGCCAGCGGGGCCGACGACGCGGCCGACCAGGACGCGGCGCTGACACTGGCGCTGCTGCGTTACCTGGCCGACCTGCACGCCGGGCGGATCCGTTCCGATTTCGTGACGGCCCGCACGGTCGATCCGGTACCGCTGCTGCAGCACGCGCTGGCCGATCAGGCGCTGGCAGCGGCGGTCGATGCGGCCGAACCGCCGCTGGCGCTCTATCGTCGGCTCAAGACGACGCTGGTCGAGTATCGCAAGCTGGCGTCGCTGCCAATGGCGCCCTTGCCTGCCGTGCCGTCCGGCCGCGCCATCGAGGCCGGCGCCGCGTATGCCGGCGCGCGCGCGCTGGCCGAGCGCCTGGCGCTGCTCGGCGACCTGGCGCCGGAGCAGGCCGGCACCCAATCGGGCACCTACAGCACGGCACTGGCGCAGGCGGTCAAGCGCTTCCAGGACCGGCATGGGCTGGACGCCGACGGCAGGCTGGGACGGCAAACGCTGGCGACATTGAATGTGCCGATGGCGGCGCGCGTGCGCCAGATCGAACTGTCGCTGGAACGGCTGCGCTGGCTGCCCGACCTGTCGGCCGGCCCGTTCATCGCGGTCAACCTGCCGTCGTTTCGCCTGTGGGCGTTCAAGGCGGCCGATGCGCCGCCGGAGTTGGCCACGCGCGTCATCGTCGGCAAGGCGGTACGTACGCAGACGCCGCTGTTCATCGGTTCGCTGCGCTATATCGAGTTCAATCCCTACTGGAACGTCCCGCCCAGTATCCTGCGCGCCGAAATCGTGCCGGCCCTGCTGCGCGACCCGCACTACCTGGTCAAGAATGACATGGAAGTGGTGGGACCGGGCACGCAGACGGTGGACTCGGCCACGCTGGCCGCGCTGCGCGCCGGTACGCTGCGGGTGCGCCAGCGTCCCGGCCCGCTCAACGCGCTTGGCGGCATCAAGTTCGGGCTGCCGAATGCGATGAACATCTACCTGCACTCCACCCCGGCGCGCGCATTGTTTGCGCGTTCGCGGCGCGATTTCAGCCACGGCTGCATCCGGGTCGAGGATACGCCGGCGCTGGCCAACTTCGTGCTGGGCGGCCAAACCGACTGGACCAGCGAGGCGGTGGCCGCGGCGATGGCGCCTGGGCCGAACCGCACGGTGCAGCTGAAGGCGCCGATGCCGGTGGTGATCTTCTACACCACCGCCATCATCGACCTCGATGGCCGCCCGCTGTTTCCGGAAGACGTCTACCGGCTCGACGGCGCGCTCGAACGCAGCCTGGCGGCCCGCGCCGACCGGCAGGCGTGGTGACGCCGGAAGGGCGTCGGATCAGTGGCCGGCCGCCAGCGCGCATCAGCTGCGCGCGTCCTTCGGCTTGTCGCCCTTCGGCCAGTCCTTGGCCTTGAAGCGATACACCGGCCGTGGCTGGTGGGTGAAAAATTCGGCGACATCGAGCGCTTCCTGATCGCTCAGGCTGCCGCCCTGGCCGAGCGGCATGTTGTGCTTGACGAAGGCGGCGGCGGTGAACGTACGCGCCATGCCGGCGCCATCGTTAAACGAGTCCTTGCCCCACACCGGCGGAAACGTGTAGCCGCCGGCCTGATTCGCCGTGCCGGCGCCGGCCGCGCCGTGGCAGCTGGCGCACTTGGCCGCATACACGTCCTTGCCATGGCCGGCGTCGGCTGTGAGGTGCTGATCGAGCGGACCGAATCCGCGCCCTTTCGCGCTGGTTCCGGTCGGCACGCCGGTCGACAGCCACTGCATGTAGGCCAGGATGTTGTTCATTTCGGCCGAGTCGTAGGCGAGCGGCTTGCCGTTCATTGAACGCTCGAAGCAATCGTTCACGCGTTGCGTTAGCGAGATCACCTTGCCGCTGCGCGAACGGTATTCGGGGAACACACCCCAGATGCCGATCCATGGCGACGCGTTCGCCGTAGTGCCGCCGGCAAGGTGGCAACTGGTGCAGTTCAGGCCATTACCGACGTGTTTGGGCAAGCGCTGATGCGTCTCGGTCAGCAGCAGGCGGCCTTCGCGGATGGCGTCGCCCTTGGGCCCGGAGGGCATGGTCGATTCGGCCGGAGCAGTCATCGGCGCCGCCGTTTGCGCGGCGACGCCGAGGGTGATTGACCAAGCAATGCTGCCAGCTGCGAGTCGTGAAAAGCGTTTGTTCATACTATTGTCTCCTGTTGTCGATCGTTGCTTGGTGCCGGCGCGCCGATGGTCCCTGTCACAGCGCCTGCATCACCCGTTCCAGGCGCGCGCGCACCTCGGTCGCCAGCGCGGCGATGGCCGGCTGGTCGACCAGCTTGAGCACCGCGTCGGTGTCCATGAACTCGACGCGCACCCGCCCGCCGGCGTCCTGGCGCACTACCACGTTGCACGGCAACAGCAGGCCGATCGACTGTTCCGCCTCGATGGCCCGCAACGCCAGCGGCGGATTGCAGGCGCCGAGGATGCGGTACGGCGGCATGTCATGGCCGAGCTTTTTCTTCAGCGTGGCAGCGACGTCGATATCGCTGAGGATGCCGAAGCCTTCCGCTTGCAGCGCCGCGGTGACGCGGCTGAGCGCATCCGCGAACGCGTAATCGACTTGCTTGCCAAATCCGTACTGGGTAGTCATGACGTCTCCTTGAAGGCATTGTGAAAAAAATGGCGGCTCAAAGCGCGTTGAGCGGGATCTTCAGGTAGCGCACGCCGTTCGCTTCCGGTGCGGGGAAGAGCCCGGCGCGCATGTTGACCTGGACCGATGGCAGCAGCAAGGTCGGCATCTCCAGCGTGGCGTCGCGCGCGGTGCGCATGGCGACGAAGTCCGCTTCGCTGGTGCCGTCGCGCACGTGGATGTTGTGGGCGCGCTGGTCGGCGACGCTGCTGACGAACTGCACCGCGCGGCCATGCGGCGGGTAGTCGTGGCACATGTAGAGCACAGTATCGGCTGGCAAGCTGAGCACCTTTTGGATCGACCGGTACATGGTGCGCGCGTCGCCGCCCGGAAAATCGCAGCGCGCGGTACCGTAATCGGGCATGAACAGCGTGTCGCCGACGAAGGCGGCGCCCTGCTCGCCGTTGCCGATCACGTAGGTCATGCAGGCCGGCGTATGGCCGGGCGTGTGCAACGCGCGGCATTGCAGCTGGCCGATCGAAAACTGCTCGCCGTCGGCGAACAGGTGATCGAACTGGCTGCCGTCGCGCGCCATGTCGGCGCCGGTGTTGAACAGCTTGCCGAACACCTGCTGCACGGTGGTGATATGGCCACCGATGCCGATCTGGCCACCCACCCTCTCCCGCAGGTACGGCGCCGCCGTCAGGTGGTCGGCGTGGACGTGGGTCTCGAGTATCCATGCAACCTTTGCGCCCAGTTCGGCGACGCGCGCGAGCAGCTTGTCGGCCGACGCGGTGGCGGTGCGGCCGGACTTGGGTTCGAAGTCGAGCACACTGTCGATCAGCGCGCACAGGCGCGTGGCCGGGTCGAGCACCAGGTAACTGACGGTGCCGGTGGCGAGATCGAAATATCCATCGACGTGAAGTGTGGCGGTGCTCATGATCAGTTCTCCTCAGGACGCGACTTGGCGACATCTTCAGTATGCCGCGAAAAACAATCTATGTAAATATATTTTGTTTTGCCATATAATGATCCAACGATGCTAACTGAAGGAAGATCACCACCATGGGCAAAGCAGCTGAACAGATCGACCTGGCAGCGATGCAGACCGCCGCGGGCAAGGCATGCGGCATGCTGAAAGTGCTGGCTAACCCCGACCGCCTGATGCTACTGTGCCAGCTGACGCAGGGCGAACACTGCGTCAGCGAGCTCGAAGCGGTGCTCGGCATTGCGCAGCCGACCTTGTCGCAGCAGCTCGGCGTGCTGCGCGAAGAGCAACTGGTCAGCACGCGCCGCGAGGGCAAGCAGATCTACTACAGCATCGCCAGCGCCGAGGCGATGGCCATCCTGCAGGTGCTGTACGCGCTGTTTTGCAAGCCCGCCAAAGGAGACAAGCGATGATAGCCTGGAGCCATTTCACGCCGTGGGCCTCGCTCGCCGGCGGTGCGCTGATCGGCCTGTCGGCCGCGCTGTTCGTGCTGTTTAACGGCCGTATCGCCGGCATCAGCGGCATCCTCGGCGGGCTGCTGCAATGGCCGCGCGGCGACATCGCCTGGCGCCTGGCGTTCCTGCTAGGCCTGATCGTCGCGCCGCTCGCCTACAGCCTGGTCGCACCGCTGCCATCGGTGCGGATCGACGCCGATACCGCCACGCTCGTCGCCGCCGGCCTGCTGGTCGGTGTCGGCACCCGCTACGGCGCCGGCTGCACCAGCGGCCACGGCGTGTGCGGCCTGTCGCGCCTGTCGCCTCGCTCGCTGGTGGCGACCGTCTCGTTCATGCTGGCCGGCTTCGCCACCGTGTTCGTCGTCCGCCACCTTCTCGCTTAAGGAGCACAGCATGCAACTGTTCGTCGCACTGATCGCCGGCCTCATTTTCGGCATCGGCCTGATCGTCTCGGGGATGACCGACCCGTCCAAGGTGATCGGCTTTCTCGACCTGGCCGGCAGCTGGAATCCGTCGCTCGGCCTCGTCATGGGCGGCGCCATCCTGGTCGGCCTGGTGGCGTTCCGGGTCGCCGCCGGCCGCAAGACATCGCTGCTTGGCGACGCCATGCGCCTGCCGGGCGCAACCCGGATCGACCGCCGGCTGGTGCTGGGCGGGCTGGCGTTCGGCGCCGGCTGGGGCCTGGCCGGCTTCTGCCCCGGCCCGGCGCTTGCGTCGCTCGCCAGCGGCGGCGCCAAGCCGCTCATTTTCAGCGCCGCGATGCTGGCGGGGATGGCGATCTTCGAGCTCCTTGAACGGCTGTCGGCACGCCGCAGCCAGGTCGCGGAAAACTAGGCGGCCATCGATGCTGACCGCACTCGCACTCGGCCTCGTGGTCGGCGTGATCCTGGCGCTGACTGGCGCCGGCGGCGGCATCCTGGCGGTGCCGCTGCTGGTGTTCGGCCTGCAGCTGGGCGTGGCGCAGGCCGGGCCGATCGGCCTGCTGGCGGTCGGCATGGCGGCCGCGCTGGGCGCCGTCCTCGGCCTGCGCGCAGGCATCGTGCGTTACCGCGCCGCGCTGCTGATCGCCGGCGCCGGCGTGCTGCTGTCGCCGCTTGGCCTGTGGATCGCCCACCGTATCGACAACCGCTGGCTGAGCGTACTATTCGCCATGGTATTGCTGCTGGTGGCGGTGCGCACGGTCCGGCTGGCGCGCGGCGGCGGCGCCGTGCAGCACGACAGCGAGGACCATCCGTGCATGCGCGATATCCAGACCGGCCGCTTCGTCTGGACCAGCGCCTGCGTCCGGGTACTGGCGCTGTCGGGCGCCATCGCCGGTCTGCTGTCCGGCCTGCTGGGCGTGGGCGGCGGCTTCATCATGGTGCCGGCGCTGCAGCGCTACACCAACCTGGCGATGCAGTCGATCGTGGCCACTTCGCTGGCCGTCATCGCGCTCGTATCGGTGAGCGGCGTGGTGGCCAGCGCGCTCTCGGGCGCCATGCTGTGGGCGGTGGCGCTGCCGTTTGCCGGCGGCGCGCTGGCCGGCATGCTGGGCGGACGGCTGGTATCGGCGCATCTGGCCGGGCCGCAGTTGCAACTCGGTTACGCCGCGGTGTCGGGCGCGGTCGCCATCGGCATGCTCGCCAAGGCAGCCTTCTAATTATTTTCAGGAGTAGCGTATGCAAATGAAGCAAGTGAACCCGATCCAGCTGTTCGACACCGAGTCGTCCACCTTCACCTACCTGCTTGCCGCGCCCGGGCAGCGCGCGGCGGTGCTGATCGACCCGGTGGAGCGACACTGGGAGCGCGACCTGGCGCACCTGGCGCGCCTGAACCTGACGCTGGCCTACATCCTCGAAACGCACGCCCATGCCGACCACGTGACGTCGGCCGGCAGGCTGCGCGAGCTGACCGGCGCCAAGGCGGCCGCGCCGTCCGGCTGCGGCATTGCGCCGGCCGAGCTGCAGTTGGCCGACGGCGACATCATCCGTTTCGGCGAGGACGAGCAGATCGGCGTGGTGCATACGCCCGGCCACACCGCCGGCAGCATGAGCTATCTATGGCGCGGCAACGTGTTCACCGGCGACACCTTGCTGATCGACGGCTGCGGGCGCACCGACTTCCAGAGCGGCAGCGCGGCGGCGCTGTTCGACAGTGCGCACAACAAGCTGTTCGTGCTGCCGGACGAGACGCGGGTATGGCCGGCGCACGACTACCACGGCCAGTCGGTGTCGACCATCGGCTGGGAAAAGCGCCACAACGCGCGCCTGGCCAACCGCACCAGCGCGGCATTCGTCGCGCTGATGGCGGGGCTCGACCTGCCGAAACCGAAACTGCTCGACATCGCGGTGCCGGCCAACCAGAACCTCGGGCTGCCGCACGGCTAGTGGTGTTGCATTCTTGGGACGCATATGAAATATAGAACTAGGGTTTGGCCGCCGGCTTGAGCGCTTCGCGTTCGGCCGCCAGGTAGGCGCCGAACGCATTCTTGTGATTGGCCGCCTCGAACGCCGGCAGCGCGCCGAACGCCGACCAGTCGGTGGCGCGGTAGGCGTCTTCGAAATCGGTGCCCTGCTCGACCGCGGCGCGCATCGATGTGCGCAGGAAGCTCAGGTAGTCGCGCGTCAGCGCCAGGTCGGCGCCGGCATCGGTCGAATGGGCGCCGTGGCCGGTCACCATCACTTTCGGACGGGCCGCGGCCAGCCGCTCGATCGCGCCCAGCCACGGCGTGATGTCGGCGTCGCCGACGAACGGGATGCGGCCGGTGAAGACGACGTCGCCGGCGAACAGCACGCCCTCCTCCTTCACCAGCATCATCAGGTCTTCCGGCGTGTGAGCGGGGCCGGCGTGCAGGATGGTGAACGTCATGCCGCCAAGCTGGAATGAACTGGCCGCGTCGTCAAGATAGCGGTCCGGCGCGACAATTGCGGTGCGCGCATCGACCCACGGCGCCAGGCTGTGGCGCCGTTCGGCCAGGCGCTCTGCGGCGGCGGGCGTGGCCAGGTAGTCGCGCACCGCGCGCTGTGCGATCACCTCCACCGGGCCGGCCGCCTTGAACGCCGTCAGCCCGTAGAAGTGGTCCGAATGATAGTGGCTGATGACGATCTTGCGGATCGGCGCGCGCGTCACCGTGCGGATGCGCGCCAGCAGCGCGGCGCCCAGTCCGGGCGTGCCGAGCGCGTCGAACACCACCACGCCGTCACGCGTGACGACGAAGCCGGCGTTCGAGTTGAAGCCCTGGTTGGCCGCCGACACCATGCCCGCCTCGCCGCGAACGTACCAGGTGTGCGGCGCCACCTTCACCAGCGCCATCGGCGCCGTGCTGGCAACCCAGTCGGCGGCCGCATCGGCGCGGCAGCACAGCGCGCCGGCCAGCAGCACCAGCAGCAGCGCCCTCATGCCAAGCCCGGGTTGCGATCGATTCCCACCAGCGCCGGCTGGTTCAGGCTGCGCGGCCGGATCACCGGGTGGGCCTTGAAATACTGCTCCATCACCTCCCAGATCGGTTCGCCCGCGGCGCCTTCGGCCACCGGCGCCCAGCCGGCCACCTTGTACTGCTTGCCGGCCTCGATCGGCTTGCCGTTCAGCGTCATGTTGCCGATGCGCGCGCCCATCTTGGCGCCCGGCGTGCAGCTGTACTGCAGGCCGCCGACGCGCACCATGTCGCCGCCCTGCTGGTAGTACGGGTCGGGGTTGAACAAGTTGTCGCCGACGTCTTCGAGAATCTCCTTGATGGTGGCGCCCGACATCGGCGCGACGGTGGTGGCCGGATAGGTGATCGCCACCTGGTCCATCAGGTCGCCGCGCGTGATCACCTGGCCGGGCAGGATGCTGGTGCCCCAGCGGAAACCCGGCGAAAACGCGATCTCCGCGCCCTTCACTTCCATCAGCGCATCCACTAGCAGTTGGTCCCACGAGCCGTTGAAATTGCCGCGCCGGTACAGCAGCGCTTCGCTGGTGGCCAGCGGCTGGTTCAGCCTCGCCTCGAACGGCTTGCGGATCTTCCCGATCAGCGCGGCCATCGCCGGATCGGCCGGCAGCAGATTGGCAAACACCGGCAGCAGGCGATAGCGGAAGTCCTGCACCTGGCCGGCGCGCACGTCGAAATCGAGCACGCCGAGGAATTTGCCGTTCGAGCCGGCGTTCGTCACCAGCGTCTTGCCGCGCGCGTTGCTGACGGCCACAGGGGCCGGCATGCCGTCGTGCGTGTGGCCGCCCAGGATGGCATCGAGCCCGGTCACGCGCGCGGCCATTTTCAGGTCGACGTCCATGCCGTTGTGCGACAGCAGCACGACTACCCTGGCGCCCTTCGCGCGCACTTCGTCGATCACCTTCTGCAGATTCTCTTCCTGGATGCCGAACGTCCAGTCGGGCACCAGGTAGCGCGGATTGGCGATCGGCGTGTAGGGGAAGGCCTGGCCGATCACCGCCACCGGCACGCCGTTCATCGTGCGCATCGCATATGGTTCGAACACCTGGTCGCCGAAATCGGCGGTCTTGATGTTTTGCGCCAGGAAGGCGGTGTGGCCCTTGAAATCGCGGTCGACGATTTCCTTCACGCGCGCAGCTCCGAGCGTGAACTCCCAGTGGCCGGCCATCATGTCGACGCCGAGCAGCCGGGTCGCATCGACCATGTCCTGGCCCTTGGTCCACAGCGACGTCGCCGAGCCCTGCCAGGTGTCGCCGCCATCGAGCAGCAAGGCGTGCGGACGGTCGGCGCGCACCCGCTCGATCAGGTGCGCCAGGTGGGCGAAGCCGCCGACCTTGCCGTAGGTGAGCGCCGCCTGTTCGAAGTCGAGGCAGGTGAAGGCGTGCGCGGCGCGGCTGCCGGGCGCGATGCCGAAGGCGCGCAGCAGCTGTTCGCCGACCAGGTGCGGCGCCTTGCCGAACGCGCCACCGATGCCGAGGTTGACGCTCGGCTCGCGATAATACAGCGGCATCAGCTGCGCATGGCAATCGGTGAAATGCATGAAGCTGACGTTGCCGAACCTGGGCAGCGCATACAGCTGGTCGGCGCCGGCCGCGGTGCCGGCCAGTGCATCGCGGCCCGCCAGCGCCATCCCGCCGGCGCTCGCCAGCGCCAGCACATTCAAGAATTCCCTGCGGCCGATGCTCATCGTTTTTCCCCTACTGGTTGACCGGCGACTGCGGGTCGAACAGCAGCGCCATCAGGTCCTTGATCTGCTGCTCGGTGAGGATGCCTTTGTGGCCGAAGCGCGGCATGTTCGAACAGGCGTTGTAGGCCTTGGCGTTGTAGATCCGCGTCCAGGTGCTGCGCATGGTGGCGTCGCTGCTGCCGCGCAGCTTGCCGTACTGGAGCAGCGACGGCCCGATGTTGCCGAACGAGACCTCCTGTTTGGTGATCTGGTGGCAGGCGTAGCAATTGCCGCCGGCGACCGAGCCGGCCTTGTCGCTCCACTGCAGGCCGACGCCGGTCTGGGCGACCTTCTCGCCGGCGGCGAAGCTGCCGAGCAGCTTGCCGTCGGCCGGAAACTTGACCGCGGCGAGCTGCTGCTGTTCCAGCGCGGCGCGTTCGGCGGTGCGCTGCGGCGTATCGGCCGCGCCGTCGCAGGCCTGCTGGATCGCGTCCTGGTCGAGACGATCCATGGTGGCCTGGCCGTTGGCCTGGAAGCCGCCCTTCATCAGCGCGACCGCCCTGCCACGCGCCGCGCCATCGTTGTCGACCGCCACCGCCGCGCAGCCGGCCACGCCCACCAGCAGCGCGCCCGCGCTCACCACCAACCATGTCTTCATCCTCGACTCCTCGCGATTATCGTTTCAGGGCGGGCGCGTTGAATTCGCCCCCTTTGGCCTGCTCGGCCAGGTACATGGTGAGCGCGGTCAGCACGTCCGACGCATACGCCGGCTCGGGAAAGCGCTGCTGCCGGAAGCAGTCGGCGAGGCGGTGCTGCATGGTGCGCACTTCGCCCTGGCTGACGCGGTAGGCCGGCCAACTGGCGTAGGCCTTGCGCGCGTCGGCGCTGCTGGTCAGGTCGGGCAGGTCCTGCAGGCGGATGCGCTTGTCCGGCGCCGAGTGGCAGGTCGCGCAGGCGAAATCGTACGGTCCGCCGCGGTAGTTGAAGATCGCCTTGCCGGCCTGGTAGGCCTGCCGTTCGAGTGGATGGCCGCTGCCGGGCGCGATCGGCATGCCGCGCGATTCGGAAGCGATCCAGCTCACCAGCGCTTCCATGGTCGACCGCTTCGAGGCGCCGGCGCCGAACGGCTGCACGCTGGCCTGCGCCACCGTGTAGCCCTGCAAGGTGGTCATGCAGGTGATCAGACGCTGTTCGACGTCCTGCACCTTGCCGGTATCGGCGAAATAACGCGGCAGGCCGACGTAGGCGCCCTTCACCACGCCGGCGCCCTTGCCCAGGTCGCAGCCGGCCAGCGACACCTGCTTCGGGCCGCGCTTCTCGTTCCACAGCGCCTCGCCGCGCGCTTCCCACAGCTCGGCCGGATTGCCCTCGGCCAGCATTTCGCGGTACTTGGCGATCGATTCGCTGGCGCTCTGTGCGACGGCCAGCGAGCTTGCGCCCATCAGCATGCTTAACACGATACGTTTCATGATGTCTCCGGCGTGAGGTTGCGGCACTGCGAGTCTCTCAAGCGATGGTGGCTTCGTCGCTGCGCTTGTCGCCCTTGTTGTCGACCCAGCTCACCTGCACCTTGGCGCCCTTGACGCCGCCCTTGAAGCGGAAAGCCAGGTAGGGATTTTGCGACACCGACTGACTGAAGCGGCCTTCGAGCACCGTCTTGCCGGCGCAGGTCGCGCTCACTTCGCTGATGTAATGGGCCGGGAAGACGCCGCCGGAGGAGGCATCCTTGCGCAGGCCGGTTTCCATCGGATGGGCCATCAACACTTTCACTTCGGTGAATTCGCCGTTCATCGCGGCGCGGATTTTCATAGGGTCTGCCATGGCGCTTCCTTGTCTGATTGTTTCTGCTTGTTTCTGCTTGTTGGGGTCAATGCGGTGCGCGGCGCTCAGCCGCCGCAGCCGCCCAAGGTGACCTTGGTTTCGCGCGACGTCGTGTACAGCTTGCCGCCAGCCTTGACCACCACGGTGATGCGCGAACTCTCGCCCATCTTGACGCGGGTCGTCACGCTCGGGTCGGTCCCGGCCGGGAAAGTGAACGACGCCGACAGCGGATTCGGATTTTTTTCGACGAAGATGTAGATCGACTGGGTATCGGGAATCGCGCTGGACACCGACAGCGGCACCACGGCGCCGTTTTCGGCGATCTCCGGGGACGTGAGGAGGATGTCCTTGCTGTCGGCGCCCGGTCCGCCGATCGCCTTGACGGCATCGGCGAAGCTCTTGGCATCGAAGCCAGGCTGCGCCTCGGCCGCGAGGGCGTCGGCGTGGCTGATCAAGCCGAGCGCCGCCAGCATGGCGAAAGCGCCCGCCGATGTCAAAATGGTGCGTCGTTGCTGCTTCATGTCGTCTCCTTGGTTATCCTGCGTGGGTCTACCTGGCCGCGGCGGCCAGCCAGGCGGCGATCGCCGCCACATCCGCTTCCTTGATCTGCGCCTGCGGCGGCATCGCGACCGCCCCCCAGGCGCCCGCGCCACCGCCGCGGATCTTGCCGATGAAGTAGGTCTGCAGATCCGCCTTGCCTTGGTACCTGGCGACCACTTCGTTGAAGCCGGGGCCGATGACGCGTTTGTCGACGGCGTGGCAGCCGGTGCAGCCGTTCTGCGCCAGCGCATCCGGCGCGGCGGACAGCGCCGGCGTGCGCGCGGCGGCGGCGATGGTGCCGTTGGTGGCGGTGCCGCGCACCTGGCCGACCAGGCGGTTTTGCTCGGCCAGGTTGCCGTGCGCGTCGCGCGCGCTGTCGGGCAGGAACGAGGTGACCTGCACCTGCGCCGCGCAGTTGCGCATGCAGGCGAGATTGCGCACGTCGCCCTTGCCGCGCGTCTGCCACATGGCGTCGAGCCGCACCAGGCCGTCGCGGTTGGGCAGCCGCTGCTGCACCGCTGCCATGTTGCGGTCGCTCAGGACATAGTCGGCCGGGACGATTTCGGCCAGGTTGAGGATGTAGGCCGTGACGGCGTAGACCTCGTCGGTGGTGAGCGACTTGGGCGCGTTCCACGGCATGGCGCGGTTGATGTAGTCCCACAGCGTCGAGATGTGCGCCAGCTTCATGATGGTCGAGCGCTGCGGCACATCGCCCTTGACCAGCGAGGCGACATGGCCGCTGGCGATGTCGGCCGCGGTGGTGCCGCCGACCAGCGGCGTAAACACCTGGTTCGACTCGGCGAAGGTGCCGTGGCAGGAGGCGCAGCGCGCTTCCCATACCCGCTCGCCCTTGGCCACCGAGCCGGCGCCCTTCGGCAGGCCCGCAAAATCGGCGCGCACGTCGATGTTCCAGGCGGCGATTTCAGCCGCCGTGGCGGCGCGCCCCACGCTAGTCGCAGGCGCGGCGTGGGCACCGCCAGCGACCAGCATGCCCAGCACCACGCTACGCAAGACTGCGGCGGGCGCCATCAGGCCACCTGCACGTTGGTCACTTCACCGGACGGCGCGACCTGCCACGACTGGATCGCGTTGTTATGGTAGATCGAGCGCGTGCCGCGCACCGCGCGCAGCTGGGCGATCTGCGGCTGCACGTAGCCGGTGTCGTCGATGGCGCGGCTTTGCAGGATGGCCGGCTCGCCGTTCCACGCCCAGTCGAGATTGAAGCGCGCCAGCGCCTTCGGCAGCAGCACGCCGTCCATCCGTGCGGTGCGCCAGTTGCGACCGCCGTCGACGCTGACGTCGACCCGCTTGACCTTGCCGCGTCCCGACCAGGCGATGCCGCTGATGTTGAAGTAGCCCTTGCCGAGCAGGGTCTGGCCGCCCGACGGCGAGGTGATCACGCTTTTACACTCCTGCAGCGAGGTATACTGGCGGTGCTGGCCATCGGGCATCAGGTCGATGTAGTGGATGGTCTCGTCCTTGGTGTCGAAGCGCTGGTCGCCCACCTTCAGGCGGCGCAGGTACTTCACCCACGACACGCCCTGCACGCCCGGCACCACCAGCCGCAGCGGATAGCCGTTTTCGGGCCGCAGCATCTCGCCGTTCATCGCCCACGCCACCATCACGTCGTCCATCGCGCGATCGAGCGCGATGGTGCGCGTCATGCCCGAACCGTCGGCGCCTTCGGCCAGCACCACCTTGCCGCGCTTGAGGTCGACGCCGCACATGTCGAGCAGGGTCGAGAGCAGCACGCCGGTAAATTCCGAACAGCTGATCATGCCATGGGTGTACTGCACCGTCGGCAGTGCCACGCGCGCCCACTCGGCGCCGGTATTGGCGCCGCATTCGATGAAGTGGATGCGCGACACGCTCGGCAGGCGCATCAGGTCGTCCATCGTGAACACGCGCGCCTGCCCGACCAGGCCGTGCACCATCAGCCGGTGGCTGCGCGGGTCGATGTCGTGCCAGCCCTGGTGGTGGCGCTCGAAATGCAGGCCGCTCGGGGTGATGATGCCGAACAGTCCTTGCAGCGGCGTGAAGCTGACCGACGACTGCGGCACCCGCGTCAGGCCGGGGCTTGCGCGGCGCTGCAGGTTTGCTTCCCATGTCGACGGCAGGCCGTAGCCGAGCGCGGCGACCGGCTTGCCGAGCGTTTTACTATGCTCGGGCAAGGTGAGGATGGCCGGGTCGCCCTCGGCTCCAGCGCCGGCGCGCGCGGCGCCGGCCAGCGCGCTGCCGGCGCCCATCGCCAGCGCCTTGCCCATGAACGCGCGGCGCGCCAGGCGCGCGGCGTCGATGTCGTCGGCGCCGAGGAAGTTCTCGGGTGCCTGGCGCAATCTGCCCAGGGTGCCATGGAATGCATCCGCCACTACTGTCTCCTGGTGCGCCGGCGTGTCGCCGGTCTGTGCCTAAGGGATGGTGCGCTATTTTCTCGGTGCGTCTTCCTGCATATATTTGATGCACAGCGTCTTGCACAGTTCCGTAAATACGGGATCGGCCACTGCGTAAAACACCAGGTTGCCGGTGCGCCGACGCACCAGCACGCCGGCCCGGTGCATCACACCGAGATGGCGCGACACATTGGTCTGCGACGAGCCGACTTCGATGACGATATCGGCCACGCAGCGTTCCTCGTGGCAGACGCTGCGCAGGATGCGCAGGCGCGTCATCTCGCCGAGCACGGTGAAACAGCGCGCGACCTGTTCGAGCACACTGTCCGGCGGGGCGGATTGCGGTTCGGTTGGCATGGGCTTGGGCTTGGGCATAAGCATGAGGATATGCGCATATGCGCACATGCTCAACAAGTTTCGACGCTGCGGTGCAGCATCGGCGGCGGTTTCGCTTGCCGGCAGGTGTGCACAGGCGGTAATCTTGGCGCTCAATTGCGGAGGGACGATGAAAAAAACACACACCACACGGCGCGCGATGATGGCGCACTCGCTGGCCCTGCTCGGCGCCGGCGCCCTCGCCGCGCCCGCCGCCGACGCCGCGACCGCGACCGCCGGCGCCTGGCGGGTCGTTTTCCAGGTCAGCGACGCCGACCCGAAGAAATGGGGACTGACGCTCAATAACGTCAAGAACGTCCAGCAGGAGCTCGGCGCGCAGCACATCGCTGTCGAAATCGTCGTCTACGGGCCGGGCATCGGCATGCTGCTGGCGGAGGCCGAAATCGCCAACCGCGTGATCGAGGCGATGCAGGCCGGGGTGGCGGTGCTGGCGTGCGAAAACACCATGCGCGCCCAGCACCTTTCGCGCGACGACATGATCGCCAAGATCGGTTTCGTGGCGGCCGGCGTGGTGCAGCTGATCAAGCGCCAGGCCGAGGGCTACGCCTACATCCGCGCCTGAGAGGCTGAACGTCTTTCGATCATGCCCGAGCTGTGGCTGTGCTTCGCGTCTTGATCGGCTACTTTCTGGCGCTGCTCGGACACGTCCGAAAAACGTTCAGCCTCTGAGGCGCGGCGCCGTCATTGGTGGCGCAGCGCCGGCGCCAGGCGGCACGCGCTGGTCGCCGGCGCGGGCAAGGCGCGCGTCGTGGCGGTAGCGATCACAGGCGCATGTGCAGCATGCGCGACAATTGCGCACGCAGGAAGACGTTGGGTGGCGGATGCAGGTGCTCGCCCGCCATTTCCAGCGCGACCGCCAGCGCCAGGTCCATGGTTGACAGATGGATCAGGAACCAGCGCGTCAGCTGGGCGATGGTGGCGTGGCCGACGGCCGGTTCGCCGGCGCCGATGTACGCTTGCGCCTGCTTCAAGCCCTCCAGGGCGCAGGTGTGCTGTTCGCGGTGAGCGCGCAGGCCGGGGAAAGCGATCTTTTCCATGAGCGCCTCCTCCTCGCGGAAGTCGCGTTCCATCAGCGCGATCAGGGCGGCGACGCCGGCGCCGAGTTGCTCGGTATTCGCCTCGGCCAGCCGGGCCATCTCGTCGACGAAGGCCTTGTGCGCCTCGTCGATCGCCGGCACGCCCAAAGACATTTGTGCACACCACTTTACCGTCCGCATCGCGCCCCCCTTCCAACTCCCCATGCTAGGCGTGGCGACGCGCTTTTTCCATGATGTGCATCAAATCCGCGCGCGTGGCCTAGCGTCGAGGCCGTGTACGATTGCCGGCACTGACCCCTGGGTTAACCCCGGGGGTCAGTGCCGGCAAATAGACACGGCCTCAGCACTGCCCAGCGGATCAGGGCGCCGGGGCGCGGCTGCCGTGCAGCTCGGCTTTGGCGGCGGCGACTTCGGCCTGGAACTGGGCGTTTTGGCGCATCAGGGCGTGCACCGAATAGGCCACCAGCCTGGCCGCCTCGATGTCGCTGCGGTAGTGCACGCCGCATACCAGGCGGTTGTGCGCGTAGTCGTCGGCGCGCGCGAGGATCGCATCGCGCTTTTCCGGCACCAGCTCGATCAGGGTCAGCGCCTGCAGGTAGCCGGCGGTCGCATGCCCGCTCGGGTAGGAGTCGTCCTTTTTCTTGGTCTTGCAGACCGGCTGCAGCGACTTGTCGGCGTTGTAGGGCCGTACACGGGCGTAGCCTTGCTTCAGCTGGTCGGTGTTGGCGCTTTCGTCGTGACCAACGTGCGCCGACAGCAGCGCGGTCAGCGGCAGCGCCTGCGCATTGAAATTGGCGCCGATGACATCGCGAAACAGGAACACGCTTTCGTCCTTGTCGTCGGCCATCGCACGCGCTACCTGCCCGGGCGTGCGCGCCGCTTCGATCTGGTGCAGTTCGGCCAGTTCGCGCGCGGCGACGGCGGAGCCGGCAGCGGCCGGTGCCGCCAGCATGCGCATGCCTTGCACGCGCTCGGGCACGACGAACGATGCGTCGGCCGCACCAGCCGGCGCCGCCGCGAGGACGATGGCGGCCAGCGCGGCAAACAGATGCATCGGCATCGCCTTTCGGTTGAACTGGGCCAGCATCAGAAATCCGCCTTCGCCGAGATCTGCACGCTACGCGGCGCCTGGTAGGTGTACTGGTCGAACGGCACCGTCTTGCCGGCGGCGATAGCGGTGATTTCCTGCTTGTCGAGCAAGTTGAAGACATTCAATTGCAGCTTCAAGGTCTTGATGCCCATGCCGATGTTGGTGAAGCGGTAGGCGATGCTGAGGTCGGTGTTGGTGGTTGCCGCCGTCTTGTAGTAATCGTAGGCGGCCGGCTTGGCGGCGTCGTAGTCGACCTGGCGTACCGCGCCGGTGCGCTTGCCGATCAGCGAGGCGGACCAGCCGCCGCCATTGAACAGCAGCCCGGCGGCAGCCGTCATGTCGGGGGCGTTGGCGATGGTCTTGCCGGTGTCGGCGCTCTCGGCACGGTTCTTCGAGCCGTTGGCGTACACCGCGAAGCCGTTGCCGAGCGCCCAGGTCGCCTGCCCTTCGGCACCCTTGTAGGTGACGCCGCCGATGTTGACGTAGGCGGCGGCGGTGCCGGCCAGGCCGTTCGAGACATACTTGTTGGTGAAGTCGATTTTGTAGAGGTCGACGTCCCAGGTCAGGCTGTCGCTCTTGCCGACCATGCCGAGCTGGTAGTTGACCGACTTCTGCGGATCGCTGCTGTTGCGGCTCGGGTCGGCGATGTAGAACGACTTCAGGTCGGGAATCTGGAATCCCTTGGCGTACTGCGCGTACACCGCCAGCGCGCCGCCGAGCTGCTGGTTGAACGTCAGGTACGGCAGGCTGGCGGAATAGTCGACCGAAGTGTTCTGCGGCGTGCGGGTGCTCTGGTTGACCAGCGCGTCGACGGCGCGCGTGATGCGCACCAGCTTGATCCCCGGCGTGATGGTAGTGTCGGCACCGGCATGCCATTCGAATTCGGCGAACGGCTGGAAGTTCTTGATGCTCGACTGCTGGTCGAACAGCACGCTGGCATTTTGCAGCGGCACCGGCTTGGTCTCGCGCGGGTCGCGCAGATTGCCCAAGGTCAGGTCGAGGTCGTACTGGTGGCGGTCGGTGTCGGATTGCTCGTACCACACGCCGGCCCGCGCCACGCCCGCCTGCCACGCCTTGCTGAGCTTGAAGATGTCGCCGTACACACGGTACTTGTTTTGCTTGTCGATGCCGGGAATGTCCTTGTTGCCGGCCGCGCCGATCTTGGTGCCGGGCGCGGTGGCGCCGGTCGGATCGGTCGACGAAATGGTCTGGTTGTTGTAGGCGTAGGTGTACAGGTGGTTGTCGGTGCTCCAGCCGTTGCCCCAGCCCGTTTCCAGCCGCAGGTAGCTGAAATCGGTGTCCTTGGTGGTGTGGTTGTAGCCGGCGTAGTTGAAGCTGGCCGGATCGTTGTTCAGGCTGAAATTCTTGCCGAACTGCGCCACCTGCGCCAGGGTCGGCCCCTTGCTGTTGTCGTTCTGGGTGTAGTGGATCTTGTTGGCCGTCGCCAGCACGGTGGCCAGCGTGTCGGCGCCGATGTTGCGTTGCAGTTTGATGAACAGGTTGTCGCTCTTGATGCTGTTGAGCGTCAGGTAGCCGTCCGACTGCAGGTGCTGGGCGTTCAGCTGCACCGTGGCGTTGCCGAAATCGGCCAGCCGGCCGCTTTCGTAGGCCGCGCCGAACAACCCGGTGCGCCAGGTGCCGAGCGAGCTGAACACACTGGCCGCGGCCTCCTTCGATGCCTGCTTGGAAAACAGGTTGATCGAGCCGCCGAAGGTGGCGTAGCCGAGATTGCTGGCGTTGCCGGGGCCGCGCTCGACGACCGCGCCGCCGATCACCGCGCCCGGAAAGAACGACGTCGAGTGGTGCGCCGGATTGTTGGTATCGCCCCACGGGATGCCGTCGAAGGTAATGTTGTACTGGTCGTCGGAGAAACCGCGCATGGTGGTCTTGGTCTCGGACAGGCCGGGGCCATTGGCCGAGTCGCCCGACAGGCTCGGCGCGATGTTGACGATGCGGCTGTATTCCGCGGTCGGGGCGACCGACAGTTCGATGAACTCGCGCGTGATGACCGACTGCGGCTCGGTCGCCAGCAAGCTGGCCTGGGTCGGCGCGACCGCCGAGGCGGTGCCGCCGGCGGCGTCTTTCGGCCGGTAGGCGCCGGCGCTGGCGGAGATCACCACGGTCTGCATCGGGCCGGTCGGCGCATCGGGGCTGTCGTCCGGCCCGGCGGCGTGCGCCGTCATGCTCAGGAGGGCCAGGGAAATGAAGGTGGCAAGCTTGGTACGGGACGGCAGCGCAGGTCGGGTCATGGAAGCAGTGGGCAGGTTGGGCCGCGGACGCGAAGGTGCGTAGCGGCGAGACCCATACCTTAGCAATTCAACATGACACGCCGATGATGGTTTGATGACATTTTCATGACGTTCTGTTATCGCTTCACGGCGCCACCACCAGCACCGTGAAGACCTGGTTGGCCACCGACGGCAAATACACCTTCTTGCTGGCCTGATCGAAGGCCATGGTACGCGCGCCCTTCACGGTCGCCAGCGTCGCCGCGCTGTAATGATCGGCGTCGAGCTGGCGGATCACGCTCAAGGTACCGTCGCCGTTGGACGAAAATACCGTGCCGCTGTCGGCGTCGTAGGCGGCGGCATCGGGACGCGCGCCGATCGCCACCTCGGTGATCTTGCGGCCGTTCTTGCTGTCGATGACCGCCATCACCTTGTTGCGGCAGACCGAGAACAAGCGATCGTGCGCGCGGTCGAGCGCGAGGCCGGTCGGTTCCTCGCAACCGGCGATCGGCCAGCGCGCCAGCACTTTGTCGGCGGCGACATCGAGGACCACGATTTCGGCGCTGCTTTCGATATTCATGAAGATGCGGCCAGCGTGATCGCTGACCGCGAATTCGGGCGTGCCGCCGACCTTGATCGTGGCGAGCGCCTTGAGCGTGACGGCATCGATCACGCTGACATCGTTCGACTTGCCATTGAAGGTGTACAGCTTGCGCGCGCCCGGCTCGTACAGGATGGTGTCCGGATCGACGCCGCTGACCTTCAGTTCCTGCTTGACGGCGAGCGAGCCGAGATCGAACACCGTCACGCTGTTGCTCTTGCCGTTGCTGGTAAAGCCGAGATTGAGCTCTTGTGCGAAGGCGACGCCATGCACGCCGGCGGTGCCGGCAATCTCGCCGACCGGCTTGCCCGTCGCCAGGTCGATCACCTGCACCCGATCGGCGCGCGTGAGGAACAGGCGATGCCGCTGCGGGTCGATGTCGACGTAGTCCCAGCGGCTGGCGGGACCCAGATCCCAGCGCTGCTGCACCGAATAGCGCACCGCTGCGCCGCTATTCTGCGCCAGCGCGGGCACGCCGATGGCACAAGCGAGAATGACTGCGAGCAGGATTGTTGTGGCCGGACGATGCATGCGAAATTCCTCTATCAGTAGCACAGGTTAGAAAACGTTCGCCATTGTGACGCGGTTTGCATGACGAATTGCTCATCACAACATGACATTTTTGTCATCCTGCGCTGCACGCCGGCCAACGCGCCGGTCAGCAGTGAGTGGCAATCGCGTCACTGCTGGGCTAAGATGCCCTGATGAAAAATATTGCCACCACCACGACCCAGCCGAAACTCGTCCGCATCGTGTCGGCCCGCCCGCGGCTGTTTTCCTGCGCCCTGCTCGGCCTGGTGGCGATCCTGCTGATGCCGCACTGGCTGGCCGCGCAGACGGTCACGCGCCTGATCATCGGCTGGAACGTCGGCGCCGGCGCCTACCTGGTGCTGGCCTTGCGGATGATGTTTCGCTCCTCGCACGAGCGCATGCGCGCGCGGGCATTGCAGCAGGACGAGGGCCGCCTGCTGATTCTGGCGCTGGTGGTGATGGCGGCGGTCGCGTCGCTGGCGGCGATCGTCTGCGAGCTGTCGGTGGCCAAGGACCTGCACGGCAGCCTGCGCTACGAGCACATCGGGCTGGCCGCGGCCACCCTGCTGTCGTCGTGGGCGTTCACCCAGCTGATGTTCGCGCTGCACTACGCGCACGACTACTATGCGGCCGACCTGCGCGGCTGCCCCGGCGGGCTCGACTTCCCCGGCGGCCATGCGCCCGACTACGGCGACTTCCTCTACTTCGCCTGCGTGATCGGCACCTCGGGGCAAACGGCGGACATCAGTTTCACCACCCGCTCGATGCGCCGGACCGGGCTGGTGCATTGCGTGCTGGCGTTCTTTTTCAATGCCACCCTGCTGGCGTTGATGATCAATATCGCGTCCAGCCTGTTCTGAGCGCGATGGTGGGCGCAAGCCGCATACGCGCCGTTGACAGCCCCTCCCCCTTACACTAAAGTAAGGATGCCATGATTGAAAGGAGGGACCATGTCCACTGCCACTGTCACGTCGAAAGGTCAGGTCACAATCCCAGCCGCGGTTCGACTAGCGTTGTCTCTTGATGCCGGCAGTCGCATTGAATTTGTTGAAATAAGCGAAGGCTGCTATGCCATTGTTCCGCTCAACAGCCCAGTTGGCGCTTTGAAAGGCTTGTTGCGCAAGCCAGAAGCGACGGTATCAATTGCCGATATGGACGAAGCGATCGCATCGCTAGGCGCAAGGGCGCGATGATTGGCCTCGATACCAATGTCTTGGTGAGATACATAGCGCAGGATGATCAGATTCAGTCCCCAGTTGCCACGACATTGATCGAGACCTTGTCCGTAGCGAACCCTGGATTCATCACACTCGTTTCGCTGGTTGAGCTGGTTTGGGTAATGCAACGCTGTTATACGGCCACAAAGAAGGAAATACTGGTCATCCTCGACACGCTGCTTCGGACCCAAGAATTCTCGTTCGAAAATTCCGAAACTGTGATGCAGGCAATGAAATTATTTGCTGTGCCTGGCGCAGATTTTTCCGATTGCTTGATCGAACGCTCCGCGTACAAAGCCGGCTGCGATTTCACGGTCACTTTCGATGCTAAGGCAGCAAAATCGGCTGGAATGCGACTGCTGTAGTCCCGCGCGCCGGCGCTGCCCCATCAGCGCGGCGTGCCAAACACCTGCGTCCAGTACACCCGCCCCTGCCCGCCACCGGCGCCGATCGCATAGCCGGCGCCCATGTCCTTGAAGCTGCGGTTCATGATATTGGCGCAGTGCCCCGGACTGGCGAGCCAGCCGGCCACCGCTTCCTCGGCCGATTCCTGGCCCATCGCGATGTTTTCGCCGATGCCGCGCCAGCGATAGCCGGCCTGCACCGCGCGATCGGCCACCTCGCGGCCATCCTTGCCCTCGTGGCTGAAGTAGTTCTGGCGCGCCATGTCGCGGCTGTGCGCCAGTGCCGCGTCGCCCAATTGCCGGTTCAGCGCGAGCGCCGGCGCGGCGGTGAAGTGACGCTCGCCGCAATTGCGCTCGATCGCCCGCGCCCGGTTGACGGCGTCAAGGATGATGTCGTCGGTCTGGCGCGCGCTGGCCAGCTGGCGCGCCGGCGCCGCCGGCGTCAGGCGCGCCAGCACGACGAGCCAGGTGTCGCCGCTGCGGCTGGCGCCGATGGCCGAATACTGGGAACTCAACAGTACCTTGCAGTAGCCGCGCCCGATGGCGTCCATCGCGCTGTCCGCATCCTCGTACCCCGCCACCGAAATGGCTTTCGCCTCCGCATGGGCGAGCCCGGCACGCGCGAGCGCCTGCTGCAGCGAGCCGCCGCGCGCCAGCTGCACCCGGTCCAGCGCCGGCAGCCACGCCAGCGGCGCCACCGGCTCGGCCGCCCGGCCTTCGCAGCTGCCCGGCGCGGCGCGGTATTCGTTGATGAACTCGATCAGCGATGCGCTGTCCTGCGCGTGCGCCGTCACCGCAGCGCACAGCGGCAGGCCGGCGAGCACCAAGCGAAGGGGATGGAGGTGATGGATGTTCAAGGCGCATGCCCCTGGTGAGTGGTAAGCCGACAAGATCTTGCCGCGCCGTGGCGATTGCCGCGCAGCTCGTCCAAGACATTAGCACGGCCCCCTGCCGCAGCGCCGTCGCGCAGGCACTTGCGGTGCGCCGCCGCGACCGCCGCTCCCGCAAAAATCCCCCAATCGCACCGTCGAACAACAGCATCGGCCGTTTCTCGCAGCCTGGAACACTTTCTGTTTGGAAAGAGCGTTGACTACAGGTAGGATTTGCCTTGCGATCCCCAACGCCTACCTGTGCGGCCGACGCTCACGATGATGTTAGTTTCCATGGCGCCAACTGATCGATCCGATGCGACACCCGAACCTGCAATCTGACCGTCCCCATGCGTTCGAGGTATTGATCGGTATCGCGCTGATCGTGCTGGGCGGCGCGACCATCCTCGGGTGGCTGCTGCACTTGCCGGCTTTGCTCGAAATACGCCCGGGCATGGTGCCGATGGTGTTTGGCTCCGGCTTGTGTTTCCTGCTGACCGGCATCACCGTCATCGCGGCCAGCTGGCCCGGCCGCACGTCCCTCCTGCTGCGCCGCGTCATTGCGGTCAGCCTGATCCTGCTGTGCAGCGCGGCGCTGTACGAACACGTGTTCGACGTCCGCCTCGGCGTCGATTTCGCCTCGCTGCACGCGTGGCATGACTATGACAACACCCGCCCGGGCCGCATGGCGCCGAACAGCGCCACCGGCTTCATCCTGTTCGGCGCCGCCAGTTTTCTGATGACCAAGGTACGCAGCTACCGCCGGGGCCTCGCCGTGGGCGTGCTGATCTTCAGCCTGCTGGCGGTCGGCCTGACCGGCCTGGTCGGTTACCTGCTCGCGCCCGACCTGCTGTTCAACTGGGCGCGCTCGGCGCGCATGGCACTGCAAACGGCCACCGGCATGATCCTGTGCGCGTTCGCGCTGTGGCTGGCCTGTTCGCGCAGCGATTGGTACCTGAGCGAGCGCTTCTTCCGCGAAGACGGCAAGATCCGCTTCCTCAGCGCGGCCATCTCGATCATGTCGACCATCACCATCGGCCTGGCCGGCTTCGTCCTGTTGCAGGGCAATCTCGAACAGGCGCTGGAGAGCCGGCTCGAGGCGATCATCTACAATCGCGGCCCCTGGTTCGCGGCGATGAGCAATGAAACGATGCAGCATGTGGCGTCGGCGGTGCGCTTGTCGGCGCTCGACCAGTACAGTGGCGCCCTGCTCGTCGATGCGCAGGATGCGCGCGCGCGTGAGCGACTGGCCGCATCGGCCGCGCAGCTGCTGCGCAACGACGTGCGCGGCGTGATCGTGACCGATTCGGCCCAACGGCTGCTGTACGCCGCCGGCCGCTTCACCGCCGTGCCGGCGATCTCGGCGCCGCTCGATGCCAGCGGCAGTGCGGCCTTGATATGGGACGACGTGCTCATCTTGCGCGTGCGCCTGCCGGTGGTCGAGGCGGGCCAGCTGCGCGGCAGCATCGTGGTCGATCACGTCCTGCCGGCACTGGGCGCGCCGCTGTTCCACATCGCAAAAATGAGCAACAGCGCCGAAGTGGCGGTGTGCGTCGCGCGCGGCACGCAGCTGCTGTGTTTCCCGAACGTGAAAAATGTCGCGCCATTCACGGTCGCGATGCGCGGCAACACCGGCTCGCCGTTGCCGATGGAACTGGCGCTGGCCGGCCGCCGCGGCGTCGTGTATGGCGTCGATTACCGCGGCCGCAACGTGCTCGCCGCGTACGGCCAGCTGGCGCCGGGACTGGGCATGGTCGCCAAGCAGGATACCGCCGAGGCCTACGCGGGCATACGCGCCTCGCTGCGAGTGGGCGCGCCGCTGATCATCAGCGTCTCGCTGCTCGGCGCGATGTTCCTGTTCTCCCAGCTCAATCCGCTCATTTCCAAGATCCGCGCGTCGGAATCGGCCGCCGCCGACGCCGTGGTCGAAATGGCGACCATCATGGAGGCGGCCGGCGACGGCATCGTCACCATCGATCAACATGGCAATATCGAGTCCATCAACATGGCGGCGCGGCGCATCTTCGGCCGCCAGCACGAAGACGTCATCGGCAGGCACATCGCCCTGCTGATACCGTCGATGCTGCATGCGGCACAGTTGCAGGCGCTGTCCGCGGCGGCGAAAGCGGCGCTGCCCGGCTCGCCCGACAGCAAGGCCGACGGGATCCGCCAAAACGGCGCGCTATTTCCCCTGGAAATTTCGATCCGTGCGGTGCAACTGGCCGGACGCACCCTGTTTGTCGGCGTGGTGCGCGACATCACCGTGCGCCGGGACAGCGAGGATCGCCTGTCCCGGCTGGCACAATACGATACGCTGACCGGCTTGCCCAACCGCGCCCTCTTCATGGACCGGCTCGGCACCGCCCTGTCCCGCGCGACCCGCAATCCGGCCGTGTTCGCGCTGCTGTTTCTCGACCTCGACGGCTTCAAGGCGATCAACGACACCTACGGCCACGGCGGCGGCGACGCGCTGCTCAAACAGGTGGCCGACCTGCTTGCCGCATCGGTGCGCCATTCCGATACCGTCGCCAGGCTGGCAGGCGACGAATTCACCATCATCCTCGAGGACCTGGCCGAGCCCGAGGCATCCGCGATCGCCGTCGCCGAGACCATCATCGCCGCCTTGCGCGCGCCGTTCCTGATCGCCGGCCAGGCGGTGCAGATCACCGCCAGCATCGGCATCACCTTGCATGATCCGTCCGTCAGCGATGCCAGCATCGCCGACCTGATGCGTTGCGCCGACAATGAAATGTATATCGTCAAGCGCGCGGGGAAAAATGCCTTCAGGCTGGGCACCCTGCACGTCGCGCCGCAGCCGTGCTGAGCGCCGCTCAGGCGAATGCGCCGCCGTCGTACGCCGCGCAATAGGTGGCCCAGTCGCGCCGCACCTGCTCGGCGGCGCCAAGCGCGATGCCGAGCAAGGCCGAACGCCACCGCAAGCGGCCGCCGAACGCGATCAGCGCGGCGGCCGGATCGGCGCCGTCGTGGCCGGCGCCGCGCAGGTGCGCCGACGCCGCCACCTGCGCCATGGTGCGCACCACCGCGCCGAATGCGGCGATCGACGTGCCGGTGCGTTCCAGCGCCACCTTGTCTTCGCTCGGCAGCAGCGCGCGCAGCACGTAGGTCGGTTCGGCCGCGCCCAGCGCGTGCAGGAAGGCGGCCGGCACCGCCTGCAGCCGGGCCTGCACGGCGACGATGCGGCGCGCCTGCGTCGGCCAGGCCGGTTGGCGCCGGCGCCAGTGCGGCGCCAGCGACGACTGCTGCGCGCGCTTGAGGTCGAGCAGCTCATTGCCGTCGGCGCCGCCGTGCCCCCGCACCAGGATGACGTAGCGTTCCAGGCCCAGGCTGCCCACGCCGGCGATGCGGCGCGCCACGTCGAGCGGGGCGAACGCCGCCGGCGCCGGCTGGCCGCGCGCGAAGGCGGCCAGCAGCGCTTCGGCGTGTGCCCGTTCGGCGTTGCTGGCCGCGAGCGCGTGCTTGCCGTCGATGCGGATGCGGCGCTGCGCGCCATGGCGCTCGGTGCGGCGGTCGAGGAAGGCGGCGCCGGAGCGGCCGCCGACGTCGTCGAGCAGGCTGCGCACCAGGCCGCCGCTGGTATGCGCTTCGACCGCGCCGGCCGTGCCGCCCGCCAGCGTGGCCGCATAACTGTCGAGGAAGCCGATGCACAGCGCGCGCGCCTGCGCACCGTGCAGCCCCAGCGCGTGCGCGCCGACGATCACGCTGGTGGCGAAGCGCAGCAGGTCCCAGCTGAGCGGCGCCAGCGCCGCCTCGTCGAAATCGTTGATGTCGAAATAGGCGCGGCGGTCGTCGCCCTGGTAGCTGCCGAAGTTTTCCAGGTGCAGGTCGCCGCAGCACCACGCGGACGGCGCCGCCGCCATGATCGGATCGGCCGGCAGCCGGTCGTAGAACAGGTGACAGGTTGCGCGCAGGAAGGCGAACGGCCCGCCGCGCATGGCCGCGTACTTCATGGCCAGCCGCTGCGGCTCGCGCCCCGCATTGAACGCGCGGATCGCGCCCACCACGTCGACGCCGCGGGCGGCCATCTTATTCCTCGAGCCGATCGATGGTGGCGCGCTCGTCGGCGCTCTTGCCCAGCCAGCGCCGGTGCAGCATGTGTTCGAGCGGGCGGCCCAGCACCAGCAGCGCCAGCACCACCAGCATGGCGATGCCGGCGATCCGCCACGCGCCCATGCCGCAGACGATGCCGATCGCCGCGGTGACCCAGATCGAGGCGGCGGTGGTCAGGCCGCGCACCCGCTCGGTGCTGCGCTCGTGCACGATGACGCCGGCGCCGAGGAAGCCGATGCCGGTGATGATGCCCTGGATGACCCGGCTCGCGGCGGCGTTGTCGCGCGCGGCGAAGTCGAACTCGAAGCCCTGGCTGGCCATCGCCGACAGCGAAGCACCCAGCGCGACCAGGCCGAGCGTCTTCATGCCGGACGGCTTGCCGTGCAGGTTGCGGTCGAGGCCGATGACGGCGCCGATCAGCACGGCGCTGACCAGCCGGCAAGTCACTTCGAGATAATCGCTCATGGCTGCCTTGTGTGTGGTGATGAGCCAGTATACCGGGCCGCGGCGCCGGCGCGGCGGCACAAGCGCAGCGGAACGCCGTAAAATTATGTGCCCTTCCGCAAGCCGGATGTGCCAGAATCGCCGTTGCCGTTTTCCCAACTTTTCTGGAGCGTGTCTTTCATGAAATTGAAACAGCTGCTGTCGCTTGCCGCCGCCGGCGGTGCCCTGATGCTCGCGCCGCTGGCGCACGCGCTGCCCAACACCGCCGACACCCGCATGCTCACCGAGCCGGCCGTGTCGGCGCGCCACCTGGCCTTCATCTACGCCGGCGACGTCTGGATGGCCAACCTGGACGCCAGCGCGCCGCGCCGCCTCACCTCCGATCTCGGCGAGAAGTCGCACCCGGTGTTTTCGCCCGACGGCAGCCACATCGCCTACAGCGCCCAGGTCGACGGCAACATCGACGTCTACCAGATTGCGCTGGCCGGCGGCGTGCCGACCCGGCTGACCTTCCACCCCGGCGCCGACATCGTGCAGGACTACACGCCGGACGGCAAGGCGGTGATGTTCACCTCCGCGCGCGCCGCCTTCAACAACCGCTTTCGCCAGCTCTACACGGTGCCGGTTGGCGGCGGCGTCGAGACGCGCCTGGAGATCCCCAACGCGGCGCGCGCCGCCTGGTCGCCGGACGGCAAGCGCCTCGCCTACAACCCGTTCGCGCCGGCCTTCCTGCAGTGGAAGCACTATCGCGGCGGCACCAACTCGGTGCTGTGGCTGTTCAGCGCCGGCGACAAGTCGGTCGAAAAAATTCCCCAGCCGGCCGGCCACAGTAACGACGTCGATCCGATCTGGATCGGCGACACCGTCTACTTCCGCTCCGACCGCGACGGCGAATTCAACCTGTATGCCTACGACGTCAAGGGCAAGGCGGTGCGCCGGCTGACCAGTCACAGCGACTTCCCGGTACTCAACGCCGCCGCCGCCGGCACCACCCTGGTGTACGAGCAGGCCGGCTACCTGCACGCGCTCGACCTGGCCAGCGGCCAGGCGCAGCGCCTCGCCATCGGCGTCAACAGCGACCTGGGCCTGTCGCGCCCGCGCTGGATCAGCGGCGCCAAGCATATCCGCAACGCCTCGATCTCGCCGTCCGGCGTGCGCGTGGCGTTCGAGTTCCGCGGCGAGATCGTCACCATGCCGGCCGACAAAGGCGATGTGCGCAACCTGACCCAGACCACCGGCATCCACGAGCGCTCGCCGGCCTGGTCGCCGGATGGCCGCTCGGTGGCCTATTTTTCGGATGCGGCGGGCGAATACGCGCTGCACATCCGCGCCCAGGACGGCAAGGGCGAGCCGCGCAAGTACAAGCTGGCCGGCGCCGGCTTCTACGACAATCCGGTCTGGTCGCCCGACAGCAAGAAGCTCGCCTACACCGACAATGCGTGGACCTTGTACGTGCTCGATGCGGCCTCCGGCGCGATCCAGAAGATCGCCGCCGAGCCGATGTACGGCGTGAACAAGACGCTGCGCGCCGCCTGGGCGCCCGATTCGCGCTGGATCGCCTACGCGCTCAATTCGATGACCTACACGCGCAGCGCCTACATCTATTCGCTCGAGCAGCACAAGTCCTGGGCGGTGACCGATGGCCTGTCGGACGTGGTCAACCCGGTGTTCGACAAGAGCGGCAAATACCTGTACTTCTTTGCCTCCACCAACGCCGGCCCGAGCAACAACTGGTTCTCCCAGCAGAACGAAGACAACCGCGTCACGCGCACCGTGTGGATGGCGGTGCTGCGGCGCGACCTGCCGTCGCCGCTTATCAAGGAAAGCGACGAGGAGAAAGGCACGCCGGCCAAGGACACGCCGCCGGTCGCCGAGCACAAGGACGCCAAGGACGATGGCGCCAAGCCGAAGACCGATCCAAAGACCGGCCGCGACGATCCCAAGGTGGCGGTGGCGCCGACCGCGCCGATCGCGATCGACTTCGACGGCATCGAGCAGCGCATCGTCGACCTGCCGATTGCGGCCGCTGAATTGTCGGACCTGGAAACCGGCGAAGCGGGCCAGATCTTCTTCCTGCGCGAAAGCGACGGCAAGAAGGCGCTGCAGCGTTTCGACCTGAAGGAACGCAAGGCGAGCACCCTGCTGGCGGAAGTGGACGACTATGGCGTCTCCGCCGACGGCAAGAAGCTCCTGTATCGGCAGAAGGAAACCTGGGCGATGGGCGTGGCCGGCGCCAAGACGCTGACGGCCGGCGAAGGCGCCATCAAGGTCGCCGCCATCGAGGTGCGGGTCGAGCCGCGCGAGGAATGGCCGCAGATCTTCAGTGAGGCCTGGCGCATCAACCGCGACTACTTCTACGATCCCGGCATGCACGGCGCCGACTGGAACAAGATGCGCGCCAAGTACGCGCAGTTCCTGCCCGACCTGTCCAGCCGCGCCGACCTGAATCGCCTGATCCAGTGGATGTGCAGCGAGCTGGCGGTGGGCCACCATCGCGGCGGCGGCGGCGAGAATTTCATCGACGCCAAGACGCTGCCGGGCGGGCTGTTGGGCGCCGACTACGAGATCGCCAACGGTCGCTACCGCTTCAAGAAGGTGTACGGTGGCCTGAACTGGAACCCTACGCTGCGCGCGCCGCTCACCGAGCCGGGGCTGAACGTCAAGGCCGGCGAATACCTGCTGGCGGTGGGCGGGCGCGCACTGCTGCCGCCGACCAACCTGTACAGCGCCTTTGAAAACACCGCCAACAAGGCGATCGACATCACCGTCGGCCCGAACGCCGACGGCAGCGCGGCGCGCACCATCACGGTGGTGCCGGTGCCAGGCGAGGAGGCGCTGCGCAACCGCGACTGGATCGAGGGGAACATCCGCAAGGTCAACCAGGCCACCGGCGGCAAGGTCGCCTATGTCTACGTGCCGAATACCGCCGCGCTTGGGCATACCTACTTCAAGCGCTACTTCTTCCCGCAGGCCGACAAGGACGCGATCATCATCGACGAGCGCTTCAACGGCGGCGGCAGCGTGGCCGACTACTACCTGGAGATCCTGCAGAAGAAAGAGATCGCCTGGTGGACCATGCGCTACGGCGCCGACATGAAAACGCCGTCCGCCTCGATCCAGGGCCCGCGCGCGATGCTGATCGACGAAACCGCCGGTTCCGGCGGCGACCTGCTGCCGTGGATGTTCCGCCAGAACGGTATGGGCCCGCTGATCGGCAAGCGCACCTGGGGCGGCCTGGTTGGCATCCTCGGCTACCCGGTGCTGATGGACGGCGGCACCATCACCGCGCCCAACCTGGCGTTCTGGACCCGCCAGGGCGGCTGGGGCGTCGAGAACGAAGGCGTGGCGCCGGACATCGAAGTCGAGCAGACGCCCGCCGACGTCATCGCCGGCCGCGATCCGCAGCTGGAAAAGGCGATCGAGGTGATCAAGGCCGAACTGGCGAAAAATCCGCCGGTGCGGCCGGTGCATCCGCCGTTTCCGCTCAAGAGCAAATAGAAATCGGACGCCGGATTACAATGCTGGACAGGCACTGGCGCAATCCGTTTGCCCGCTATCGATGAATCTCACCAGGAACAGCATGGACCACAAGAACATGAAGCCGGAAAGTATTGCAGCCCAGGCCCTCGGCTGGGTGGACGAAGCCACCAGGGCGATCGCGCCGCCGATCCATACCGCCACCACCTATTTGCGCGACCCGGACAA
>JARXKM010000274.1 GCA_030272785.1 Pseudomonadota bacterium
GGCGGCGACGCGCATCCACAATACCTTGCCGTGGACGCTGCGTCAGAAGGACTGATGCCGCCACCGTGGCGCTGTCGCCGCCTGCCGTTTTAGGATATCGTTGGCGCAGGCAGCCATCCGGCCTGCCGCCAGCGCAAGGTGCAAGGTGCAACCAGAATGATGACCCCGAAAACCACGCTGCGTGCGCGTATCTTGATGGCGGCGCTCGCCGCCTGCTGCGCGCACGCGTCTGCATACGCCCAAAACGCCAGTGGGCTGGACCGCATTGCCTGGCTGGCCGGCTGCTGGACGCGTGAAGCGGCCGAGCCGGGCACGCAGGAGCACTGGATGGCGCCCGCCGCAGGCACCATGCTGGGCATAGGCCGGACCGTCAAGGCGGGCAAGACGATTGAATTCGAATTCATGCGCATCCACCTGGCGGCGGACGGCAAGCTGCTGTTTACCGCGCTGCCATCCGGCCAGCAGGAAGCCACCTTCACGCAGATTCGCATCGGCGAGACCGAAGTCGCCTTTGAAAATCCCGCGCACGATTTCCCGCAGCGGGTGATCTATCGGCTGCAAGACAAGACGCGACTGCTGGCCAGCATCGAGGGCACGCGCAAAGGCGCGATGCGAACTATCGAGTTCCCGATGCGGCGCGCGCCGTGCGCGCCGTGAGGCAAACGGACAATCGCCGCCGTATCAGACCGGATACAGCTTGACGGGATGGGTCGCGACCGGAAAGCCGGCCGCCCCCAGGGTGTCGGCGATGGCGGCATTGGTGTCGAAGTACACCTGCCAATAATGCGCGGTGTGGCAATACGGACGCACCGCCAGTTTCGGCCCGAACTCGTTGAACTCGAGGATCTCGACGTCCACCGCCGGGTTCCTGGTGGTGTTGGCCACCTTCGACACCGCCTCCTTCAGCAGCGCGATCGCCTTGTGCACGTCGGCGCTGCCGGCCAGCTGCGCCACCAGTTCGACCCGCCGATACGGATGCGACGAATAGTTCTTGATGTCGGCGCCCATGATCTTGCCGTTGCCGACGATGGTCTTGACGTTGTCCGGCGTCGTCAGGGTGGTGCCGAACAAGCCCAGTTCGGTGACGGTGCCCTCGACGCCGCCGATCATCACGTAGTCGTCCACCTGGTAGGGGCGCAGCACCAGCAGGAAGATACCGGCGGCGAAGTTGCCCAGCAAGCCGCTCCAGGCGGCGCCGATCGCCACGCCGGCGCCGGCAACGAGGGCGGCAAACGACGTCGTCTCGACGCCGAAGTAGCCCAGGATGGCGACCACCAAAATGATGTTGAGGGCCACGCTGATGAAGCTGACCAGGTAGCGCTGCACGGTGGGGTCGATCCGCTGGCGCGTCATGCCGGCGCCCACCAGCCGGCTCACCAGCCCGATCAGCCAGCGGCCTATGACAAATACCGCGATCGCTCCCAGCACCTTGAGGCCGAACGCCACCAGGATCGGCTGCGCCTGGTCCATCCACGTGGTGAGTCTTCCGGTATTCATGCACTGCTCCTTTGAACGAGGGCGTCGATTGCCTCCAAATAGTGTAGCATTTTTGACAGCAAATGGCGACAATCGGGGGCACCACAATTTATTCACACACGCACCGTTCGACGGGACCGGCGATGATCAGCATCCTTGAAGCGCGGCGCGCCGGCCTGTTCGGACGCGCCCACCTGCTGCGCAATGTCGTCGCCGGAGTGGTAGTCGGCGTCGTCGCGCTGCCGCTGTCGATGGCGTTCGCGATTGCCTCCGGCGCGCGGCCCGAGCAAGGGCTGTACACCGCCATCGTGGCCGGCTTCATGGTCGCCGCGTTCGGCGGCACGCGGCTGCAGATCGCCGGCCCGACCGGCGCCTTCGTGGCGATCCTGGCCGGCATCACCGCCAAGTACGGCGTCGACGGCCTGCAGATCGCCTCCTTCATGGCCGGCCTGATGCTGCTGATGATGGGGCTGGCCAAGATGGGCGCGGTGATCCGCTTCATTCCCGATCCCGTCATCGTCGGTTTCACCGCGGGCATCGGCGTGATCATCTGGGTCGGCCAGTGGCAATATTTTTTCGGCCTGCCCGACGTGCATGCGGCCCACTTCCACGAGCGCGTCGCGCGCCTGGCGCTGGCCTTGCCGGGCCTGCACCGCAGCACCGCTATGCTGGCGTTACTGAGCCTGCTGCTGGCGCTGTTTTCCAGCCGTGTGCCGCTGCTGCGCCGCGTGCCCGGACCGCTGGTGGCGATGGTTGTGGCCACGCTCGCGCAGGCCAGCTTCCACTTCGACGGCGTGGCCACCATCGGCAGCGCGTTCGGCGGCATCCCGCGCCTGCTGCCCGCTTTCGGGCTGCCGGCGGTGAGCGCGGCGCGGGTGTTCGAACTGGTCGGGCCGGCATTTGCCATCGCCATGCTCGGCGCGATCGAATCGCTGCTCTCGGCGGTGGTGGTGGACGGCATGGCCGGCACGCGCCACGACGCCAACCAGGAGCTGATCGGCCAGGGCCTGGCCAACCTGGCCGCGCCGCTGCTGGGCGGTTTTGCCGCCACCGGCGCCATCGCGCGCACCGCCACCAACTTCCGCAACGGCGGCAGCAGTCCGCTGGCCGGCATCGTGCATGCGCTCACGCTGCTGCTGGTCCTGCTGCTGATGGCGCCGCTGGTGGCGCAGGTGCCGCTTGCCGCGCTGGCCGCGATCCTGTTCATCGTCGCCTACAACATGGCCGACATCGGCCATTTCGCGCGGATGGTGCGGCGCGCCCCGCGTGCCGACGTGGCGATCCTGCTGATCACCTTCCTGCTCACCGTGTTCGTCGACCTGATCGTCGCGGTCAACATCGGCGTGATCCTGGCGACGCTGCAGTTCGTGCGCAGGATGGCCAGTTCGGTCGAGGTGCTGCAGCTCACCGGTGCGCACCTGGAGCAGGAGCTGAACGACCAGAAGCTCGACAAGCTGCCGCCGGGCGTGCTGGTGTATGCGATCGAGGGGCCGTTCTTTTTCGGCGCGGTGGAAAATTTCGAGCGCGTCCTGATGGCCACGCACACCGATCCGCGCGTGCTGGTGCTGCGCCTGCGCCGCGTGCCATTCATGGACATCACCGGCCTGCAGTCGCTCGAAGAAGTGATCGGCCACCTGAACCGGCGCGGCGTGCGCGTGGTGCTGTGCGAGGCCAACGAGCGCGTGCGCCACAAACTCGACCTGGCCGGCGTGTTCAGCGCGGCCGGCGCCGGCAATTATTTCGACACGCTGGGCGCGGCGCTGGCCAGCTGCCGGCGATAGTGCGCCGGTGAGCATTCAGCACGGTGATGCATCGAGCATCAAGCGGCTGATGTCGCGCAGCGGCGGAGCGCCGAACGGCCGTCGGATGTGGAGGTGGATGCGGGCGAAATCATCGCCAGGCCCACAACGCTATCGTAGCGCGGGCACCGGCGTTGCTTCAGGCGTAGGGGCTCTTGACGTCGATCGACGCGGGAATATCTCCGCGCCTTTGGAAGGCGATGAAGGTATCGTAGAGCCGTTTGCATTCGTCCCGGCCCAGGCCGGAAACGGGCGAAAATTTCCCCCTGGCCAGCGGCAGCACGCTGAAGCTGCCACCCCTGAAGTCGACGTACAGGATGTCGACGTAGGCCGCGCTATTCCAAATCACCCCGTCCTTGGGGTTGAAGATGCTGAAGAAATATCGCTCTGAATAGGCCACGCCGTCCTTGAAGACGCAGACCTGTTCGTTCATCACTGCGACGAGCGCGATCTTGTAGACGGCGCTGGCGATAAAGACCATCGCGACCACCGTCTGCCAGGCAAAGTCGCGAAACAGCGAAATCAGACAGGCGCCGAACAGGACAAGCAGCAACACGATCAGCAAGCCATACCTGCCATCCTTGGGCGCGCTCTGGAAGCCGAACACGAAGTCGCCCTTCAGCGCGGTCCGGCCCAGGTGCATGCCGGGTAATTGCTCGTGTGATTTGACGGCGGGCGCGTAGTCCATGATGTGAGTCCTTGAATCAGGCATCAAAGATCGTACCTTGCCGCGCCAGGCTGCAATCTGGCGCGCATCAAGACTGCGTTGCGTGTTCAGCGCGCCGACGCGATCGCGATGCGGCGCCGGATGCGCGCCAGCTCGGCGCTGTCGCCCAGCGCGACGGCGCGCTGCTCGGCCGCCCCCAGCCACATCAGCAGCGGCCGGCGCCAGCCCTGCGCCGAGGCGGTGTCGGTCGCCAGCGCGATGTCGGGCGGGGCGATGCGCCCGGCCTGCAGCATGGCGCCGGCCGCCACCAGGCGCGCCAGCGGATCGGCGACGGCGGCCAGGCCGCCGGTGCCGCGCGCGATCGGCTGGTGCTGCGGCGGCAGCAGCGCCGTGTCGAGCCCCTGCCACTGGCCGGCCAGGTAGGCCGCGTAGGCCCGCTCGGCCGCGCTGGCATCCGGCGCCAGCGCGGCGAACCCGCCGCATTGCCCGACCACCAGGCTGGCGGTGTAGACGGCGCAGCGCACCAGCTCGGCGTGCGCGACCAGGTCGAAGCGGCCGGTGCTGCTCATCTCGGCGCGCGCGCGGGCGAACTCGGTGGCGGCGATGGCGCTGTCGCCTTTCAGATAGGCATCGGTGAAACTGTCGAGCGCACCGGCGGCGTTGGCGCGCCACGCCGGCTCGACCGGCTTGGCGGCGCAGCCGGCCAGCAACACGACAATCAGGCAGGCTGGGATCGTCTTCATGGCAGCTTCAACTCCGTCTTGTGGGCAAATGGCCATTTGCGGTTGATTTCGTCGACCAGCCGCGTGACCTTGCGCAGGCTGCTGTCGACTTCGGCGCGCAGCGCGCCCAGGTCGTCGGTGGCGACGCGCGCGTTCTTGCCGACCGCCTGCGCCTCGACCAGCACCGCGTCGAGCTTCTTCAGGCTGGCGCTGGCGTCTTTCAGCACGACGTCGAGCTGCAGCACGGCGGCCTCGGTGTCGTCCATCAGGCCGCGCTTGCCGAACACGCGGCGGTCGGCGTTCGCCAGCAGCGCGTTGACCCGGTCGAGCGTGAGCATCACCTTGCGCGCCTCGTCCTCGCTGCCGAGGGCGCCGCCAAGCAGGCCGTACTTGCCGGTGAAGCGTCCGGTGGCCGCCTGCACGTTGGCCAGGCTGGCGTTCAGGCTCGAGTCGCTGCGCGTCATCGCATCGAGGTTTTCCAGCAGCGTCCTGGCGCTGGCCACCAGCTTGGGAATTTCGGCCGCGGTGTCGCCGCGCAGCACCGTGCGGGTGGCGCCGTCGGGCAGCGGCGGATCGGTCAGGATGCCGCTGTAGGCCTTGATTCTGGTGTCGCCGACCAGGCCGCGCTCGAGCGTGAACACGCTCGACAGGCGCAGCCACTTGGCGTCCTTGCGCGGCACGTCGACCAGGATGCGCGCCTTGCCGTCGGCCGCCAGCTCGACCTGCCGCACGCGCCCGACCGCGAAGCCGGCGAAGGTCATGTCCATCCCGGGGATCACGCCTTCCGAGTCGTCCGACACCAGCACCAGGCGCTGGGTGGCGTCGAACACGCCGCGCGCGTACATCACGTACAGCAGGAAGGCGGCGATGAGCGACGTCATCAGGATCAGCAGGATCACCGCCTTCACTTCGACGTGCGGGGGCGACTCGGGCGGCGGGACCGTCATGGCGGGGAGCTCCTTCAAAAGTATTTGACGGCCAGCGAGGCCGCCTCGATCACGAACAGCACGAACAGCAGGCGCACCGCGCCCGGCTGCATGGTGGAACGGGCACCTTCGCCGCTGCGCTGGAGTTCGAGGATGGCGGCGGCGGGAATCACCGCCACCGCCAGGCCGAACAGGATGGTCTTGAGGCCGAAGCCGATCGCCACGGTCGGCTCGAACACGCGCCCGACGGTGCGGGTGTAGTCGGCCAGCCCCCACGGCGACAGGCCGTAGACGTTCAGGTAGGCCAGCACCAGCACCAGCACGCTGCTGACGGTGGCCAGGCTAAGCACGGCGAAGGCGTTGCCGGACACCTCGGCCACCAGGTCGCGCCGCAGCCGCCAGGCGCCGGCGTCGGAGCGGTCGGCGGCGAGCGGCTCGAGCGCGGCGGCGTTGAACGCCAGGCCGGCGCGCAGCGCCACGAACATCGCCGCCGCCAGCGGGATCAGCTCGAGCACCAGCACCCGCACCACCATCTCGAGGGCGAAGCGCGACAGGCCGTAGCTGAGGGCGGTGACGAGCACGATGCGGATGATCACCAGGCTGATCAGCGCGGCGAGCGCGGTGAACCACGGCAGCACCTGCCAGGCGCCCAGGTAAATCTGGCGCGAGGTGGCGATGCGGTGGGCGCGCGTGTAGGTCGACGGCGAAAACGCCAGCACCAGCGCGATCGCGCCGAGCAGCAGCATGCGCCACCAGTTGGCGGCGTACTGCGCGCTCCAGCGCAGCCACTGGTGCGGTTTCGTGTAGAGGAAGGAAATCATCGGCATGCGGCCAT
>JARXKM010000275.1 GCA_030272785.1 Pseudomonadota bacterium
GCGTCAAGCCTGTCGCCGCGCTTACTTCGCCTCGCCCAGCAGCACCGGCTTGAGCGAGCTGTCGACCGGCTTGTCGCCCAGCCAGATCTTCAGCACGGCATTGAAGTAGTTCACGTCCTGCAGCACTTCGCCGATTTTCTTGCCATTCAGCTCGCAGACGGTGCCGGTGCCGGGAATCCAGTCGATGTGCAAGGTGTCGCCCTTCTTCAAGCCTTCGATGGTGCCGAACATTTCACCGAACTTGCTGATCTGGGTGACGAACTTCGATTTTTCGGCCTTGTCGATATTGTTGTTCAGGCCCGTCATGAAGGCCTGGCCGAATTCGTCCGAACTGATTTCGCGCATCATCACCAAGGTCATGCGACGTGGACCGTCGATCTTCAGGATGTCGGCGACGGTGTTCTTTTTCTCCGGCAGGTACAGGCCGGCGGCGTACACCTTGACGATGAACTTGGTGCGCATGCCCAGGCCGTTCAGTTTCAAGTCCTTGCCGCCCACTTTCACCGTGTCGTCGAATTTCACGCCGCTGATTTCAGCCGCCACGGCGCCCTGCACCATCGCGAATGCCATCAAGGCGCCGGCCAGCAAGGCCTTGAAACTGAGTTTTGTCATTGCCATCGTCGTGTCTCCAGAGTGTGATTTAAAATTATAATGGGTACAACTTAGCTATTTTCTTACCGAACTACTGAGTCAGGCTGCGCGGGCGGCGCGGCTCTCTTGGCTTAACGCACGGACAGGCGCTTGGGTGGACAGGCCGTGCTGATCGAGCTTGAACACGCTGACCACCCGCGCCAGCTTGGCTGCCTGCTCCTGCATCGACGCCGCCGCTGCCGCCGCCTGTTCGACCAGCGCCGCGTTCTGCTGCGTCGTTTCATCCATTTCGACGATGCTCATGTTGACGTTGGCGATGCCGACGCTCTGTTCCTGGCTGGCCGAGGTGATTTCGCCCATGATGTCGGTGACCCGGCGCACGCTGGCGACCACTTCCTCCATCGTCACGCCGGCTTGCTCGACCAGGGTGCTGCCTTCGCGCACCTTGTCGACCGAGTCGCCGATCAGGGTCTTGATTTCCTTGGCCGCCGCCGCCGAGCGCTGCGCCAGGCTGCGCACTTCCGCGGCGACGACCGCGAAGCCGCGCCCCTGCTCGCCGGCGCGCGCCGCTTCGACGGCGGCATTGAGGGCGAGGATGTTGGTCTGGAAGGCGATACCGTCGATCACGCCGATGATGTCGACGATCTTCTTCGACGAGGCGGTGATCGAGCCCATCGTGTCGATCACGTGCGACACCACCGAGCCGCCGCGGATCGCCACCTCGGACGCCTTGGCGGCCAGCTGGTTGGCCTGGCGGGCGTTGTCGGCGTTCTGCTGCACGGTGTCGGTCAGCTCGCGCATCGAGCCGGAGGTCTGGCCGAGCGAGGCGGCCTGCTGTTCGGTGCGGTTCGACAGGTCCAGGTTGCCGCTGGCGATCTGGCCGGAGGCCGAGGCGATCGACTCGGTGCCGGAGCGCACTTCGGCGACGATGCGGGTCAGGCTGCTGTTCATGTGTTTGAGCGCTTCCATCATCTGGCCGGTCTCGTCGTTGCTGTTGACCTCGATGACGCTGGTCAGGTCGCCGTCGGCGACGCGCTTGGCGATGTCGACCGCCTCGCTGAGCGGGCCGGTGATGCTGCGCGTGGCAAACAGGGCGACCGCCACCGAGATCACGCTGGCGCCGACGGCGAGCAGCAGGATCAGCAGCTGGGTGCGCTTGGAGACGGCGGCGGCGGCGTCGCCGGCCTCGACCATGATCTGGTTCTGGTAGGCGGTAAACTTGTCGAGCTGGTCGAAGTACTTGGCCTGCTGCGGCCGCATCGAAAACATGAACTTGACCATCGCGTTTTCTTTCTGGTCGGCGTTGATCAGGGCGATGAAGGCGGCCTGGCCGGGAATGAACTTGGCGCGGATGGCGGCGATCGCCTTGAGGATCTCCTGGCCGCGCGGGTCGGTGGTGCTGTCGTTGAGGGCGGCGAGGGCGGCGGTGGCGCTGGCGTTTTTCTTGTCCATGTTGGCCAGCTCGAGCTTGATCTGGTCCGGGTCGCTCATGATCAGCACGTTGAGCATGCTGCGCGTGACTTCGTTGACGTCGGCCTTGATGCCGTTGGCCACCACGGTCTTCGGATAGTGCTCCTTGACCATGCTCGTCACTTCCTGGTTGAGCCCGCCGATGCGCGAGTAGGACAGCCCCGCCAGCATGACCAGCAGGGCGATCACGACGCCAAACCCGATGGCCAGCCGCTGGCCGATACCCATGTTTCGTATGTTCATTTTTTGCAACCGTCTCTCTTTTTTATAAAAATAGTATGGGCGTGCTATTCCCTTGCTTAAATATAGCACTTCTTGGTTACCGAAAAATGTCCTGCAATGACTATTTCCATTATGAAACCAAAAGTGCAACACCCGGACGTGCGCCACGCGGCGGCCGATTGGCGCAAAATACAAACTTGTCGGTTCCATCATCAACGGGGGCATGCCGATGCCATACGCAACGATCGCCGAGCTGCCGGACAGCGTGCGCGAGAACCTGCCGACGCACGCGCAGGAAATCTACAAGGAAGCGTTCAACCATGCCTGGGACGAATACGGGCGCGAGGAGAACGCGCACCGGGTCGCGTGGAGCGCGGTCAAGAAGAAATACAGGAAGGATGAAGCGAGCGGCAAGTGGCACGCGGCCGGGTGATCGGGGCTTGAACGTTTTCGGGCGTGATCGAAAGGCTCTCAGCTTCTCGGCTCTCCACCTCGCCGCCTCTCAGGCCTTGGCGGCCTTGGCGGCCATCAGGCGTTCGTACTTGAGGCGCAGCTGCTCCGGCGTTTCGCGCCAGGCCGGGTTGAACGGGATGCAGCTGACCGGGCACACCTGCTGGCATTGCGGCTCGTCGAAATGGCCGACGCATTCGGTGCACTTGGCCGCATCGATTTCGTAGATCTCCGTGCCCATGTAGATGGCGTCGTTCGGGCACTCGGGCTCGCACACGTCGCAATTGATGCAGTCGTCGGTAATCAACAAGGCCATCGGATACTCGTTATTCGGTGGGCGACGCCATCGAGGCGATCTTTTTTTGCAGCCAGCGGTCGACCGACGGGAACACGAACTTCGAGACGTCGCCGCCGAGCACGGCGATCTCGCGCACGATGGTGCCGGAGATGAACTGGTACTGGTCGGACGGCGTCAGGAACAGCGTTTCGACATCCGGCAACAGGTAGCGGTTCATGCCGGCCATCTGGAACTCGTATTCGAAGTCGGAAACGGCGCGCAGGCCGCGCACGATCACCCGCGCGTCGTGCTTGCGCACGAAATCCTTGAGCAGGCCGGAGAAGCTCTCGACCTTCACGTTCGGATAGTGGCCCAGCACTTCGTTGGCGATCTCGAGGCGCTCTTCGAGCGAAAAGAACGGCCGCTTGTTCTTGCTGTCGGCAACGCCAACGATCAGGCCGTCGAAAAGGCCGGACGCGCGGCGGACCAAGTCTTCATGGCCTCGCGTGAGCGGATCGAAGGTTCCTGGATAAACGGCTACAACCATTGCGACTCCCTGGCGATGCACCAATATAGAACGCGCATTATGCCTCAAATCGCGCGACCCGCCTCCGCAAGGGGCAAGGACGCAACGGTTTGGCCAGTGTTATTTCAATAATTTACGCCCGATCGGTACGCAGGCGGAGCAGATGGAAGTACACGATGCCGGCCTTGTCGGCGCGCAGCGCTTGCCAAGGCGCCAGCCAGTCCGGGGTCTGGGCGCCGGCGTCGACGTCGGCGGCGAACGGCAGCGGCGCGCCCGACTCGACGTACACCAGGCCGTCTTCCTTGAGCAGGGCGACGCACAGCGGCAGCACGCGTTCGAGGAAATCGAGTTGGTAGGGCGGGTCGAGGAACACCAGGTCGTAGCGCTGGCCGCGCAGCGCCATCGACTGGGCAGCGGCGAGCGCGTCGGCGCGCAGCAAGGTGACGGCGTCGGCGTGCAGCTTGTCCTTGACCGCCTCGAGCTGGCGGATCACCGGCGAGTGGCTGTCGACCATGACGACGGCTTCGGCGCCGCGGCTGGCGGCCTCGAAGCCGAGCGCGCCGCTGCCGGCGAACAGGTCGAGCACGTTGGTGCCACTCCAGTCGTTGCCCCACTGGTGGCTGATCCAGTTGAACACGGTCTCGCGCACCCGATCAGGAGTCGGGCGTAGGCCGAGGGCGTCCAGCACTGGCAGCTGGGTGCGTTTCCAGGCGCCGCCGATGATGCGTACATGTTGCGGCGGCGGCGGTCGGTGAACCGGGATTTTGGCGGGCTTTTTTGGCATGGGCGGCACTATAGCATGGCACGCGCGCGGCAATCGCCCCGGGGGTCAGTGCCGGCAATCAGACACGATCTCATCAATCGCACGCTTTCCCCCGGGGGTCAGAGCCGGCAATCGTACACGGCCTCATCGCTAGAACACCCGCAAGGCTGAGACCGTGTACGATTGCCGGCACTGACCCCGGGGGAAGGCTGAGATCGTGTCTGGATGCCGGCACTGACCCCCGGGTTCAGGCGGGCAGATCAGTGCTGCGGATCGTTCGCCAGGATGGTGAAATCTTCCATCCATCCTTGCATGCGTTTCTGCGCGTGGGCTTTCTGGGCGGGCGTGGCAATCTTCGCCGCCGTCAGGATCATTTGCGCGGTCTGCTCGTTGTAGGTGTCGAAGAAGGCTTTGCGGTCGGGCGCGTCGAAGCGGCCGAACAGCTCTTTGACCAGATTGTGCAGCACGGCGATGGTGGCGTCCTTGCTCAGCTTTTCCGCCTGCACCTTGCGCAGCGCGCCGACGATCTGCTTCTGCCGCCGCACCCGCTCGTCGAGCCAGATGTCGTTGTCGAGCACGCGCGCGTCGGAGGCCTTGCGCAGCACCGCTTCCTGGTCGCCGCTGAAGTGGCCGAACCACAGGTCGAATTGCTCCATCGATTTCTTGAAGCGCGCCTTCTGGCGTTCTTCGAGGTCGCCATGCATGAACTTCTTGCGGAAGTCCTCGTTGTTCTTGGCGAATTTTTTGTCCATCTGCGCAATCTGCTCCGGCCGCACCGAGCGCGCCAGGTCGGCCAGCTCGGGCAGCGCCTTGTAGGCCAGCAGTTCGGTGCGCGACTTGATCTCGCGGTAGTCGCCCAGCAGGTCGGCCTGGGTCAGGTTGCCGGCCAGCTGGCGCTGACCGTTCGCCAGCAACTGCACATAATCCTTGAGCTGGGTCTTGCGGTGCCACTGGAACAGGTTGTCGATGTCCTTCTTGACCCAGCCGGACTGGTCCGAATCGAGGTCGAGATAGTTGTTGAGCCACCAATACAGCAGGGTGTCGCCATGGTTGTAGGTGAAGCGGATGCTGCTGCAACCGGCCAGCCCCACCATGAGGACTATCAGAAACAGCGTACGTAGGCGCGCGGCCAGCGAGTCGCTCGTGTTAAACTTTTTCATCTATTCAACTCTTTCTCACTACTGCTTATGAATGTTGTGATTCTCGCCGCCGGCATGGGCAAACGGATGCAGTCCGCGCTGCCGAAAGTCTTGCATCCTTTGGCTGGCAAGCCCTTGCTGCAGCACGTCATTGATACCGCGCGTGAACTTTCGCCGAGCAAATTATGCGTTATTTACGGGCATGGGGGCGCAGCGGTGCCGGAAATGGTAAATCGGCAAAATAATGGCGCGCACGCGCCGATCGCCACCGCGCTGCAGGAGCCGCAGCTCGGCACCGGCCACGCGGTGATGCAGGCGGCGTCCCAGCTCGACGACGCCGCGCCCACCCTGATCCTGTACGGCGACGTGCCGCTCACCACCGCCGCATCGCTGCGCGCGCTGGTGGCGGCGGCCGGCGCCGACAAGCTGGCTATCCTGACGGTCGAGCAGGCCAATCCGTTCGGCCTCGGCCGCATCGTGCGCGAGGCCGGCGCCATCGTCCGCATCGTCGAGGAGAAAGACGCCAGCGCCGCCGAACGGGCGATCCGCGAGATCAACAGCGGCATCATCGTCGCGCCCACCCGCCAGCTCAAGCAATGGCTCGCCGCGCTGTCGAACAATAACGCGCAGGGCGAGTACTACCTGACCGATATCGTCGCCAAGGCGGTCGCCGACGGCGTGCAGGTGGTGTCGGCGCAGCCGTCGGCCGAGTGGGAAGTGGCCGGCGTGAACAGCAAGGTGCAGCTGGCCGAACTGGAACGGCGCCATCAGCTCAACCTGGCCCAAGCGCTGCTCGAGCAGGGCGTGACGTTGATGGATCCGGCGCGCATCGACATCCGCGGCGAACTCATTTGCGGGCGCGATGTCACCATCGATGTCGGCTGCGTGTTCGAGGGCCGCGTCGAGCTGGCCGACGGCGTGGCGGTCGGCGCGCACAACGTGATCATCAATGCGCGCATCGGCGCCGGCGTGCAGATTAAGC
>JARXKM010000276.1 GCA_030272785.1 Pseudomonadota bacterium
ATCCACAGGCCTTCGACCTGGTGGAACATCGGCGAGTGGGTGGCGTCGCTGTCGACGCGGTAGGTGCGGCCCGGCGCGATCACCTTGATCGGCGGCGTATGCGTGCGCGCGTAGCGCACCTGCATCGGGCTGGTGTGGGTGCGCAGCAGCAGCGGCTTGCCGGTGCTGTCGTTGCCTTCGATGTAGAAGGTGTCCTGCATCGAGCGCGCCGGATGATTTTCCGGGCTGTTGAGCGCGGTGAAATTGGTCCAGTCGTTTTCGATCTCGGGGCCGTCGGCAACGTCGAAGCCGATCGAGCGGAAGATTTCCTCGACCCGCTCCCAGGTGCGCATCACCGGATGGATGCCGCCGACCGAGCGGCCGCGGCCAGGCAAGGTGATGTCGATCGCTTCGAGGTTCAGGCGCGCTGCGAGGATGGCGTTGGCGAGCGCGTCGCGGCGCGCCGTCAGGGCGGTCTCGATCTGCACCTTGGCGGCGTTGATCAGCGCGCCCTGGATTTTTTTCTGGTCCGGGTCGAGCTTGCCCAGCCCCTTCATTTGTTCGGTGATCTGGCCGGTCTTGCCAAGGTACTTGGCCTTGGCGTTTTCCAGTGCGGCAGCGTCTTCGGCGGCGAGAAAGTCAGCCTGCGCGGCAACGACGAGTTGTTCCAGGGAGTTCATGCGGGTGGTTTCCTGTCTGGGTGCGGCGCGACGCGCGCCACAAGCAAAAACGGGGCACAGGTGTGAACCTCTGCCCCGCTCTTTTCACGCCACCCGGAGGCGGCGCTCGACAATCGATCGTGCTTACGCGGCGATCTTTGCCTTGACGGCGTTGACAATCGCGGCGAATGCCGGCTTGTCCATCACTGCCATATCGGCCAGGACTTTACGGTCCAGTTCGATAGAGGCTTTTTTCAAGCCGTTCATGAATACGCTGTACGTTACGCCATGCTCACGCGAAGCGGCGTTGATACGGGCGATCCACAGACGACGGAATACGCGCTTCTTGTTGCGGCGATCGCGGTAAGCGTATTGGCCGGCGCGCATGACTGCTTGCTTGGCAACACGGTAGACCTTGCTGCGGCGACCACGGTAGCCTTTAGCTTGGACAAGAATTTTCTTATGACGGGCACGAGCTGTAACCCCACGTTTTACTCTAGGCATAGTAACTCCTTAAATTGAGTGGTGAGATTAAGCGGTTGGCATCATACGCATGACGGAACGTACATCCGCAGCGTCGACGTTCGTGATTCCGCGCAACTGGCGCTTGCTCTTGGTCGTTTTCTTGGTCAGGATGTGACGTTTGAAAGCGTGGCCCGCTTTAACGGTTCCACCTGGACGCACGCGAAAACGTTTTTTCGCAGAGCTTTTGGTCTTCATTTTAGGCATAGCAGTTCTGTCCTGTGGACAGCTCCATTATAGGATTGCAGGTGGCAACAACTCGCTGCGCTTAGATGCCTGCTTTCACATTATTTCCATTCCGCTGGGGAAGGAAGCCGAGGATTTTACCACGAATCCCGGCACAAATACCAAGGGCGGATGAGAAACTCACCCGCCCTGGTTGTTTCGCCAGCCGCGCAGCCGGTTTGGCGTGCAGCGTTAGGCTTTTTTCTTCTTCGGCGACAGGATCATGATCATCTGGCGACCTTCCATCTTCGGGAACTGCTCGACCTGGCCGTACGGCTCGAGGTCGGCCTTCAGGCGTTCCAGCATGCGAAAGCCGATGTCCTGGTGGGCCATTTCGCGGCCGCGGAAGCGCAGCGTGATCTTGGTCTTGTCGCCCTCGTCGAGGAACTTGATCAGGTTGCGCAGCTTGATGTTGTAATCGCCATCATCGGTACCCGGACGGAACTTGACTTCCTTCACGAGGATGATCTTCTGCTTCAACTTCGCTTCGTGAGCCTTCTTCTGCTCCGAATACTTGAACTTGCCGTAGTCCATCAGGCGGCATACTGGCGGCTGCGCGGTCGGCGCGATCTCCACCAGGTCGACGTTGGCTTCTTCGGCCAGACGAAATGCTTCGGCCAGGCTCACAATGCCGAGCGGCTCGTTTTCGACCCCGGATAAACGCATTTCGGGGGCCGTGATTTCGCCATTGATGCGATGCGACTTGTCAGTAGCTATGGTGTTTCCTTTTAAAGTCTGGTGATTCGGCCATGCTGAATCAAGCTTTGGATGCGATCTCTTGCTTGAGACGCTCCACGAGGGCTTCGACGGTCATGACACCCAGATCGACATTGCCTCGTGCTCGCACGGCCACAGTGTTGGCATCCCGCTCCTTGTCGCCTATCACGAGGATATACGGCAGTTTTTGGACGGAATGTTCACGTATTTTATAGGTAATTTTCTCGTTCCGCAAATCAGCGTGAACGCGGAAGCCCGATTTGCGCAATTCAGCGGCGAGATTCTGCGCATACTCGGCCTGGGCGTCGGAAATGTTGACCACCGCGATTTGCACCGGCGCCAGCCACAACGGCAGCGCACCGGCGAAGTTCTCGATCAGGATGCCGATGAAGCGCTCCATCGAGCCGACGATCGCCCGGTGCAGCATGACCGGCACCTTGCGCGAGTTATCGACCGCGACGTATTCCGCGCCGAGCCGGCCCGGCATCGAGAAGTCGACCTGCATGGTGCCGACCTGCCATGGACGGCCGAGGCTGTCCTTCAGGTGGTACTCGATTTTCGGGCCGTAGAAGGCGCCCTCGCCCGGCAATTCGGTCCAGCTGACGTCGCAGGCGCCAAGCGCGGCGCGCAGTGCCGCCTCGGCCTCGTCCCATACTTCGTCCGAGCCGATCCGGTTGTCCGGACGCAGCGCGATCTTGACGTCGATATTCTCGAAGCCGAAGTCGCGATACACCGCCATCGCCTGCGCGTGGAAGGCGATCACTTCGGGCGCGATCTGCTCTTCGGTGCAGAAGATGTGACCGTCGTCCTGGGTGAAGCCGCGCACCCGCATGATGCCGTGCAGCGCGCCGGACGGCTCGTTGCGGTGGCACTGGCCGAACTCGCCGTAGCGCAGCGGCAGGTCGCGATAACTCTTCATGCCGGCGTTGTAGATTTGCACATGGCCCGGGCAGTTCATCGGCTTGAGCGCGTAGGAACGGTTTTCCGACTCGGTCGAGAACATGTTCTCGCGATAGTTCTCCCAGTGGCCGGTTTTTTCCCACAGGGTGCGGTCGAGAATCTGCGGCGCCTTCACTTCCTGGTAGCCGTTGACCTGGTACTTCATGCGCATGTATTGCTCGATCTGCTGCCAGATGGTCCAGCCCTTCGGATGCCAGAACACCAGGCCGGGCGCCTCGTCCTGGAAGTGGAACAGGTCGAGCGCCTTGCCCAGCTTGCGGTGGTCGCGCTTTTCCGCCTCTTCCAGGTTGTGCAGGTACAGCTCCTGGTCTTCCTTCTTCGCCCAGGCGGTGCCGTAGACGCGCTGCAGCATCTCGTTCTTCGAGTCGCCGCGCCAGTAGGCGCCGGCCAGCTTCATCAGCTTGAACACCTTCAGCTTGCCGGTCGACGGCACGTGCGGCCCGCGGCACAGGTCGGTGAAGCCGCCTTCGGCGTACAGCGAGACGTCCTCGCCGGCCGGGATCGAGGCGATGATCTCGGCCTTGTAGTGCTCGCCGATCGACTTGAAGTACGCCACCGCCTCGTCGCGCGGCAGCACCGAGCGGGTGATCGGCTCGTCTTTTTTCGCCAGTTCGGCCATCTTCTTTTCGATCGCCGCCAGGTCGTCCGGGGTGAATGGGCGCTTGTAGGCGAAATCGTAGTAGAAGCCGTTTTCGATCACCGGACCGATCGTCACTTGCGCGTCCGGATACAGCGACTTGACCGCGTACGCCAGCAGGTGGGCAGCCGAATGGCGGATCACGTCAAGGCCTTCCGGGTCCTTGTCGGTGATGATGGCCAGCTCGGCGTCCTGCGCGATCAGGTGCGAGGTATCGACCACCTTGCCGTCGACCTTGCCGGCCAGGGCGGCCTTGGCCAGGCCGGCGCCGATACTGGCAGCAACCTGGGCTACGGTGACCGGGCCGTCGAATTCGCGAACGGAACCATCGGGAAGGCGGACTGAAACCATGCTGTTCTCCTGTGGCGCGCTGCGCCAGGTAATTACTGATGATTGGACCAACAAAAATGCAGACGAAAAAAAACGCGGGCTAGCCGCGCTTGATTTTTTCGTTGAGCGAAAGAATCCACCTCGACTAGCGTCGCTGGAACAACTCCGTCGTAGTTCGCGGTGTCATAACCATGGTGCCTTTCTCGCTCTTACATTGCAGTACTGCTAAATTCTGGTGGGCGGTGAGGAATTCGAATCCCCGACCCCTTGGATGTCGACCAAGTATTCTAACCAGCTGAACTAACCGCCCGAAGACCAGCATTATAGAGAGCCGTTTCGGGAATGACAAGGGGTATTTTCGCGCCTGGGCCGACCGTGGTCCACGGACGTCAGCATATCAAATATCCATTACACTGCGCCTACCGTTCGCTTTCCCACCGCACCATGACGCCAGATACCGCCTCCTCCGCCCACCTGCACGCCCACGGCGCCGGCGACGCCAAGCACGCCCACTTCGCCGTCGCCCGCAGCCAGCACGCGCTCGGCGCCGCGCTGGTGCTGACGCTGCTGTTTGCCGTGATCGAAGTGGTGACCGGCTTCCTGTCCAATTCGCTGGCCCTGATTTCGGACGCCGGCCACATGGTCACCGACGCCGCCGCGCTCGGCCTGGCGCTGCTGGCCCAGCTGATCGCCAAGCGGCCGCCGTCGGCACGCCATTCGTTCGGCTTCGGCCGCGCCGAGGCGCTGGCCGCCTTCGTCAACAGCCTGGCCATGCTGGCCCTGGTGTGCTGGATCGTGTTCGAGGCGGTGCGTCGCTTCGCCCATCCGGAAGCGGTGCAAGGCGCGGTAGTGCTGGCGGTGGCCGCGGTCGGCATCGCCATTAACCTGCTGGTGGCCTGGGTGCTCTCGCGCGACCAGCAATCGATGAACACGCGCGCGGCGATGGTCAACGTGATGGGCGACTTGCTCGGCTCGATCGCGGCGGTGCTCGCCGGCGCCGTCATCTATTACACAGGCTGGGTGCGCATCGACCCGCTGCTGTCGGTGTTCGTCTCGCTGCTGATCCTCAAATCGACCCTGGGCGTGCTGCGCGAGTCCTACCATTTCCTGATGAAAGGCGTGCCCGAGCAGATCGACTACCTGCAGGTGGGCGCCGACCTGGCCGCGCTCGACGGCGTGCGTTCGGTGCACGACCTGCACATCTGGGAGATGTCGCCGGGCGAGCCGGCGCTGACCGGCCACCTCGAAATCGCCGACCTGGCGCGCTGGCCGCAGGTGCTCGCAGCGGTACAGGACATGCTGCTCGACAAACACGGCATCGACCACGTCACCTTGCAGCCGGAGTCGCACGGCCACTGCGCGCAAGCAGTGTAAGCGCTGTCTTACCGCCGCTCGGCGCGAACACCGATTTACGGAAACGGGCGCCATTTCCATAATGGGCGATGCTGATCGACTCCCCCCCTCCCCTCGTCCACGACACGCTGATTATCGGCGGCGGCCCCGCCGGGCTGACCGCCGCCATCTACCTGCGCCGCTTCACCCGCAAGGTCGCGCTGTTCGACCGCGGTCACAGCCGCCTCAGCCTGATTCCCGTGTCGCACAACTATCCCGGCTTTCCCGACGGCGTGCGCGGTACCGATTTGCTGACCAACCTGCGCGCGCAATTCGAACGCTACGACGGCCAGGTGAGCCACGGCGAGATTGCACGCCTGCGCATCGAGGATGGCTGCTTTGTCGGCGAATACGACGGCGGTGAAGTGCGCGCGCTGACCGTGCTGATGGCCACCGGCATCGCCGACACCGGCCTGCCGATCGACGACTGGCGCGAGGCGCTCGCCTGCGGCGCGGTGCGCCTGTGCCCCGTATGCGACGGCTACGACGTGATCGACAAGCGCATCGCCGTGGTGTCGTCCGAGACCAACCCGATTGGCCACGCGATGTTCATGCGCACCTTCAGCGCCGACGTCACGCTGTTCGACCGTAGCGCAGGCGTCATCCTCGACGAGCAGGAACGCCAGCAGCTGGGCGCCGCCGGCGTGCGCTACGTCAGTTCGATGGTGCGCGAGGTCACCCTGAGCGAGGCGAAGACGCCGGTCCTGCACACCGCCGACGGTCGCAGCCACGAGTTCGAGGTGATGTACCCGATGCTGGGCGAAACGGCGCGCTCCGACCTCGCGGTGCAGCTCGGCGCCGACACCGCCGGCTGCGGCGAAATCGTCGTCGACCAGTTCCAGGCGACCCGCGTGCCCGGCCTGTACGCGATCGGCGACGTCGTCGCCGGCCTGAACCAGATCAGCGTGGCGACCGGCCAGGCCGCGGTGGCGGCGACGCGCATCCACAATACCTTGCCGTGGACGCTGCGTCAGAAGGACTGA
>JARXKM010000277.1 GCA_030272785.1 Pseudomonadota bacterium
TAGCCTGATGTCTGCGCGTCGCGCGCCACCAGCGCGGCGGCGTAGGCCTGCAGGCTGTCGAGCCCGCGCTTGACGACGTGGATCAGCGCCGGCAGCGGCGCCGCCTGGTAGTCCCACTCGGCGCGGCAGAATTCGCCGGTATGCTTGAGCTCGTCGGCAAGCGCGGCGTCGATCCAGCCGTGCTCGGCGAGCAGGGTGAACACCTCGGCCTCCTCCTCCGGTGTGCCGAGCGCGTGGCTGCCGATCACCTCGTCGCCCATCTCGACCGCCGCCTCCCAGGCGCGCAGCACGTTCAAGGTGGCGGCATCGCGCCGCGTGATGTCGCCGAGGAAAGTGATCGGGTCCTTGCCATATTCCTCGCGCGCGCGGCCCGCGCAGTGCGCGATCATCGCCATCTTGCTCACCAGGATTTCGTCGCTCATAGCACCTCCGCTAGATTCCACTAGATAATAAACAGCCCCGCCGCCACCGCCGTCGGTATCAGCGCGCCGAGAAACAGGCCGAGCGCACCGATCGACTCGTCGTTAAAGCCGCGCCGCAACAGCGACGCGCCGGCCGGGTTGGGCGCATTGGCGATCACGGTCAGGCCGCCGCCGGCGACCGCGCCTGCCACCAGCATATACTTGTCGTGCGCGCCGAGGCCGGAAATGAGCGAACCGAGGTAGGTCAGCGCGGCGTTGTCGGTGACCGCGGTCAGGCCGAGCGCGCCGAAAAACAGCGCCGTCGGGCCCAGGCTCGACACCAGCGGCTGCAACCACCATTGCTGCATGCCGCCCAGCACCACCAGCCCGGCCAGGAAAAAGCCGACCAGCAAGCCTTCCTTGAGGATCAACGGATCCTGGTAGCGCCCGTAGGCCTGGGTGAAACCGAGAAACAGCAGGAACAGGCCGAGGAACAGCACCGGATGGTGGGCCAGCAATACCACCGCGGCCAGGAACGCCAGGTGGATCAGCGCGACCAACCGCGGCATGCGCGGCACCAGTTCGGGCGGCGCCGCTTCGGCGGCGGCGGCGTACGGCGGCGCGTCCAGGTGGCGGCTCAGCAGCAGCGTCGCGCCGGTGGCGTTAATGGCCACCGCCAGCGCCGCCTTCCAGCCGAAATGCATGGCCATGAAGGCGCTGTCCCAACCCCACGCGCCGGCCACCATCAGCACCGGCGGCGCGGCGTACGAGGTGAGCGTGCCGCCGATCGACACGTTGACGAACAGCACGCCCAGGGCGCCGTACTTGAGCCACTCCGGAATGCCGGGACGGAAGATTTGCGGCGCCAGCATCAGTGCGGCGAGGGTCATCGCGGCCGGCTCGGTGACGAGCGAACCGGTCAGCGGCACCAGCGCCAGGCCGAGCCACACCAGCGCCAGTTCGGTGCGCACCGGCGCGGCCCGCGCGAGCAGGCCGAGCACGGCGCGCACGGTTTCGAGTACCGGCTTCGAGGCGGCCACCACCATCACCACGAACACGAACAGCGGCTCGGTGTACTGGCGCGATTCGGCGTAGTCGATCGCCGTCTTGCCGCCGGCCACCAGCGCCATCGTCAGCACCAGCACGAAGGCCCAGAAACCGAACACCACTTCGACTTCGCCCAGCAAGTGGAACAGGCCGGCATGGCGCGGATGGCGCTGGGCCAGCACGTCGAACGATTTGGCGGCGAAGGTGTGGATCAGCGCGAGGCCGAACAGGCCGGCGCCGACCACTTGCATGGTCACCATGCTTACTGGCCGAGCTCGAAGGCGTTGCTCAGGTCGCCCATCTGGGTGCGCACGCCCGGCAGCGCCTCGAGCTGGAAGCGGCGCGTGAGGAACTGCAGGATCGAGGTGGTGTCATACGCTGTGTGATCGATGTAGCCCTTCTTGGCGTAGGGCGAAACGATGATCGCGGGAATCCGTGTGCCCGGACCCCAGCGGTCGCCCTTGGGCGGCGCGGCGTGGTCCCAGAAGCCGCCGTTCTCGTCGTAGGTGATGATGATCGCCATGTGCTTCCATTGCGGCGACGCTTTCAGCCGGGCGACGATGTCGGCCAGGTGCATGTCGCCCTGCATCACGTTGGCGTAGCCGGGGTGTTCGTTGAGCTTGCCGGGCGGCTTGTAAAAGGTGACCTGCGGCAAGGTGCCGCGCTTGATGTCGGCCAGCATGTCGGTCTCGTCCTGCAGATGCAGCGCGCGCTCCTTGCTGCCGGGTGCGAAGCGCAGGAAATAATTGAACGGCTGGTGGTGCGGCTGGAAATTGACGTCGCCGTCGTAGATCTGCTTGCGGTCCTTGCGCGCCGCGTTGTAGCCGCCGGCGTACCACTTCCAGCTGATGCGCTTGGCGGACAAGGTGTCGCCGATGGTCTTCAGGGTCTGCGGCGGCAGCGGGTTTTCGGCCGGATCGGCCAGTGCCGGGTCGCCGCCCTTGGCCGGCGCCGCGCCGCTCGGCTGGTAGGTAGGCTGGACTGTGTTGACGGTATAGCCGTCCGGCGTCAGGGCGCCGTCGAGGAAGTGCGGCGCGCCGTCGGCCGCCTTGGCCGGCGAGTCCGGTTTGAGCATCAGCTTGCCATCGGCGTCGAGCTGGGCGTGCATTTTTTTCGGCGCGTCCGGAAACTGCGGCGTGCAGGCGCAGGCGAGCCACATGTGGTTCATGTACGAGCCGCCGAACGCGGCCATGAAGAAATTGTCGGCCAGCGTGTACTCGCGGGCGATACGCCACAGCGGCAGCGCGGCGCCGTCGTAATGGCCCATGGTCAGCGCGCCGGCGTCGGTGTAGGCGGCAAACATGTCGTTCTTGCCGCCGTTGATCTGCAGCTGGTTCTGGTAGAAGCGGTGCGTCAGATCGCGCGTGGCGACGCTCAGCGGCAGCTTGATCGGCGCCGCGTCGATGCGGAACGGTGCGTTCGGCAGCGCGGTAGGATAGAGCGGATCGGGCTTCTTGTCCTTTTGCCACACCGGCGGCAGCGCCGGCAATACGCTGCCGTCGCGGTCGCGCTGCAGCGCGCCGTTGTCGGCCGTCGCCTGGGCGATGCCGTTCGCGCCTGGGAACAGGCCGTACAGATTGTCGAAGCTGCGGTTCTCGCCGTACAGCACCACCACGGTCTGGATCTGCGCAAGGCCGACCAGCTTCTTCGGGGCCTTGGCGGCGTGCGCCGGCAAGGTAAACAACGCGGCTAGGGCGAACAGGGCGGAGCAGGTGGATTTCATTCTGGAGCCGTGAAAAGGTGGACCCCTATTATTTCATTTTTTTGTGGAACAGGCATGCTTGATTGCGGTCGATTACTGCGGCGCATCCGTCGCCGCGGCGCGCCGAAAGTCGCACCGAAAGTCAAGCGCCGCACGGCGCGGCGCGCACGATGCAAGATAGCCCTTGCCAAACCGGGATCCGAATAGTACTGTGTATTCATACAGTAGTTTAAGCGAATCGACCATGACTCTCCACCAACCCATCGCCGCCCCCGAGGCCTTGCATCCCTCGCTGTGGCGCGCCTCGCAGCTGGCGCATGCGACCACGCGCTGCATCGATACCGGCCATCCCACCCTGTCGGGCCAGTTGCCCGGCGGCGGCTGGCCGACCGGCACGCTGATCGACCTGATGCTGCAGCAACCCGGCATTGGCGAGCTGCGCCTGTTGCGCCCGGCCCTGGCCAGCGTGGCGCGGCACCGCATCGTGCTGTTGCAGCCGCCCCATCCGCCGCAGGCGCTGGCGCTGGCCGCGCTCGGGCTGGCGCCGTCGCAGCTGATCTGGATCCGCACCAGCCGCAGCAGCGACGCGCTGTGGGCCGCCGAACAGGTGCTGCGCAGCGGCAGTTGCGGCGCCGTGCTGTTCTGGCAAAACCACGCGCGTGGCGAAACGCTGCGCCGGCTGCACCTGGCGGCGCAAAACGGCGAAACCCTGTTTTTCATGCTGCGTCCGCTCGCCGCGGCGCAGGACAGTTCGCCGGCGCCGTTGCGCCTGTCGTTGCGGCCGGCCGCCGGCGGGCTCGACATCGAATTCGTCAAACGCCGGGGACCGCAGCGCGACGCGCCGCTGTTCCTGCCCCTCACTCCTTCTTTATTGCAGCGCCATGCGACTTTGGATCGGCCTCTACCTGCCCCAGCTACCGCTCGAAGTCTTCTGCCCGAACTTTCTCCCGCACTGGTCCAGTGACAGCGCCAGCGTCGTGCTCGAGCAGGAGCGCGTGCTGGCGTTGTCGCCGGCGGCCCGGGAGGCCGGCATCCAGGCTGGCATGCGGCGCGGCGGCGTGCTGATGTTGCTGCCGGCGGCGCGCCTGTACGAGCGCTCGGCCGCGCGCGAGGCCGAGGCCCTGCAGGCGGTGGCGATGGCGCTGTTGCAGTACACCCCGCTGGTGGCGCAGGCCGAGGAGTCGACCCTGCTGATCGACATCGGCGCCAGCCTGCGCCTGTTCGGCGGCGTCCGCGCGCTGTGCCGGCGCATCCGCGCCAACCTGCGCGCGCTCGGCTTCACGGCCGCGCTCAGCTGCGCGCCGACCGCGCGCGGCGCCTGGCTGCTGGCGCGCCACGGCGGTGCCCGCGCCGTCAAGATGGCCTCGCTGGTACGCCGGCTCGACCGCCTGCCCAGCGCCTTGCTGCCGCCGGCGCGCCCGTTCGCGGCCTGGTTCGACGGCATCGGCTGCTTCAGCCTGGCGGACATGCGGCGCCTGCCGCGGCCCGGGCTGCAGCGGCGCTGCGGCCGGCCGCTGCTCGACATCCTCGACGCCGCCTACGGCATGACGCCCGAACTGTTCGACTGGCTCGAGGCACCCACCACCTTCAGCGCCAAACTCGAACTGTTCGACCGGGTCGAGAACGCCGAGGCGCTGCTGTTCGGCGCCCACCGGCTGCTGCTGCAAATGACCGGCTGGCTGTGCGCGCACCAGTTCGCGGTCGGGCGCATCAGCTTGCAGCTCGAGCACGAGCGCGGCCGGGTAGCGCGGCCGCCCACCGTCATCGACATCGTGCTCGCCGAGCCCACCTGGCGCGACGAGCACCTGGTGCGCCTGCTCAAGGAGCGGCTCGGCAAGGTGGTACTGGAAGCACCGGTGATCGGCCTGTGCCTGGAAGCGCCGCAGGTGCAGCCGATGGCGCCGCCGAGCGAATCGCTGTTTCCCGAGCCGGGCGGCAGCGAGCAGGACCAGCTGCGCATGCTCGAACTGCTGGTCGCGCGGCTGGGGCCGGAAAACGTGCTGCAGGCGGCGCCGCAGGCCGATTACCGGCCCGAACTGGCCAATGTCTGGGTGCCGGTGCACAAGCAGATCCGCGCCGCCGCGCGCGCGGCGCAGATGCCGCCGGACGTGCTCAGCTTGCCGCGTCCGAGCTGGCTGCTGGCCAAGCCGATCGCGCTGCTGATGCGCAACCACCGGCCGTTCTACGGCTCGCCGCTGAAGATGGCGTCGACCCCGGAACGCATCGAGGCGGGCTGGTGGAGCCAGTCGCAAACGCGCGATTATTTCATCGCCGAGGGACAGGACCATGCGCATTACTGGGTGTACCGCGAGCGCATCGTGGGCGCGGCGCAGGATAGCGAGCCGCGCTGGTTTTTGCACGGGCTGTTCGGCTGAGGGTTCGGTTGAGCGGGTAGCTGAGCGGGTAGCCGAGCGGGTAGCCGAGCGGATAGCCGAGCGGGCGCTTGCGCATTCGCCTGAACCACGGCGCTTGCCGATCCGCCGGTTCTGGTGCACAGTCGCAGCGAGCAGCTCTCACAATGATCGGGAAACTTTATGCAAACTGAACGTCAAGATTTTCCCGGTGCGGACGGGCAAAAACTGGCCGCGCGGCTCGATGCGCCGAGCGGGCCGATCAAGGCCTATGCGTTGTTTGCCCACTGTTTCACCTGCGGCAAGGATGTGTTCGCGGCGAGCCGCATCGCGCAGGCGCTGACCGAGCACGGCATCGCGGTGCTGCGCTTCGATTTCACGGGGCTGGGCGCGAGTGAGGGCGAGTTTGCGAACACCAATTTTTCCTCCAACGTGGCCGACCTGGTGGCCGCCGCCGACTTCATGCGGCGCGCGCACCAGGCGCCGGCCATTCTCATCGGGCACAGCCTGGGCGGCGCCGCGGTGCTGGCGGCGGCCGGCGCGATTGCCGAAGTGAAGGCCGTGGTGACGGTGGCGGCGCCGAGCGACCCTGAGCACGTGAAGGGATTGTTTGGCGCATCGCTGGGGACGATCGAAGCCGACGGCGAGGCCCAGGTGCAACTGGCCGGGCGGCCCTTCAAGATCAAGCGCCAGTTCCTGATCGACGCCGCCGAGCAAAATCTGTCGGCGAAGATCGCCGTGCTCAAACGCGCGCTGCTGGTGATGCATTCTCCCAAAGACAGCACGGTGGATATCCGCAATGCGGAACAAATATTTACGGCGGCCAGGCATCCGAAGAGTTTCATTTCACT
>JARXKM010000278.1 GCA_030272785.1 Pseudomonadota bacterium
TGGCGTCGCGCCACAGCCGGCCGACCGGGTACTCGTTGATGTAGCCGTTGCCGCCCAGCGCCTGGATCGCTTCGCCGGCCATCCAGGTGGCCTTCTCGGCGCTGTACAGGATGGCGCCGGCGGCGTCCTTGCGCAGGTTGCGGATCGCTTGCGCGCTGTCGGCGCGGTCGCACGCCTGGCCGACCGCGTAGACGTAGGCCTTGCAGGCCATCATGGTCGAGTACATGTCGGCCAGCTTGCCCTGCATCAGCTGGAATTCGCCGATCGGCTGGCCGAACTGCTTGCGCTCGTGCACGTACGGCACCACCGCATCCATGCAGGCGGCCATGATGCCGAGCGGTCCGCCCGACAGCACGGTGCGCTCGAAGTCGAGCCCCGACATCAGCACGTTGACGCCCTTGCCGAGGCCGCCGAGCACGTTTTCGGCCGGCACTTCGCAATCGACGAACACCAGTTCGCCAGTGTGCGAGCCGCGCATGCCGAGCTTGTCGAGCTTTTGCGCTACCGAGAAACCCTTGAACCCTTTTTCGACCAGGAAGGCAGTCATGCCCTTCGGACCGGCTTCGAGGTCATTCTTGGCGTACACCACCAGCACGTCGGCGTCGGGACCGTTGGTGATCCACATCTTGGTGCCGTTGAGCACCCAGCGGTCGCCCTTGAACTCGGCGCGCAGCTTCATGCTGACGACGTCCGAGCCGGCGTTCGGCTCCGACATGGCGAGCGCGCCGACGTATTCGCCCGAGATCAGCTTGGGCAGGTACTTCATCTTCTGTTCTTCGGTGCCGTTGCGCTTGATCTGGTTGACGCACAGATTCGAGTGGGCGCCGTACGACAGGCCGACCGAGGCGGAGGCGCGCGAGATTTCTTCCATCGCGATGATGTGCGCCAGGTAGCCCATCTGGGCGCCGCCGTACTGCTCGTCGACGGTGATGCCGAGCACGCCGAGCTGGCCCATCTTGCGCCACAGGTCCATCGGGAACTGGTCGCTGCGGTCGATCTCGGCAGCGCGCGGGGCGATCTCGGCGGCGGCGAACTGTTGCACCGTTTCGCGCAGGGCGGCGATGTCTTCGCCGTGATCAAAGGTCAAGCCAGGCAGGTGCAACATGGGATCCTCACGCAGGTTGGGCAAAAGTGGATAATACGCCGAATTGACGTTAACGTAAACGTAAAGTAAAAATCCCCGAGTTCGAACGCCGCTCTACGCGCCGGCCTGGGTCAGCATCGCATCGGCCAGCATGCGCCGGCACTCGTCCTCGTGGGCGCCGATCTCGGCCAGCGCCATCTCGATGTCGGCCTGCTGCTGCTCGAACGTTTCGCGCTGGTGCGCCAGCACGCCGAGAAAGCGGTTGATCTGCGCCACGGTGTCCTTGGGCGACTCGTACATGTCGACGATGCTGCGGATTTCCGACAGGGTCAGGCCGAGCCGCTTGCCGCGCAGGGTCAGTTTCAGGCGGGTGCGGTCGCGCGCGGTGTAGACCCGGTTGCGCCCGCCGGCGCCTTCGCGGCTCGGCTCGAGCAGGCCGTGGTCTTCATAGAACCGGATCGCGCGGGCGGTGATGTCGAATTCGCGTGCCAGTTCGGCTATCGTGTAGGTGGGCATGGCAGTCCGTGAGAGCGGTGGAAGTGGCAAAATCCGGAATCGCTTAGAATGGTCGGGCGACTTCCGTTTACGTCAACGTCAAGCACATTGTAGCGCGCCGCCCGCCATCCTGAATACGAAAGATCCGCCATGAACGCACTCGAGTCGCAACTTTCCTATCCCTTCGGCGAGACCTTGCCGGCGATCGGCGCGGTCGAGCCGATCGCGCCCGGGCTGGGCTGGCTGCGCATGCCGCTGCCGTTCGCGCTCGACCATATCAACCTGTGGCTGCTGGCCGATGGGCGCGACGGCCGGGCCGGCTGGAGCGCGGTCGATTGCGGCGTCGCCACCGATGCCACGCGCGACGCCTGGCAGCAGGTGTTCGCCGGCGCCATGGACGGCGGGCCGCTGCTGCGCGTGATCGCCACCCATTGCCATCCGGACCACATCGGCCTGTCCGACTGGCTGTGCCGGCGCTTCGAGGCGCCGTTCTGGATCACCGCCGCCGAGTACGGTTTCGGGCGCATGATGTCGGCGGCGCTGCCGGGCGTCGACGGCAGCGCGGCGATCCCGCACTTCGAGCGCCACGGCCTGGCCGGCGACGCGCTGCTGGCGCAGATGCAGACCCGGCGCACGTATTTTCCGTCGCTGGTGCCGGCCGTGCCCGCGTCCTACACGCGCATGCAGGATGGCCAGCAGATCGTCATCGGCGCACACAGCTGGCGCGTGATCACCGGCTTCGGCCATTCGCCCGAGCACGCGGCGCTGTACTGCGCGGCGCTGGGCGTGCTCATTTCCGGCGATATGGTACTGCCGCGCATTTCGACCAATGTGTCGGTGTTCGCGGTCGAGCCGGAGGGCAATCCGCTGCAGCAATACCTCGACTCGCTGGCCAAGTTCGACGACTTGCCGGACGACACGCTGGTGCTGCCCTCGCACGGTCGGCCGTTCCGCGGGCTGCACACCCGCACCGCCCAGTTGCGCGCGCACCATGTGGCGCGCCTGGCCGAGGTGGTGGCCGCCTGCGCCGCGGCGCCGTGTTCGGCGATGGACATCGTGCCGGTGATGTTCCGGCGCCCGCTCGACGCCCATCAGCTGACCTTCGCCCTGGGCGAGGCGCTGGCCCACCTGCACAAACTGTGGGCGGATGGCCTGCTGCAGCGCCAGGCCGGCGCCGACGGCATCTTTCGTTTCAGCGCACCCGCTTAAATAAAGACGGACCAACAAAGGCGGCGCCGGCGGGCGCGCGCCGCCGCATCGGTGCGCCAAAACTCGCCGGCGCGGGGTGCTTGTCCGCTTTTGGGGGACAATTTGCACAGTTTGCGGTCCAATTCAAGTCATCGTACCCGCGAGAGTTTCCGCCACGGTATATACTCACAAAAGTGTTACATTGAAATTGCTAAATTGTCACGATTGGTCCCTCCGGTCAAGAGACTGACTTTCATCCCCATGCGTGAAATAGTGCCAAACATGAATTCATCAAACGAACGGGAAAGTTTCAGTGTTCGCCTGCAACAGGCATTGAAGAACGCTCATTACTCCCCAGACAGTCCTACCCGCCTCGCCCGCGAATTTAACATTCGCTTCGACGGTCGCCCTATCACCGTGCACGCAGCACGTAAATGGCTGGTGGGAGAGGCCATTCCCACCCAGGAGAAATTGCGCATGATCGCCCAGTGGCTGGGTGTGCCGGCGGAGTGGCTGCGCTTCGGCGGCGACGAAAGCGTGGCGCCGAACGGCGAAGCGTTGAACGGCCTGGCGCGTTTCGAATCGGCGGATGTGAAATTAATTGCTGATTTGCAGCGTTTAGATGAACATCATCGTCAAATTGCGCGGGAATTTATTCGCATGCTTGTTAGAATCAATTACCAAAAGTAGTCATTTTTGATTGTTTTGACAATAAAAATAGCGTGGTTTTTCGCGCAAGACCGCTCTTGGTTCTGGCATCATCTTCCCTCCCAACAAGGGCGTGCTTGGCGTGCTTGGCGTGATTGGCGCGATTCGCGCGTGTGCCCTTCCCTCCAACGTCGCCGTGACGATATTGTTATTTCAGCCATGCCAGCGGTAAATGTAACAGTCGTCCCAACTTACGATTTCTCATTGCATCCGCATGCGGATGATGCACAATATCAAGATGCCATGCCCGCGAAATTCCGCGTGGAAATTTTGCGTAACTTGCGGCACGACGGTGTAAGCTGGTCCATAATTACCGATGAGTTGGCATTCCGGCCACCTTGTCACGCAATGAAGCCGAGGATTTTGCCGCCCTATGAAAAGCAACTATAGCAATACCGCGCAGCTCAAGGACTTGATGACCGTTCCTCCGATGACAGCGGCGCAGCACGCCGAAGTGATGCGCAAGCGCATCCATCAACGCCGGATGGTCGAGGAAGCGAAAGAAATGAAAAAAGCCGATAGCTGGCAGTTCGACAAGCGCTAAGGCAGCCGGCGGCGGCGACAAGGCCGCCAATGCCGCAGTACCTTGCGTCAGGTTTTCAGGCGTCCGCGGGCGGCTTCATGCCGGTCCAGCGTGGCGCCAGCGCATGCTCGACGCCGAACAGGTCGAGTACCCGGGCGACGCTGTGATCGACCATCTCCTCGATGCTCGCCGGGCGATGGTAGAAGCTGGGCAGCGGCGGGAAGATGATCCCGCCCATTTCCGTCACCGCCGTCATGTTGCGCAGGTGCGCCAGGTTGAACGGCGTCTCGCGCACCATCAGCACGAGTCGGCGGCGCTCCTTGAGCACCACGTCGGCGGCCCGCGCGATCAGGTTGTCCGACAGGCCCAGCGCCACCGCGGCCAAGGTCTTCATCGAGCATGGCGCGACCACCATGCCGTCCGACTGGAAGGAACCGCTGGCAATGGCCGCGCCGACGTCGCGATTCTTGTGCACCACATTGGCAAGCGCCTCGACGTCGCGCCGCTGCATGCCCACTTCCTGGTGCAAGGTCAGGTTGGCGGCGTCGGAGATGATCAGGTGCGTCTCGATGCCCTCGGTGCTTGCCAGGTGCTGCAGCAGCCGCACGCCATACACCGCGCCGGTGGCGCCGGTGATGGCGATGACCAGCCGCCGCGGCCGGGCATCAGGCATCGAGCAGCGTCTTCAGTTCGCCCGAGGCGAACATCTCGTTCATGATGTCGGTGCCGCCGATAAATTCGCCCTTCACGTACAGCTGGGGCACGGTCGGCCAGTTCGAGAAGTCCTTGATCCCCTGGCGCACTTCCGGGTCGTCGAGCACGTTGACGGTGGCGATGTTCTCGACGCCGCAGGCTTTCAGGATCTGGATCGCGCGACCCGAGAAACCGCATTGCGGGAACTGGGCGGTGCCCTTCATGAACAATACGACCGGGGTGCTGCTGACGGTCTCTTTGATCCAGGTTTGTACGTCGCTCATGGCTGCCTCAGTGAAAAAATGAATGGATGACGGCATTTTATAAGAAAACGCCGCGGGGAGTGGAGTCGCGAGGAAATTGCCAACAGCGCGCCCCCGTCACTCGGCGGCCAACGGCCAGCCGATGCGCGCGGCACGACGCAGGTTCGATTGCACGACCAGGCGGTGGAACGGGGCGATGACAAAAATATAGACGCGACCCAGGCGGTTGTGGCAATGCACCACCGTTGACAGAGTCAGGTGCCGTTTGCCGGCCGGCGTCGGCTCAATGGAACAGAGAACAGAGGCCCTGAAGTCCAAGTGCCTGTCGTCCTCGCCAAGCACAATTTCGGTCGGACTGGTGGCGTAGATCCTGAAGATGCCGACACGCTTGGACTTGCCATCGATATTCAGTGACGCAAGGTGCTTGGCAGTTTTCAGGCCGAATCGAGCGACGACCGCATCGCGCACCGCCAGCAGGGCGCCGACCCAAGCTGCCTGGTGAGCGAAGATAAATCTCGCCAACAATTCGGGATTGGTCGATGCTCCGGCTGGCAGCTCGATCGAGTAAGCATCGGCGAGCTGCGTCGATGCGTAGGCCGTCGCAATGGCCGACTCCGGAGGGAGCGAAACGGCCGTTGCGCGATGCTGTTGGATGGACATGTGTGCGAGCCATTGGTTGAGGGGCGGAGCTTGCCTAAATCGCCTTGCGATCGCGAGTATGACGCCCAAATCCGATGCGATCAATACAATTAATTATCATGTATGCATGTTTTAGGGGCGCTCATTCCAGCGATCGCCACGCCCGTCATCGTCAGCCGCGTAGTTTGGCGAACGCCGCCGCCATGCTGCCGCCGGCCGGCGCCGGCGCCTTGTCCTGCTTCTGGTGCTGCGCCAGGCGCTTGCCGTCGGTGCGGTCGGCGCGCTGCTCCGGCTTGGCGCCCGGCTGCGGCGCGCTGTCGGTCAGGCGCATGGTCAGCGCGATGCGCTTGCGCTTTTCGTCCACTTCCAGCACCTTCACGCGCACCACCTGGCCGGCCTTGACCACCGAATGCGGATCCTTCACGAACGTGTTCGACAGCGCCGAAATGTGCACCAGGCCGTCCTGGTGCACGCCGATGTCGACAAACGCGCCGAACGCGGCGACGTTGGTCACCACGCCTTCGAGGATCATGTCCGGACGCAGGTCGCGCAGCTCCTCGACGCCTTCCTTGAACGTGGCGGTGGTGAACTCGGGCCGCGGATCGCGTCCCGGCTTTTCCAGTTCCTTGAGGATGTCGGTGATGGTCGGCACGCCGAACTTGTCATCGGCGTAGCGCGCCGGATTGAGCGTTTTCAGCAGCGCGGCGTCGCCGATCACCGCCTTCATGTCGCGCTTGATGTCGGCCAGGATC
>JARXKM010000279.1 GCA_030272785.1 Pseudomonadota bacterium
ACGAACTGAAGCTGATCGTCGACCTGATCTATGAAGGCGGCATCGCCAACATGAACTACTCGATCTCGAACAACGCGGAATACGGCGAGTACGTCACGGGACCGAAGATCGTCACCGAAGACACCAAAAACGCGATGCGCCAGTGCCTCAAGGACATCCAGACGGGCGAATACGCCAAGAGCTTCATCCTGGAAAACAAGGCCGGTGCCCCGACCCTGATTTCGCGCCGTCGCCTGACGTCCGAGCACCAGATCGAAGAAGTCGGCGCCAAGCTGCGCGCGATGATGCCGTGGATCGCCAAGAACAAGCTGGTCGATCAGTCGAAGAACTAAGCATCCGGTCGCCGTCCCCGCGCGATGCGGGGACGGCGATGTCGCAGGCATCGGTGGAGGCGCACTCCACTAAATTGCAACTATTCATGTCCGCCGCGCGCCCCGGCGCGAATTCCGGTTATCTTTCCTGTTAATTAAGTCCACCTGGAGAGAACCACATGTCGTTCCCAAAACTGATCCTTGCCGCCACGCTGGTGCTGGCAGCACAGGCGCACGCCCAAACTGCGCAAACGCCGCTATCGTCCACCGGCACCCTGGTAATCGTGCCCGCCTTCGGTGAGGTCAAACACGCCAACGACCAGGCCATCGCGCTGTTCGCCGTCGAGGAGCAGGACAAGGACAAGGCGGTCGCCGCCTCGCGCGCGAACCAGAAGATGAAGCAGGGCACCGAGATCATCCGCCGCGAAGATCCGCAGGCGAGCCTGAAGACCCAGGGCTACTACACCTATCCGGTCTACGCCGAACAGCGGCCGACGCCGAACGGCGTCGCCGCCAAGCCGGTGCCGATCGGCTGGCGCGTCGGCCAGTCGCTCGAGGTGAAGACCACCAGCCTGGCCGGCCTGCCGAAACTGACCGCGGCCGCCCAGAAAGTGCTCGGTTTGAACAGCATCAGCTTCGGCCTGTCGCCGGCCACCCTCAAGCAGCTCGACGACCAGCGCATCGCCGCCACCTACCTGAACCTGAACGAGCGGATCGCCGCGATCGCCGCGGCGATGGGCCGCAGGGTGTCCGACGCGGTGCTCGACACGGTCGACTTCGAAGGTTCGGGCAACTACGCCAACCAGCGCGAGGCGGCGTTTGCGCCGATGGCGATGCGTTCGGCCAAGATGGACACGAGCGAAGTGAGCGAGCCGTCGTTCGAGCCGGGCGAAACGACGCTGCAGATGCACGTGGTGGGAAAGGTGAAATTCAAGTAACGCTAGCGTTCGCTATGTGATGGATTCGCCCACTATAATAGGTGGGTAAACACGTGCATGCGAGACGACCACTTGAAACGGAACCTTATGGCAACCTTCCCCCGTCGCAAAAAAACCGCTACCAGAAAACTGACGCGCTTCGGCAAGATCGGCCGCCCGAAGTTCGACGCCAGCGGCAATCCGGTGCGCCGGCGCGGGATCTACCTGCTGCCCAACGCGTTCACCACCGCCGCGCTGTTCTGCGGCTTCTACGCCATCGTGATGGCCATGAACCAGCGTTTCGAGCATGCCACCTGGGCCATTTTCATCGCCATGATCCTCGACGGCCTCGATGGGCGGGTGGCGCGCCTGACCAACACCCAGTCCGAATTCGGCGCCCAGTACGACAGCCTGTCCGACATGGTCTCGTTCGGCGCCGCGCCGGCGCTGGTGATCTACGAATGGTCGCTGCGCGGCCTCGGCAAGCTGGGCTGGATCGCCGCTTTCGTCTACTGCGCCGGCGCCGCGCTGCGCCTGGCGCGCTTCAACACCAACATCGAAGTGGTCGACAAGCGCTTCTTCCAGGGCTTGCCCAGCCCGGCGGCGGCGGCGCTGGTGGCCGGCTTCATCCTGATGATGAGCGACCTGGACATCGGCGGCATGCAGGTGCCGTGGATCTCGTGGGGCATCGCGCTGTTCGCCGGCCTGACGATGGTCACCAACGTGCCGTTCTACAGCTTCAAGGACGTCAACTTCCGCAAGTCGGTGCCGTTCATCGCGGTGTTCGTGATCGCGCTGCTGTTCGCGCTGGTGTCGATCGACCCGCCGAAGGTGCTGTGGCCGATTTTTGTACTATACGGTTTATCCGGTTATGCGGTGTATTTCTGGCGCCTGGCAAAGGGCAAGCCGGTCAGCATCATCCAGACCGACGACGAGCCAGTCGATCAAAGCGAGCGCCGCTGACCCGTCGAGCGATTCGATGGCGGCGGCATTCGCGTGTGTGATTTCATTTCAATTACTGACGCTTACTGGAGCTGCCATGTCTGACGCGAACCGCCTGATCATTTTCGACACCACCTTGCGCGACGGCGAGCAATCGCCCGGCGCCTCGATGACGAAGGACGAAAAAGTGCGCATCGCGCGCCAGCTCGAGCGATTGCGGGTGGACGTCATCGAAGCCGGCTTCGCGGCCGCCTCGCCAGGCGACTTCGAGGCGATCCGGGCGATTTCGGCCGCCATCAAGGACTCCACCATCTGCTCGCTGTCGCGCGCCAACGACCGCGACATCGCGCGCGCCGCCGAGGCGCTGCAACCGGCCGCGCGCAAGCGCATCCACACCTTCATCGCCACCTCGCCGCTGCACATGAAGATGAAGCTGCGCATGGAGCCCGAGCAAGTGCTCGAGCAGGCCATCCAGGCGATCCGCTGCGCGCGCCAGTACACCGACGACATCGAGTTCAGTCCCGAAGACGGCAGCCGCTCGGAAGAGGACTTCCTGTGCCGCGTGCTCGAGGCGGTGATCGCCGAGGGCGCCACCACCATCAATTTCCCCGACACGGTCGGCTACGCGGTGCCGGAAGTGTTCGGCGCCACCATCAAGCGGCTGCGCGAGCGCATCCCCAATTCCGACAAGGCGATCTGGTCGGTGCACTGCCACAACGACCTCGGGCTGGCGGTGGCCAATTCGCTCGCCGGTGTGATGATCGGCGGCGCGCGCCAGATCGAATGCACCATCAACGGCCTGGGCGAACGGGCCGGCAACACGGCGCTCGAGGAGATCGTCATGGCGCTGCGCACCCGCGCCGACTACTACCAGCTGCGGCTGGGGATCGACACCACGCAGATTGTCGCCGCCTCCAAGATGGTGTCGCAGATCACCGGCTTCGCGGTGCAGCCGAACAAGGCGGTGGTGGGAGCGAATGCGTTCGCGCACGCCTCCGGCATCCACCAGGACGGCATGCTCAAGGCGCGCGAGACGTACGAGATCATGCGCGCCGAGGATGTCGGCTGGGCCGCCACCAAGATCGTGCTGGGCAAGCTGTCGGGCCGCAACGCGTTCAAGGCGCGCCTGCAGGAACTGGGCATCGAGCTCGAATCGGAGGCCGACGTCAACGCCGCCTTCGGCCGCTTCAAGGAGCTGGCCGACCGCAAGTCGGAGATCTTCGACGAAGACATCATGGCGCTGGTGTCGGACGAGGAGCATGCGCACGAGGACGAGCATTACCGCTTCGTGTCGCTGTCGCAGTCGTCCGAGACGGGCGAGCTGCCACGCGCGAAGGTGGTGTTCGCCGTCGACGGCAAGGAAGTGACCTGCGAAGGCGTCGGCGACGGGCCGGTCGACGCCACCGTCAGCGCGATCGAGAAGGAGGCCGCCAGCGGCGCCGAACTGGTGCTGTTTTCGATCAATGCGATCAGCAACGGCACCCAGTCGCAGGGCGAGGTGACGATGCGGCTGTCGCGCTCGGGACGGATCGTCAACGGGGTCGGCTCGGATCCGGACATCATCGTCGCGTCGGCCAAGGCGTATATCTCGGGGCTCAACAAGCTGCATTCGAAGATCGAGCGCGTGAACCCGCAGCAGTAGCGTACCAGGGGGGGCTGATTCCCGCCGTTGACCGCGCTGGTCGGCCGATGGCGAAGTGCCGGGGGCAGGTCTGACATTCGCACATTTAAAGAACCAAATGTCCGAATGACAGACCTGACCGCGCTGCGGGCTGGACCTCACCGCGCGCAACACTAGCGGAAGAAGTGCTTTTCCTCGTACATCGGGTCGGGCCCGTTCTGCATCATGCGCACCACGCCGCTGCGGTCGAAGTGCACGTGCATCATCGAGTTCCACACGCCGCTCTCCTTGTAGCGGTACGACCAGACTTCGAAGTCGCGCAGCGGCAAATAGGACGTCTCGGCCGGCCGGCCCAGGGTGCGCAACACGTCCTCGTGGGTCGCCGTGCCGACCTTGATGGTGGCAAATTTCGCGTCCGTCAGCACCTGTTCGAACAAGGTCAGGCGGCCGTCGGCGCCGATATGCGCCATCCAGGTGCTCTGGCCCATCGGCCCGTGGGCGTATTCGAGCAGCAGCTCCGGCCCGGCCGAGTACGACGCGGTCGGCTCGCCCAGCTTGAGCTTGACGGTGTCGAGCGAGTCGCCCACCGCCGCCGGCGGTCCGCCCAGGCTGGCGCAGCCGCCAAGCAGCCACAGCCAGGCCGCCAGCGCCGTTTTTGTCGTTTTTCGCATGGTTGTCACCTTCATCAGCCGTACAAATCGTATCATGCCCGACTCGATCGCAATCAGCACTGGCCGCACGCGGCGTTTTCGCATATACTTGCGGGTCTGGCCATTTGGACCAGCTCGTTAATCGAAGTTCACGGTGCGCTGGGTTGCGACTCTTGCACCGCATGTGAAAGGTAATATCATGACCGTAGAAAATATCAACAAGGCCGCCATCATCGCGGACAATGCCCGTGCCCAGAACGACACCGGCTCGCCGGAAGTCCAGGTTGCACTGCTGACCGCACGCATCAACGAACTGAACGGCCACTTCAAAGCCCACGCCAAGGATCACCACTCGCGCCGCGGCCTGATCATGATGGTCAACCGTCGTAAGAGCCTGCTGTCCTACCTGAAGAGCAAGGACGCTGCCCGTTACCGCGACCTGATCGCCAAACTCGGTCTGCGCAAGTAATCTTTGCCACACACGATTTAATCGAAAATGCCTGCGCCAGTCTGACTGTCGCGGGCATTTTGCATTTTTGCGCAGGGAAAAGTTGCATGTAGTAAAGGTGGCCGGACCACGGCGCCTGCGGTGAGGTGAACGACAGCCCCTGAAAATCTGTCGGCAAATAGAAAGGGAATACCCATGTTTAACAAAGTCACGAAAACATTCCAGTACGGCCAGCATCAGGTCACCCTGGAGACCGGCGAGATCGCTCGTCAAGCATCCGGTGCCGTACTGGTGTCGATCGAAGACACCGTCGTCCTGGCCACCGTGGTTGCGCGCAAAGACGCCAAGCCGGGCCAGGATTTCTTCCCGCTGACGGTCGACTACGTCGAGAAGACCTACGCTGCCGGCAAGATCCCGGGCGGCTTCTTCAAGCGCGAAGGCCGTCCTTCCGAAAAAGAGACCCTGACCTCGCGCCTGATCGACCGTCCGATCCGTCCGCTGTTCCCGGAAGGCTACCTGAACGAAGTGCAGATCATCATCCACGTGCTGTCGGTCAATCCTGAGATCGATCCGGACATCGCCGCCATGATCGGCGCATCGGCCGCGCTGTGCGTGTCGGGCGTGCCGTTTTCCGGCCCGATCGGCGCCGCGCGCGTCGGTTACGCCAACGGCCAGTACATCCTCAACCCGACCACCACCCAGCTCAAGACGAGCGAGATGGACCTGGTCGTCGCCGGCACCGAAACGGCCGTGCTGATGGTCGAGTCGGAAGCCAAGCAACTGTCGGAAGAAATCATGCTCGGCGCCGTCGTCTTCGGCCACGACCACATGAAAGCGGTGATCGACGCCATTCACGACCTGGTGCGCGACGGCGGCAAGCCGGAAATCGTCTGGACCGCGCCGGCCAAGAACGAAGCGCTGATCGCCCGCGTCAAGGCCTTCGCCGACGCCAAGATCAACGATGCCTACCAGACCAAGGACAAGCAGGCGCGTACAGCCAAGCTGAAGTCGGCGTTCTCGGAAGTGATCGCCGACCTGACGGCCGAATCGATCGCCAACAACTTGGGCGAAATCGACAGCTCCGAGATCGGCAACATCTTGTTCGACATCGAAGCGAAGGTCGTGCGTTCGCAGATCCTCAACGGCGAGCCGCGCATCGACGGTCGCGACACGCGCACCGTGCGGCCGATCTCGATCCGCACCAGCGTGCTGCCGCGCACCCACGGTTCGGCGCTGTTTACCCGCGGCGAAACGCAGGCGCTGGTGGTGGCCACGCTCGGCACCGCGCGCGACAGCCAGAAGATCGACGCGCTGATGGGCGAGTACACCGACTCGTTCATGATGCACTACAACATGCCGCCGTTCGCCACCGGCGAAACCGGCCGTGTCGGCACGCCGAAGCGCCGCGAGATCGGTCACGGCCGCCTGGCCAAGCGCGCGCTGATCG
>JARXKM010000280.1:0-3595 GCA_030272785.1 Pseudomonadota bacterium
CCGATCTCGAGGTATTGCACGGCGCCGGCGCCGATCATGTCGCCGCTGCGCCGGTCGATGAACGCCCACCACGCGGGGCCGAACTCGCGCCGGCGCGAGGCGATGCGCTCGATCATGGCGAGCGTGTCGGCGCGCGTGTCGGGCTTGCCGGTGATGTAGCGCATCACCGCGGGGTCGCTGTTCAAGGCGTACAGGCCGTCGACGTGCGCCTCGGTGATGGGTTCGAGGCGCAGCCGCGCGGTGCTCAGGCTGGTCACCGCAGCTCAGCTGTGCGAATGGTGGGTGGCCGTCAGGCGACGCATCAGCGGCAAGGCGGCCAGCGCGATCAGGGTGCACAGGATGGCGCCGATGCCGAGCTTGTTGAACAGGCTGGTGTAGATCGGCAAGGTCAGCAGCGGATCGACGATATCCTTCGGCACGCTGGCGAAATTGGCGACCACGCCGCCCAGGTATTGCGAGATGCCGACGGCGACGAAATAGGCGCCCATCATGAAGCCGCCCATGCGCGCCGGCACGTAGCGGGCAATCATCGCCAGGCCGAGGCCGCTCACCAGCAATTCGCCCAGCGAGTAGCAACCGTAACCGATGATCATCACCCACGACGACGTCTTGCCGTTGACGGCGAACTGGCCGGCGATGCCGTACACGAAGAAGCCGGCCGCCACCAGCGCGAAGCCGAGCGCGAACTTGGCAGCGATCGACAGGTCGCGGCCGCTGCGGCCGGCGCGCGCGTAGGTCCACGCCAGCACCGGGCTGAGCAACATGATCCAGATCGGGTTGAGCGCCTGGAACTGGCCTGGCGACCAGGTCCACAGATGCGCGCCGAACACGGTGAAATCCCAGTCGACGTTGCGCAGCGCGAACAGCGACAACGAGGTCGACATTTGCTGGTAGAAGATGAAGAAGAACACCGTCTGCAAGGTTAGCACCAGCGCGGCGATCAGGCCGGCGCGCTCGCTCACTTCGCTCTTGCGGATCAGGTGGACGAAGATGCCGAGCACGACGAAGCCGGCCAGGTAGACGAAGGCGCGCGCCACGCTCTGGTATTGCAGGATGACGGCGGAGGCGCCGATCGCCACCAGGCCGCCGCCGAGCACCATCATCAGCTTGTCCACCTGCAGCGGCTGCTCGTCGGGCTGCGAGCCGATGTGGCTGAGGGTGTGGCGCATGAACATCACGTTGAACAGGCCCAGCACCAGGCCGATGCTGCACACCGCAAACGCCGCGTGCCAGCCGAGGCCGTTGCCGTAGTGCTCGTTGACGTAATCCTTGATCCACGGCGTAGCCAGCATCGACACGGTCGAGCCAACATTGACGGCCATGTAGTACATCGTGAAGGCGCTGTCGATTTTCGAATCGTCGCCTTCGTAGATCTTGCGCACCAGGTTGGCGGTGTTCGGCTTGAACAGGCCGTTGCCCACCACCACCACGCCGAGCGCCGAGAAGATGAACCAGGTGTTTTCGGTCGGCACCGCCATCAGCGCGTAGCCGACGGTGAGGATCATCGCGCCGATGATCATGCAGCGCTTGGTGCCGAGCACCTTGTCGCCGATCCAGCCACCGATCGCCGGCGAGACGTAGATCAGGGCGGCGCACGCGCTCCACACCAGGTTGGCGCGGCTGTCTTCGAAGCCGAGGCGCTGCACCATGAAGTAGATGATGATCGCCTGCATGCCGTAGTAGCCGAACCGCTCCCACAGTTCGATCAGGGCAATCGTCATGAACGAACGCGTTTGGGTGTAAGGCGGGGTGTGCATGTCCATTATGTCTCTCGTGAAGAATATTGTTTGTTGGGCATGAGATGTTCCTGGCGGATCACGTCAGGCATGGATGCTACGCGAGCGCCACCCAAGAAGCAATCGGGAAGTGGTGGCCGTATTGGCCCCCGTGCGCCATGCAATCGGGCATCGCCGGTCTAGCCGGCGTACTGGCCGGGGGCGCGGACGCAACAGGCGGTTGTACGGATGCCGGTTCTGGAGGATAATCCGTGCCCATGACCGATACCACACCCCTCCCCCCGTTGCCCGACCGCCTGTCGATTGATCCGCGCAGTCCGTTCCACCTGCCTGCCGCGTTCGCGAACGAGGTCGCCATCAAGTTCAACGACAAGGAACGCACCGATGTCGAAGAGTACTGCATCAGCGAAGGCTGGATCCGCGTCCCGGCCGGCAAGAGCGTCGATCGCAAGGGCCAGCCCCTGCTGATCAAACTGAAGGGCAAGGTCGAAGCGTTTTACCGCTGACAGGCTGATCCTGCGCGCGCCCGCAGCACCGCCATGACCTTGACCATCTCGCGGATACTGCACGCCGGTTATGTGTTCGAGTGCGATGACACGCGCATCGCCTTCGACCCGATCTTCGAAAACCCCTTCAGCCGCAACTGCCACGCCTTCCCGGACGTGCGCTTCGACCATCAACAGATCCGCGGCCTGCGCTTCGCGGCCGTGTTCATCTCGCACTACCACGACGATCACTGCTCGTTCGAGAGTCTCGACCTGCTCGATCGCGGCACGCCGCTGTACATCTACTGCCTGTTTGAAGAACTGTTCGACATGGTGCGCGAACTCGGCTTCGTCGACGTCCACCCGCTGCGCACCAACGTCGCCGTGCGCGTCGGCCCGTTCGAGGTCACTCCGCGCGCCGCGCTCGATGCCGATGTCGATTCGATGTTTCAGATCAGGGCCGCCGGCCTGAACGTGCTCAACGTCGTCGACGCCTGGATCGATCCGGACGCCCTGCCCGCGCTCGCGCGCGAGGCGCCGTGGGACATGGTGCTGTGGCCGTTCCAGACGATGCGCGAAATCGACGTGCTGTCGCCGTCGCGGGCGACGCCGGCGCCGGCGCAGCTGCCGTCCGACTGGATCGACCAGCTGCGCATCCTCGCTCCGCGCTACGTGGTGCCGAGCTCCTGCCAGTTTCTGCAGGAAGCCTGGTCGTGGTACAACCAGGCCTTCTTCCCGATCACCTACCGGCAGTTCCAGCAGGAGGTGGAGGCGGCGCTGCCGCATGCGCGCGTGGTGCGGCTCGATCCCTCGGTATCGGTGCGGCTCGACGCGCACACGCTGCAGGCGGCGGCGCCGCTGGCCTGGGTGGAGCCGGTCGGCGAGCAGGATGTCGACTACCGCTACGACGCCGGCGCAGTGCCGACGCCGACGGCCGACATCGCGCCCCGCTTCGCCCCGCTGGCGCCGGCCCAGGCTGAGCGTGTCCTCGGCTACTGCCAGGCCGGCCTGCTCGACAAATACAGCGCCATGGAACTGGCGCCGGACAGCTATTTTGAGCAGCCGCGCATCTGGCGCCTGACGGTGTTCGACCATGCCGGCGCCGCCACCGAGTTCCGCTACCGGGTGCACGGCGACGCCATCGCCTGCGTGGCCGCCGACGCCGGCCCGCTGGCCTGGACCACCGAGATCCCCGCGGCCAAGCTGTACGCCGCGCTGGAACTGGGCGAGTCGCTCACCTCGATGTACATGCGCATCAACGACATGCGCTTCGACGCCGCCATCGAGGCCGACCTCGAGGAGGCCGAACTGGTCGACGATCCGCTGATCCGCTGCCTGTTCAACGATGTATTCGGCGCCTACCAGGCGGCCCAG
>JARXKM010000280.1:3695-6271 GCA_030272785.1 Pseudomonadota bacterium
TCAGGGAGCGCGCGCCAGCTCGTTGAGCACCAATTGGCGTTTGCCGTTGGCCGCCAGCGCGATGTCGTCGACCTCGGCGAGTCCGATGTCAAAGAAGCCGCCCCACCGTGCGCGCAGGTCGGCGAGCAGCAATGCCTTCTCGGCGCCGCTCAGCGCGGCGTACCTGGCCACCACGGCGACGGTCAGCTCGCCGCGCCGGTGCTGGCGGATCTGGTACAGCCGCACGTGCTCCCACGCCGCCGCGTCGAGGCCGATCAGCAGGCCGGAGATGCGCTGGCCGCTGCGATCGATCACGAACTCCTGCGCGCGTCCCTCGATCGCGGCGCAGATGCCGTGCTGGTCGACCCGGCCGAAGTCGTCAGTGCGGTAGCGGATCAGCGGCATCACCGCATTCCAGCACGAGGTGCCGACGATTTCGGCGCGGCCGTCGTGGCAGCGGTTTTCGGTGACGCCGTACAGCGTCTCGAAACGGAACGGCCCGCTGGCGCCATCGGCGCCGCCGGCAAAGGCCAGGTTGGTACGTTCGGTCAGGCCGTAGCTGCTCGAGACCGGGCAGCCGAACAGGCGCGCGATGGCGCTGACCTGGTGCGGCGTGACCGGCTCGGACGCCAGCAGCACCGCCTCGGCCTGGAAATCGAGATCGCCGGCGTCGATCAGCTCGGCCAGCGCCGCCGCGGCGCTCGGGTAGGCGTGCACGAACTGCGGCCGGAAGCGGTTCAGCGCCGCCACGATCGCGTCCTTGTGCGGCGCCGACAGGTGGCATGGCGACAGCAGCAGGCGGTTGCCGCTGACGCGCGCCGGGGCTTGGTGCGCCAGCCGGCGCGCGTCGGAGCCCATGCGCAGGTAGCGCGCCTTGTCGAACGTGAAGCCCAGCTTGCCCCATTGGTGGGTGTAGAACGCCTTTTCGATATCGGCCAGCCGCTTGGTGCGCCAGACGCCGATGCCCTGCCCGGACGAGCCTTCGCTGGTGGCGTAGTGCAGCGTGCGCGGATCGAGGCGGCGGTCAAGGAAATCGCGCTGGCAGTCCATGACCTGGGCTTTCTCGAGGTAGGGAAAGCGCTCGAGCAGCTGGCGCACCGGCTCGTTGGCCAGTTCGGCGGCCGACAGGCGCACCGTGCGCTGATAGAACGGCACCCAGGCGAGCGCCACGCCGAGCACATGGCGCAGGCGCCGCTCCGCTTCCGCGGCGATTGCCGCCTGGCTGCCGGCGAGCAGCTGCAGGACGCGGAAGTAGTCTGCGTGGTACAGGCAACGGGCCGGGATCACCGCCCGATAGCGGTAGTAGCCTCTCTGCAGCCAATCCTTGAAAGCGCTATCGGGCATATGCGTCGATGGTGAGGGCGAGCACTGGGCGAACCTGCGGAGCGCGAGCGGCGCTTGCTAACCGCAGCCTGTCGATTGTTGTCGCGGTTGGCCGCACCAGTCTTGAGAATCGGCAAGCGCACGCGTGTCGGGATTATTTACACTGACGCTCCCCAAAACATGGCCAAGGAATAATTTATCTTTTAAAAACAAGCGTTTGAAATATCCGGTACGATTATTGCATCATGCGTTGGCGAGATGACAAAAAAACGCCGTCTCGGCCGGCCCATGGCTGATGGGTATCGCGCGCCGCCGTCCGATTGCGCCAACCTGAAAGCATCTATGACCAATTCCCATCGTTCGCCACTGCGGCTGCGCCTGCTCATTGCCGCCGCCCTCGGCACCGCTGCCGTGGCCACCCATGCCGCGCCGGTCGTGACCCTTACCGCACAGGAAGTGTTGGGCAGCGCTAGCGGACCCGGCGCCAATGTGATGACCTCGCCACCGGCCAACGGTGGCGACTTCTTCCGCTCCAGTTCGGACGGCACCAACTCGAGCTTCTTCCATACCTACGGCACCACCGGCGGACTGACGTATTTCGGCGCGCGCACCTCGGGTGTCGGTACCTTTTTTACCCGCACATCGGCCGGTTACACCGACAGCATCACCAACCATACCGGCATGGCGCAGATGGTGACGTTCGCCTTCAACGTCGACAGCGGCCAGATCGGCATGGCCGGCAGCGGCAACGGCTATGCCGACCTGGCGCTCAATCTGTCCTTCAACGGCGTGTCGGTGGCGCGCGAACACGGCCGCATCGTGTACGACAGCGTCACCGGCTCGACCTGCGTCACCAACGACATGGACGTCGGCGTACTGGGCGGCTACCTCAGTTGCTCGGGCAGCACGGATGCGCTGGGCGCGAGCGGCAGCTATTCCATCAGCCAGCTGCTCGCCGACGGCGCCACCTTGAATGTCGCGTACGACATCGTGGCCGAAGTGTCGGGCGCCCTTAGCGGCACCACCGAGATCTTGTGCAGCGGCGGCGCGGTCGCCACGTTCACACCGAACAAACAAGCTGCGTACCGAAATATGTCCGTCGTGATCAAGGACGGCCGGCCGAAGGAATCGGGCTGCCAGAATTTCAACGGGATTGCCCGTTCCGGCGATCCAGCCGGATTCGGGCCGTTCAGCCCGGGCGTGCAAGGAGATTTCGCCCTGTCGCTGAACGCGGTGCCCGAGCCGGGCTCGCTCAGCCTGCTCGCGCTCGCGCT
>JARXKM010000281.1 GCA_030272785.1 Pseudomonadota bacterium
CTCAGTGCAGGCCGGTGGGCGCGATCCAGCCCATCTTGTAGGCGCCCAGCAGCATCAGGAACAGGGTGATCGACAGGCCGACCCGCAGCGCCAGCGCATGCACGGTGCGGTTGCTCTTGCCCTTGTCGCGCATGAGGAAGAACAGCGCCGAGCCAAGGCTGCCGAGGATCAGGATGAAGGCGATGGCGACGAGAATTTTCATGGTGTGTGGCAGAAGAGCGGCGAAGGGAACATTGTAATGCGTATCAGCTTCCGGTTCCGGCCGATTCCCTTCGCGGCCACCGTGCTGCTGGTGGTGCTCGGCGTCTCGCTGGGGCAGTGGCAGGAGCGCCGCGCGCTGGAAAAGATCGCGCTGCAGCACAAGCTCGAGGCGCGCGCTGCCGAGGCGCCGCTCGCGCTCGGGCCGGCGCTGCTGGCCGCCGCGCCGCTCGAATACCGTCACGTCAGCGTCACCGGGCAGTTCGTCGCCGGCTACCCGCTGTACCTGAACAACCGGCCGCAGGATGGCCGCGCCGGCCTGTACCTGCTGATGCCGCTGCGCATAGCCGGCTCCGACACGCACGTGCTGGTGGCGCGCGGCTGGTTGCCGCGCAATGCCGGCGCGGTGGCCACCATGGCGCCGTACACGACGCCGGCCGGCAGCGTGACGGTCGAGGGCATCGTCAAGGGCAGCATCGGCCACATCATGCAGCTCGGTACGCCCGAGCCGCTGCGGCCGGGCGCGATCGTGCAAAATATCGATCCGGCGCAGTTCGGGCGGGCGAGCGGGCTGAAGCTGCAGCCGTTCTTCATCGAACAAGGCGGCAGCGCCGCCGACGGCCTGGTGCGGGCCTGGCCGGCGCCCGCGCTGGGCGTGGAGAAGCACCAGGGTTATGCATTTCAGTGGTACGCGCTGGCAGGGATGGCGCTTCTATTTTTCGTGATGACAGGATTTCGACGTGGAACAAACCAAACCAACTAACACCCAGCAGGCACGTGGCCGCTGGAAGCTGCTGCTGGTGCTCGCCGTGTGCGCATCGCCGCTGATCTTTTCGTACCTGACCTACTACGTCATCAAGCCAAGCGGGCGCACCAATTTCGGCACCCTGATCGACCCGCGCGCGCACCCGATGCCGGCGCTGGGGGCGACCACGCTGGACGCCCGGCCGGCCAGCCTCGACGCCTGGAAGGGCAAGTGGATCATGCTCAAGGTCGGCCCGTCCGCCTGCGCCAAGGACTGCATGGAGCAGATGTTCGCGATCCAGCAATTGCGCTCGATGCAGGGCAAGGACATGGAGCGCATCGAACGGGTGTGGCTGGTGACCGACGCCGCGCCGCTCGAGACCATGCTGATGCGCCAGCTCGACGAGGTGCACATCCTGCGCGCACCGGCCGATGCGGTGGCCAAATGGCTGCCGGCCGAGCCGGGTGCGGCGCTGGCCGACGCCATCTTCCTGATCGACCCGCTGGGCAACCTGATGATGCGCTTCGCGCCGCCGCCGGCCGGCGCCAACGAGCAGCAGAAGGTGGCGCACTACGCCAAGATCAAGAAGGACATCGGCAAGCTGCTCAAAGCATCGGCGATCGGCTGAGCGATGCAGCCGGCTACCCTCGCACAACTGGGCGTGACCGGCCTGCTGGCGGCCAGCCTGCCGCTGGCGCTGGTGTGGATGTCGTCCGACGCCAACAAGTACCGCAAGCTGGTGTGGGCGGCGGTGTTCCTCACGTTCGACCTGATCGTGTTCGGCGGCTTCACGCGGCTGACCGACTCGGGCCTCGGCTGCCCCGACTGGCCGGGCTGCTACGGCCTGGCCAACCCGTTCCAGGCGCATGAGCAGATCAGCGCCGCGCAGGCGCTGATGCCGAGCGGCCCGGTGAGCGCGATCAAGGCCTGGATCGAGATGATCCACCGCTACCTGGCGATGGCCATCGGCGTGCTGATCATGACCTTGATGATCCACGCCTGGTGGCAATCGCGCCGGTCGCAAAGCCAAAGCAGCGCCTTCGCGCCGGCCTTGCCGACCGCGCTGTTCCTGTTCGTCTGCCTGCAGGGCGCGTTCGGCGCCTGGACGGTGACGCTGAAGCTGCAGCCGGTAATCGTCAGCATCCACCTGCTGCTCGGCATGGGCCTGCTGGCGATGCTGGCCTGGCTGGGCGGGCGCGAAGACTACCTGGTCAAGCCGCAGCGGCCCGGCGGCGACGCCGGCGCGCTGCGCAAGGCGAGATCGCTGGCGCGCATGTCGGCCGTGCTGCTGACGGTGCAGATCGCGCTGGGCGGCTGGGTCAGCACCAACTACGCCACCCTGGCTTGCATGGACTATCCACTGTGCGGCGGCCAGCTGGTGCCGCCGATGGACTTCGAGCACGGCTTCACGCTGTGGCGCGCGCTCGGCAAGACGGCGGCCGGCCACTACCTGCCGTTCGCCGCGCTCACCGCGATCCACTGGGTGCACCGCAACTTCGCGCTGGTGGTGGCGGCGGGCCTCGGCTGGACCGTGTGGCGCGCCTGGCGCCAGCCGGCGCTGCACGCGAGCGCGCGCAACATCGCCATCGTGCTGGCCGTGCAGTTCGCCAGCGGCCTGGCGACGGTGTTCCTCAGCTTCCCGCTGGCGATCGCCGTCTTGCACAATGCCGGCGCCGCGCTGCTGGTGCTGCTGGTGACCATGTTAAACTACCAGAGCACGTACCAACTCGACATCGCGCGGCGCGCCTCAGCGCGCGCGCCCGTGCCGAACCAGATCCACGCCCGATAAGCCCCCCATGACCAGTCAAACCGCCACACAAAAGCCGCCCAAGCGCGCCAACCGGATCGCCCAGTACTGGGCGCTGACCAAGCCGCGCGTGACCCAGCTGGCGGTGTTCTGCGCCGTCATCGGCATGTTCCTCGCCACCGACGAGCTGCCGCCGTGGCGCATCGTCGTTGCCGCCACCATCGGCATCTGGCTGCTGGCCGGCGCCGCCTTCGCCGTCAACTGCCTGGTCGAAGCGGAAATCGACGCGCGCATGGCGCGCACCGCGCGGCGCGCCACCGCCATGGGTGAACTGAGCAAGCGCCAGACCATCATCTTCTCGGCCATCATCGGCGGCGCCGGCATGTGGGTGCTGTACGCGCTGGTCAATCCGCTGACCATGTGGCTGACCTTCGTGACCTTCGTCGGCTACGCGGTGATCTACACCATGATCCTGAAACCGGCCACGCCGCAAAACATCGTCATCGGCGGCCTGTCGGGCGCGATGCCGCCGGCGCTCGGCTGGGCCGCGGTGGCCAACGACCTGCCGATGCAGGCCTGGCTGCTGGTGCTGATCATCTTCGTGTGGACGCCGCCGCACTTCTGGGCGCTGGCGATGTACCGGCGCGACGACTACGCCAAGTCCGGCCTGCCGATGCTGCCGATCACGCACGGCATGCAGTTCACCGGCTTCCACGTCTGGCTGTACTCGATCGCGCTGGCCGCCACCACCATGCTGCCGTTCGCGGTGCACATGAGCGGGCTGATCTACCTGGCCTGCGCGGTGGTGCTCAACGCGGTATTCCTGATGCACGCCTGGCGCGTCCATCGCCACTACACCGACCTGGTCGCCCGCAAGGCGTTCACCTGGTCGATCATCTACCTGTCGCTGCTGTTCGCCGCGCTGCTGGTGGACCACTACCTGAAATTCTAAGATGAAAAAACTGTTTGCCGTTTCCGCCCTCGCGCTGTCGATGGCGCTGGGCCTGGCGGGCTGCGACAAGCTCGCCAGCAAGCCGGTCAGCTTCCAGAACACCGACGTCACCGGCCTGCAGTACGCGCAGGACTTCGCCCTGACCGACCACACCGGCAAGGCGCGCACGCTGGCCGACTTCAAGGGCAAGGTGGTGGTGATGTTCTTCGGTTATACGCAGTGCCCCGACGTCTGCCCGACCACGATGGCCGAACTGGCCGGCGTGATGAAGGAGCTCGGGCCGCTGGCCGACCAGGTGCAGGTGCTGTTCGTCACGGTCGACCCGGAGCGCGACACCCAGGCGCTGCTGGCGCAGTACGTGCCGACGTTCGACCAGCGTTTCCTCGGCCTGTACGGCGACGCCGCCGCGACCGCCAAAGTGGCCAAGGAATTCAAGGTGTTCTACGCCAAGGTGCCAGGCAAGGAGCCGGGCAGCTACTCGATGGATCACACCGCCGGCAGCTACGTGTTCGACAAGCGCGGCAAGGTGCGCCTGTTCCTGCGCCACGGCCAGGGCGCCGCGCCGATCGTGCACGACCTCAAGCAGCTGCTGAACTGATCGGCATGGAGTCGCGCTTCGGCAGGAATTACGCCCAGCTGGCGACCGTCTTGCTGCTCGCGCTCGGCTGCGTGTTCGTGCTGCGCCCGTTCCTGACCGCCATCCTGTTCGCCGCCGCGGTGGTGATCTCGTCCTGGCCGATGTACATGAAGCTGCTCGCGCGCATGCGCGGGCGGCGCACCCTGGCCGCCGTGTGCATGACGTTCAGTTTGACCCTGCTGGTGATTATCCCGATCGCGCTGGTGGCCTACAACCTGGCCGACGACGTCGCCCGCATTTTCGAGCAGGTGCGCGGCGCCATCGAGCAGGGCGACGTGCACGCGCCGGCCTGGCTGGGCCGGCTGCCGCTGGTGGGCGGCTGGCTCGACCAGTACGTCAACGGCCTGTTCGCCAGCCGCGACCAGATGACCGAGCTGGCCAAGCGCATGCTCGAGCCGGCGCGCCACTTCCTGATGAACGGCGGGCTGGTGCTGGGCGGCGGCGTCGTGCAGATGAGCCTGGCGGCCTTCGTCAGCTTCTTCCTGTACCGCGACGGCCTGGCGCTCAAAGAGGCGCTGGAAGTGGCGATGCAGCGCGTGCTCGGCGCGCGCTCGGCCAAGGTGTCGGCGACGGTCGGCCAGACCGTGCGCGGCGTCATGTACGGCCTGCTCGGCACCGCGCTGGCGCAGGCGCTGGTGGCCGCGCTCGGCTTCGCGATCGCCGGCGTGCCGGCGGTGCCGCTGCTGGCCGTGCTCACCTTCGTGTCCTCGCTGGTGCCGGTCGGCCCGCCGATCGTGTGGGGCGGCGCCGCCATCTGGCTGTTTTCGCAGGGCAGCGCCGGCTGGGGCGTATTCATGCTGGTGTGGGGCCTGGTGCTCATCAGCGGGGTCGACAACGTGGTGCGGCCGATGCTGATCAGCCGCGGCAGCAGCCAGCCCTTCCTGCTCACCTTCCTCGGCGTGCTGGGCGGCGTGATCGCGTTCGGCTTCGTCGGCATGTTCATCGGCCCGACCCTGCTGGCGGTCGGCTATTCGCTCATCAGCGACTGGACCGGCGCGGACGACACCGTCGCGCCGGCGGCCTGAGCCCGAATCTGTTCCAGATCAAAGACGGGCATGCCGAGCGGCATATTCTTTCTGAACGTACATAACGTTGTGGGGAGCTGCCATGGACATCGCACATTTCGAAATCATCGTCAACGCGATGCTCTCATGGAGCACCGAGCCGCGCGCCTCGCGCAAGGCGGTGGCGCGCCCGGTGGTCGCCGAGAGGCCGCGCGGGGTGTTCGACGATGACGACGATTTCGACTCCGACGTGGACGACGTGGACAACGATAGCGCCGGCGAGGACGACGATTTCGAGCCCGATGAAAAGCTCAACATCAAGGCTGACAGCGACGAGGCGGGCGACGCCGACCTGGCCGAGCTAGACCAGGCGGAGTAGCGCTCGCGCCTGAGCGACTCAATGCGCCGAACAATACTTCTCGATGGATCGCGATAGATGCGCCAGCGAGCGAGTGGAAGAACTGATGGATCATTATCAGTCCGTTTTCCACCCAGAGCGGACGGTCAGACTCTCAATAGCGCATTACGACTCAAAATCTTTCTGGCACTCGCCGCTGCATTTGATCCGACCTAAGTACGAACCGTAGGCGAAGTGCCAAACCGATGAAAAGGAACGCTCCGACCGCCCAAGCGTCTGTAGGGGCGCCTCCTAGCGTCAACTTCAACAGTGGTAAGCCGAGTGCTCCAAAGCACAAACCCTGGATCGCCCAACTCTTCTTCTGCCATGCACCTACAAGCAAAACCGCACAAGGTAAGACTGCCAGAAGCTCAGGCCTATATGCCAGGAAGGCGAGGCCACCATTGAGACCGAATTCGATTGATAAACGGTATGCCCAAAGGAAGGGCAAAAGAACGGTCCAAGCAAACGCAAGGACAATAGTAATTCGATATCCCTTGTTCTTCATCGATGTCTACTTTCTCAATGTCCTCTTCTGTTAAGGGTTGTAGGATGCCTGCCCTTTGTCGAGAATGCAATAGTGCCAC
>JARXKM010000282.1:0-4701 GCA_030272785.1 Pseudomonadota bacterium
CCGAAGGAACTATCGAGACTGCCGTCGCTGTTGTAGCGCGCCAGCGCGAAGTCGCTTTCGCTCGACCCCGCCACCAGGATCTTGCCATCCGCCTGCACCGCCACGGCGCGGCCGATATCATTGGTGCGCACCGAGGCGGTACCGAAGTCGGTCGTCACATTGCCAGCGCCTGCGATAAAGCTTGGGGCGGTATTGTTCATTTTATCTACTTTCACGCTTCGTCAAACTCTGACGTACAGGTCAATTTTGAGCGGGTAATCCCGCCGGTGGATGCAACGTCGGACTGCGTCCGTCTTTCGTCTTCTCTAAAACAGCACCTTGCCGACAGCGAGCGCGTTAAAGCTGTTGACGTCGTAGATGACCGCGCCGGCTGGCACCACGCCGACGATGGTCACACTGGAAATCACTCCGGCCTGGTTGACCACCAAGGTGGCGTCGGCCCCCTTGCTCGACACCGCGACCAGGCCGGCGCTGGTGTGCCGCCATTGCAGCGTGTCGTCGGCGCCGAAGCCGGTGATGCGCACCACGCTCGACGTCAGCGCATCGTCGGTCAGCGTGAAGCTGCCATTGCTGACGTCCACCGTCGCCGGACTGGTCAGCGTGCCGCCCTGGCTGTCGAGCGCCACCGACCGCGCCTGCTGCGTGCCGTTGAAACTGATATCGCCCACCGGCAGCGCGTTGAACGAGGCGATGTCGTACACCACCTGTCCCGCGCTGATGACGTTGAGCAGGACGATGCTGGAAATTACGCCGTTCTTGTTGACTGTCAGCGTCACGTTGCTGCCTTGGCTGGACACCGAGACGACCCCCTGAGCGGCCGGTGAAAAGGCGATGGCATCGTTGGCGCCGAAATTGCTGATCACGGCGAAGCTGGCCACGTTGGCATCGTCGTGGTAGGTGGCCCGGACGCCGGCGGCATTCCACGCACTCGGCGCGGTGACGCTGCCCGGTGCCTGGTCCAGTTGGACCGTCACGGGCGGTTCGGTCGGCGCCGCTGTCGGCGCTGCTGTAGGTGCCGCGGTCGGTGCTGCTGTAGGCGCTGCTGTGGGCGCTGCTGTGGGCGCTGCTGTGGGCGCCGCGGTAGGCGCGGCGGTCGGGGCAGCTGTGGGAGCAGCTGTGGGAGCAGCTGTCGGGGCAGCTGTGGGGGCGGCGGTCGGCGCTGCTGTCGGTGCGGCGGTCGGCGCCGCGGTCGGTGCGGTCGTTGGTGCCGCGGTCGGTGCGGCGGTCGGCACCTGCGCCGACGCAACGGCTTGCTGCAGTGCATCCAGCGCCGCCGTGTGGGCGCTGGATGCCGGGGGGATCGCGGTCAACGTCTTCGTCACTTGTACGAGCGCCTGCACGGCCGCATCGGCACCCGCGCTCCTGGCGACATCGTCGAGGCGCAGCGCCGGCGTGCCGGACGGCGGCGCTGCGGCGTTGAGCTGCGTTGCCGCCGCAATGGCGCCGCGTTGCAAAGCGGCGATGGCGGCCAGGCGCGGATCGACCACGCCGCTCAACGCTGCCGACAACACCGTGCCGCTGGCGTTCGGCGTGGTCTGCAATATCTGGCTGACCGCGACCGCAATGCTGGCTTCGGTCAGGTTGGCGACATCGGCGGCCAAGGCGACGCTGCCGCGCGTGCTGTCCTGATGCGCAAAAAACCTGCTCTGCTGGCCGGCCGCGCCCGACACCAGCGCCGCCACCGACGGCAAGGCGGCGGCAACCCCGGCCTGCGCCGGCGCCATCGCATTCGCCTGGCGGAGGATTTCGGCGCCCACGGCCGACGACACACGCCCCATCGCGGCGGCGTCGGTGGTCTTCTCGCCGGCATTGCGATCGGCACTGGCCAGCACCTCCATCGCCTTTTGGATCGACACCATTTTTTGCAACAAGGTGGGCTCGCTGCTGACCTGCATCAGCGGGTCCTTGTCGAGCACCGACGCGGACGTGACGCCGATGACACGCACGATCGCATCGCGCGCCTGGCTCAGGTTGGCTGCGGCGCCCGAGCTGACCATCGAATCGATGACGGTTGTCAGCGGCGTAATCGGTAGAAAAGGCTTGTTGAGCGGATCTTCGACGATCGCGCTCATGCTGTGGGTAAACGGTTGCCCGGTCGAGGTATCCGTGCCGCCGGTAATGCGCAAGTGCGCGCCCGTCAGCTGCGCCGCAGTGCCAGGCAGCGTCAGGGTGAAACGCCCCGCGCTGTCGGTGCTGGCCGATACTTCGCCGGCGTCGAGGATGCCATTGTTGTTGGCGTCGAAAAACACCGTCGCCCCGTTCAGGTAGCCGTCTACCGCCACACCGGTGAGCGTCGTGACCGGCGTTGGCGTCGGCGTCGGCGCGGGCACGGGTGCGCTGTCGGGCGCAGCACCGCCGCCGCATCCCCCTAGCGCAAGGGCGATGGCGATAACGAGTGATTTGCGTTGTGGTATATGGTTCATGGTCTTTATTCAGGCAAGGCGGCGCGCCCGCGATATCCTTGGGCTTATAAAAAAACAATATTTACTGATATGATATATCAACCATTTCACTTAAGAAACAGTTATATAAAATTCAACCCCGTCGGCGCATCGAGTGAATCAGACCATCTTCATCAGCATCGCGTCCTATCTTGATCCGATGCTGTTCTTTACCCTGCGCGATGCGACGGCCAAGGCCGCGCGGCCGGACCTGCTGCGTTTTGGCGTGGTAGACCAGCATCGCGACAACCAGCGCGCTGCGATCATGGCCCTGCCCTGCGGGCCGCAGGTGCGCTATCTGTATGTCGATGCGCACGACACCCTGGGCGTGAGTTGGGCGCGCAACCTGGCCTTTTCCTTGTTCGATGGCGAACACTTCTTGCTGCAGATCGATTCGCACACCTGTTTCGAGCCGGGCTGGGATACCGGCTTGCGCACCGAGCACGCCAAGCTGCTGGCGCGCTCGGCGCACCCTCTGCTCAGCACCTATCCGTATCGCTTCGACATGGTCGACGGCGTCGCCTGCTACGAGGCGCCCGACGGCCGCACCGCGCTGGTGCTGCGGCCGCACCCGGAAACCCCGCTCAGCAGCGAGGGCGTGGTATTGCGCTTCGCCGGCAAGCACATGTTTACCGACGAGGCGGCCGCCGGCTGCCATGTCGCCGCCGGCTTCATCTTCTGCGCCGGCAAGTTCGTCGAGGAGGTACCGTACGACCCGTATCTGTATTTTCACGGTGAAGAGCAAAGCCTGGCCGTGCGCGCCTACACGCGCGGATGGGACATTTTCCACCCCACCAGGGTGCCGTTGTACCATCTCTACAAGAGCGCCAACACACCGCACGAGACCCACCACTGGCACGGCGACATCGACGCCGCGCGCGCTTTCAGCGGTACTTACCTGACCGAGCGCGCCAAGCGCCGCCTCGAGCGGCTGTTGTGCGGCGACGGTTTGCCCGGCGCATACGGACTGGGCAGCGTGCGCACGCTCGATGAGTTCATCGCCTTCAGCGGTATCGACTACAAGCGCAGGATCGTGCACGAACCGCAGGCCGGCTTGCTGTTCTAAGGGTGGCCGCGCCGCGCGCCGGCTGGCGCCACATAATTCCCCAACCATTGCAATTTAGACTACAATTCGACAACGTTGACTCAGATGGAGAAATCGTGGATATCTGCCCCGACTGCGGCTCGGACTTCACCCGTCGGATTCCCCGCGCCTGGTGGATGCGCCTGCTCTCGACGCACAGCCGGCACATCCTCTGCTCGCGCTGCGGCCAGCGTTCGCTGCTGCTGCGTCAGGCCGCCGCGAACGGCGAACGCGCGCTGCTGCGCCACGTCCCGCCGGCGCGCCGCCCGTCCTGATGCGACTGAAAATATATGGCGCTTTTGCGTGCCGCGCAGCCAAAACGAAGCAACTTAGCGCCACCATGACTGGTCATACCTGCTAGATTCCGGCCCCACCAAGGAAGGCGCGATGAGCATGCAAGAACCCGTCAGGCAATCCCTCCAGGACGGCGAGTTCTATGCCGGCCTGATCATCGGCAAGAACGGCGCGCCCGATCACCATCTGGTCCTGCTGCCCGGCGCGGCGACCAACGTCAGCTGGTCCATGGCGCGCGACTGGGCCAGCCGTAACGGCGGTGAACTGCCCACCCGGCGTGAACTGGCCTTGCTATACGCCAATCTGAAAGAGCTGTTCCAGCGCGAATGGTACTGGTCGTGCGAAGCGTCCGAAACGCGCGTCCAGTTCGTCTGGGGGCAAAACTGGGCCAGCGGCATTCAAACCATGAACGGACGCCAGTACCTCGCCCACGCGCGCGCGGTGCGGCGCGTGCCGGCCGATTGACGGTCCTGGTAGCGGCCGCAGCGGCCGCGGCGCCTTGCTCCCAAGATTTCTATGTGCTCTACCGAACAGTCGCGCCTGGGAAAGTCCGTTATCGTCGCACCTGTCTCTCGACATTTCGTCAATCACGCAGTAGAGGAAAACAAATGAACATACTTATTAGCCTCATCGTCTATCTCGTCATCTTCGGGCTCATCTGGTGGCTGGTCAGCCTGCTGCCGCTGCCGTCGCCAGTGGCGCAGATCGTGCGCGTGCTTTTCATCATCCTGCTGATCCTGATCGTGCTGTCGGTGTTCGGCATCATCCCTGGCGGCTACCTGCCAAAACTGAACCTGTAGCACCGCGCAGCGCGCGGCAGCATCGCAAACCCGGCCTGGCGCCGGGTTTTTTTTGCGCCCAATAGCTTTACGCCCAATAGCT
>JARXKM010000282.1:4801-6245 GCA_030272785.1 Pseudomonadota bacterium
CGCCCAATAGCTTTACGCCCAATAGCTCTACGCCCATCAGCGCGCCGGCACCGTCGCCCGCCCGATCGGCTCCTGCAGGTTGGCCAGGAACCAGGCGGTGGTGGCCATCACCGCGACATGTCGGCGCAGGTCTTCCGGCTTGACCTTGTCGAGCGTGTCGGCCGGCGTGTGGTGGTAATTGAAGTAGGTCGAGTCGTCGATCAGCGGCGAAAAACTCGGCACGCCGGCCGCTTCGAGCCCGTGCAGGTCGCCCGTGCCGAGCGCATCGGCGCGCTGCAGCGCGGCCGCGCCCATCGGCAGCAGCGCCGCCTTCAGGCCGGCGAACTGCTTCATCGCCGCCACGCCGACGCTGGTGCGCATGCCGAACACGCGTCCCGAGCCTTCGTCGTTCTCGATCGCCGCGATGTGCTGTTCGGCGAGCGCCCGATTGGCGTCGAGGTAGGCCTGCGCACCGCGCCCGCCGTTTTCCTCGTTCATCCAGGCGATCACGCGGATCGTGCGGCGCGGCCGGAAGTCGAGCTTCTTGAGCGTGTCGATCACCGCCATCGCGCTGACGATGCCGGTGCCGTCGTCATTGGCGCCGGTGGCCAGGTCCCACGAATCGAGGTGGCCGGAGACGATCACGATCTCTTCCGGATGCTCGCTGCCGGGCAGGTCGGCGATCACGTTGAAGCTGTCGGCGTCCGCCAGCGTTTGCGGCGTCAGGGTCAGGTGCATGCTGAGCGCGCCGCGCTTGGCCAGGCGCGTCATCAGCATCGCGTCCTCGGCCGAGACGGCGGCGGCGGGAATCCGCGCGTTCGCCTGCAGGCCGCTCGCGCCGGTATGCGGCAGGCGGAAATCGGCGCCGCCGACCGACCGCACCAGCGCGGCGGCGGCGCCCATCTCGGCGGCCAGGCGGGTGCCCATGCCGCGGTACTGCACGCCCTGCCCGTAGGCCTGGCCGGCCTGGCCGTGGTCGGCCATCTGCTGGTCGAAGGCGACGTCGAACAGCACGATGCGGCCCTTGACCTCGGCCGCGCGCGCCTTCAGTTCTTCGAAATCGTGCACCACGATCAGCTGCGCCGTGATGCCGGCCGCAGGCGTCGCGCCCGAGCCGCCCAGCGCGGTCAGCACCACCTTCTGCGACAGCCCGGCAGGACGGCCGGCGTACTCCACCAGTTCGGCCGTTTCGGCCCCGCGCACCCAGTGCGGCACCTTCACCGGCTGCAGCGTCACCGTCGCACCCAGCTTGCGCATCGCCTCGGCCACCTGGGTCACCGCCGCCGCCGCGCCGGCCGAGCCGGACAGGCGCGGGCCGATCAGGTCCGTCATGTCGGCCAGGCGTTCGTAGGCCCAGTCGCTTTTCAGCGCGGTGTCGCGAATCTGCCCCAGCGCGGCCGGGGCATTGCCCGGCGTGGCGGCAAACGCGCTCGCGCCGATGCAGCCGGCGAGGATGGTCAGGGCA
>JARXKM010000283.1 GCA_030272785.1 Pseudomonadota bacterium
GCCTGCCACGCAGCGTGATCGAAGGACGCAAGACCGTCACCGCCGATACGGTCGAAAACTATTACCAGCCGTACGGCGAGTACGGCGATGGCAGTTACGCCGCCGGCGATCTGATCGAGGTATATGACTTGCAACATCGCCTGCGCTGCATCATCCGGGCGACCAAGGTCCAGATCATCAAGTTCGGCGACATTCCCGAGGAAGTGTGGCGCGGCGAGACCTTCGACAGCGCCGCGGCGTTCCGGGATTGCCATGTGCGCTGCCTGCCGCAGTACGACTTGCACGACGATGTCGAATTCGTCACGCTCCATTTCGAGCTGGTGGAGGTGGTTGCGGCGCGCTAAACCGGTTTCAACCGAAGCACTGCACGTGCCCTTGTGAAGCGTCAGCGGGGGATTCCCCCCGTTTCCCATGTTGATGTTGCAATTTTAGAACATGCGGTGCACAATCGGGACGGGTATTGTCTATATGGCATCAAATTCATTCCTGAAAGCGTGCCATTGTTATTTTTTTGGAGAACAAAATTGGTCAACAAATGCGCCGCTCTCCTGCTTGTTTCCCTGGTCGCGTTCGCGGGAGGCAGCAATAGTGCACACGCGACGGTGGTCTCGGCTGGCTGCCTGACGTCCCTCAACACGGCTGCGGGGCCCAATGTGACGGGCAGCTCGACCTGCAACGCATTCGACCCATTGCTCGGGACGCTGACCGGCGTGTCAGTCCATTACTCAGCTGGCGTCGCGGTGAGCGTGCGCAACGACACTGGGTTTGGGCTGGTCACGGATGTCTCGGGTGAGTTCGACTTCGCCCCGTTTCCGTTCTCGTCCGCCACCGAGCGGACGGGTATCCTGTCAACCCACCATGGCGTCCCGGCGGGCCAGACTGGCGGGGCGGCGGCGGTAACGCAATTCAGCGTCGATGTGTCGACCATACCGAACGCATTTGCCTTTTTTACCGGCCCCGCCGGCGAACAATTCACCTTGTCTGAGCAAATCACGAAGTATCATATGGATGTGACGGCATTGTCATCGAACTGGGTGCTCGAGTCGATGACCGGTAACGTCGCAGTGAACATCGACTACACCTACACGGCGAACGTGGTCCCGCCTGCCGGCGCGCCGGAGCCAGGCGCATTTGCGCTCGCCGCGCTCGGCCTCGCTGTGCTTGGCTTCAGCCGCCGCAATCGCGCTTAGACAGAGGCAGGCGCCGGCGCTGCGGCGCGGATCTCGCGCATCTGGTGCGGCACGGGATTGCGGGCAAGAAAGAGCAGCAGCTCGTGCAACGGCATCGGCCTGGCGAACAGGTAGCCTTGCATGGCCGGCGCCCCGTTGGCGACCAGGAATGCCGCCTGCGCGGGCGTCTCCACGCCTTCCGCGACGACGCGCAAGCCGAGGTGGCCCGCCATCGCCAGGATCGACTGCACGATGGCGGTGCCGCTGGCGTCGCCCGGCGTATCGCGGATGAAGCCGCGATCGATCTTCAGTTCGTACAGCGGCATGCGTTTCAGATAGGCCAGGCTGGAATAGCCGGTCCCGAAATCGTCGATCGACAGGCGGATGCCGAGCGCGGCGAGCTCGTGCATCCGGGAGATCGTCTCATCGAGGTTCTCGATGATCAGGCCCTCGGTCACCTCGAAGATCAGCTGCCCGGTCGGCGCGCCGGTTTCAGCGAGGATGGCGCACACCTGCGCGACGAAGTCGTCCTGGCGAAACTGCATCGGACTGACGTTGACCGACATCGGCATCGGATGGCCGGCCTGCGCCAGCTGCCGCCACGCCAGGCAGGCCTCGCGCAGCGCCCACTGCCCCAGCTTGAGGATCAGGCCGCATTCTTCGGCGGCAGGAATGAACAGGTCCGGGCCGACCATGACGCCGTCGGCGCGGCGCCAGCGCATCAGCAGCTCGGCGCCGACCGGCGCGCCGTCGCCGCCGACCTGCAGCTGCAGGTGCATCGCCATGTCGCCATGGTCGAAGGCGGCCACCAGGTCGCGCTCGAGCGTGAGGCGCCGTTCCACCTCGGCCTGCATGGTGGCCTCGAACATGGCGACGCCGTTGCGGCCATCGGACTTGGCACGGTACATTGCGGTGTCGGCCTCGCGCAGCAAGTCGTGCACCGTCTGGCCGGCCTTGGGCAGCAGGGTGACGCCGATGCTGGCCGACGAGCTGTAGGACTGGCCGTCGATGTCGAACGTTTCGGCGATCGACTGGCGGATCTTCTCGGCCACCATCAGCGCCGCCGCGGTGGCCGCGTCGCTGGCGGTGCCCAGCTGCGCCAGCAGCACGACGAATTCGTCGCCGCCGATGCGCGCCACGGTGTCGCCCTTGCGCACCAGTTTCGAGAGCCGCTCGGCGGCGTTCCTGAGCAGCGCGTCGCCGATCGCATGGCCGCGCGCATCGTTGATGTTCTTGAAATGATCGAGGTCAATGAACAGCACGGCGCCGAAGCCGCTGCCGGCGTGCGCGCCAGCCAGCAGCTTGTCGATACGGTCCATCAGCAGGCGCCGGTTCGGCAAGCCGGTCAGCACGTCGAAAAACGCCAGGCGGTGAATGCGGCGCTCGGATTTCTTGCGCTCGGTGATGTCGCGCCCGACCGCCACCCAGTGGGTGTTGGTGCCGCCCTCGTCGGCGAACGGCATCAGTTCCATCTCGACCCAATACGGCGCGCCCAGCTTGGTGTAGTACTGCAGCTCGGCGGTGACCGCCTCGGTGCGGGCGATGGCGCCGCTGATACGCTCGACCTCGCCGCGGTCGGTGTCGGCGCCGAGCAGGATGCGCCAGCTGCGGCCAATCACCTCGGCGCGCTGGTAGCCGCTGCGGCGCTGAAAGGCATCGTTGACGAAAATGATCGGCTGCTCGGCGCCGGGGCCGTCGACCAGGCGCGCGATCACCACCATGTCGTTCAGCCGCGCGACCGCCGAGGCGGTCAGGCGCAACTCGGCGTTGGCGGCATGCAGTTCGTTCTTGCCCTGCTGGAGCGAGGCGGCGAACATGCGCAAGTCGTCGAGCGAGCGCGCCAGGCGCTGCAGCAGGATCGCGCAGGAGACGGTGATGATGGCGCCGATGAACAGGTAGTTGACGGTAATGACCAGCGCCGGCAAGATGCCCTGGTCCGGCATGCCTGCCACGTGCAGCCGGGCCAGGCCGGTGAAGCTGAGCACGAAGATGGTCAGCCCGCTCGCGCCGAGCGCCCACAGCGCCGGCGTCATCCCCAGCAACACCGCGGCGAGCACCGGCGCGGCCATCAGGTAGATCTGGCTGACCGGCCCGACCGCCAGCATCAGGCCGACGCCGATCAGAAAGACGATCGACAGGAAGCTCACCACGCGCACAGTGTAGTCGACCCGCTTGAACCACCATACGGCGGTCACGCCGATCAGCGCCACCGTGTCCATCGCCGCAACGGCCCACATGTGCTCGTGGATCGACAGCGCGATGCTTGGCAGGGCCGTGATGGTGCCGAGCAGCTGCACGATGGTCAGCAGCGAGGAAAAGATCTGGGTGCGCCAGTGCGCAATGTTGTCGAGCTTGTTCAAAAAGTGCCTTTGGATATCGTATGCGCGTTGCGCCACGCTGGCGCGGCACGACAAATATTGCAGTGCATCATGATATCGAGTTACCGAACACCTTGCCGCGCATTAGTGATTTTCCGTATCCCAGAAGCAACATTAGACACGTTGAAGCGATACTTTTTGCATGCCGGCCCGCAGCAAGGCGGATGAATCGGAGAGGCTTTGCAGTGTCAGAGACTGCGGCAGCGCGGCGCAAAAAAGCGGTCTTGCTGCCGCGCCCGATTTGTATGAGACATGATGCGATCATGTAGCGCCACGCGCGCCGCCGGATCGCCGAGGCCGTGCGGGTGCCCTGCCCGCATAGCATCACAACGAATCGAGGTTCTCCGTCATTGTTTGTGCCTGCTGCTGGAAATCCGCGATCGCTGCCGCATCCATCTTGGCCAGTTGCCGATAGACCATGCCTATGCGCGGATTGCGCGCCAGCGTCGCCTCATTGCGATGAAAGAAATCCCAATACAGCGCGTTGTACGGACAGGCACGTTCGCCTATCCGCAACTTCTTATCGTAGTGGCAGCCCTTGCAATAATCGCTCATGCGGTCGATGTAGGCGGCGCTGGAGACATACGGCTTGGTCGCCAACAATCCGCCGTCGGCAAACTGGCTCATGCCGACGGTATTGGGAAGTTCCACCCACTCGAATGCATCGATGTAAATGCCCAGGTACCAGCGATGCACCGCTGCCGGATCCAATCCTGCGAGCAGCGCAAAATTGCCGATCACCATCAGGCGCTGAATATGATGGGCATGCGCGTGATCGAGCGATTGGGTGATCGCGTGCGCCACGCAATTCATCTTGGTCTTGCCGTCCCAAAACCACGCCGGGAGCGCGCGCGTATGTCCGAAAAAATTCTTCCCCGCGTATGCCGGCATGTTCGTCCAATAGACGCCGCGCACATATTCGCGCCACCCCAATATCTGGCGGATAAATCCTTCCACCGCGGCCAATGGCGCATGGCCGGCGTGATACGCGGCTTCCGCCTTGGCGACCACTTCGCGCGGATTTAACATTTTCACGTTCAACGCAAACGACAACAGCGAATGAAACAGGCGCCACGCCTTGACGCTCATCGCATCCTGAAAGTCGCCAAAGTGCGGCAAGGCATGGTCGACGAACGCATCGAGCTGCTGCAAGGCCTCGTCCCGGTTCAGGGCCCATGCCAAGCGATCGGCGCTGGGCTTGCCGAAGCTCTTGACACCCGCATCAACGATGGTGGTCCACAAGGCCGAATGATCGTGCAAGATCCGGGCGTCGCGCGGCTCGGCCGGCGCGCCGCGCCAGGGTTTGCGATTGTCGTGATCGAAGTTCCACTGACCGCCGAGCGGCTGCTTGGCGTTTTCCATCAACACCTGATGCGCCACCCGCATCTGGCGGTAGAAAAACTCCATCAGCCATTGCTTGCGTCCAGTGAAAATGTCCGCGGCATGATGACGGGTCGTGTAAAAATGGTCGCTATCGACCATCCGCCAAGGGATCGGCGAGCGCCGTCCATGCGCATACAACTGCTGATCCAGGCGCCATTCATCCGGTGCCTGGTATTCAATTGCGCCGGCCTGATAGTGGGTGATCAGCGCGTCGATATTGGCCGGTATTGATTGCAGGTTGCCGGCGTCGTCGATGGCGAGGTAATGCACCTCGTGGCCGGCCACGCGCAAGTGCCGCGCCAGATCGCGCATCGCCGCGAAAATGGCCAGGATCTTCTGCGCGTGGTGCAGCACGTAATCAGTCTCCTGCCGCACTTCCATCATCACGTAGACGGTGGCGTCGTCAGTGTCGGTGAACCAGCGGTGCTGCGGATTGAGCTGATCGCCCAGGATCAGCCTGAGCGTCGGTGCGGGCGTGCGTTTCGTTGTGGTCATCGTCAGTCATTATAGCTTCGCGAGTGGCCGCAACGGTGACGAACCGATTCGGCTAAAATGCACCAGCCAAAGCGAGAAGATCGCATTTTTTCACGAGGACCAATGAACAAGCATGCGTTAGCTGTAGTTGCCCTGTCGTTGGCCGGTATGGCATCGGCGCAGGAAGTGGTAAAGATCGGCCACGTCGCCGCCGTCACCGGACCGGTGGCGTACTTCGGCAAGGATACCGAGAATGGCGCCCGCCTGGCGATCGAAGTCCTCAATGCGCGCGGTGTCGTCATCGATGGCAAGAAGGTGCGCTTCGAATTGGTGGCGGAAGACGACGCGGGCGAACCCAAACAGGCGACCACGGTCGCCCAGAAGCTGGTCGACGCCAAGGTCAACGGTGTCGTTGGTCACCAAACGTCGGGCACGACGATACCGGCCTCGAAGATCTATTACACTGCCGGCATCCCGCAGATTTCGCACTCGAGCACCAGCCCGAAGTACACCCTGCAAGGCTTTAACACGACCTTCCGCGTCGTCGCCAATGACACGCAACTGGGCCGCGCGCTCGGGCGTTATGCGGTCAAAGGAATGGCAGCGCGCCGCGTCGCCGTGATTGACGACCGCACTGCCTATGGCCAGGGCCTGGCTACCGAGTTCGTCAAGGGCCTGCAGCAACAGGGAGGCACCGTTGTCGCGCACGAATTCACGACTGACAAGGCGACCGATTTCAATTCGATCCTCACGAAAATCAAGGGCGCCCGGCCCGATCTGATTTTCTATGGCGGAATGAACGCCGTAGCCGGACCGATGCTGCG
>JARXKM010000028.1:0-10651 GCA_030272785.1 Pseudomonadota bacterium
GGGCGATCGCGCCGCCGATCCATACCGCCACCACCTATTTGCGCGACCCGGACAACCAGTATCGCTCCGGCCGCGTGTATTCGCGCGACCAGAATCCCTCCTACGACCAGGCCGAGGCGGTGCTGACGGCGCTCGAAGGCGGCCACCAGACCATGCTGTTCGCCTCCGGCATGGCCGCGGCGACGGCGGTGTTCCAGGCGCTGGCGCCGGGCGACCATGTGCTGGCGCCGCAAGTGATGTACTGGTCGCTGCGCAACTGGCTGAAGAACTTCGCCACCCACTGGGGCCTGGTGGTCGAGTTCATCGCGATGGACTCGCCCGAGGCAGTGCAGGCGGCGATCCAGCCCGGCAAGACCAAGCTGGTGTGGATTGAAACGCCGGCCAACCCCCTGTGGACCATCACCGATATCGCCGCCACGTGCCGCATTGCGCATGCGGCCGGCGCGCTGGTGGCGGTCGACGCGACGGTCAGCACGCCGGTGCTGACCCAGCCGCTCAAGCTGGGCGCCGACATCGTCATGCACGCGGCGACCAAATACCTGAACGGCCATTCCGACGTCATCGCCGGCACCCTGACCGTGCGCGAAGATTCGCCGATCTGGCAGCGCATCCGCGGCATCCGCGCGCAGATCGGCGGCGTGCTCGGACCGTTCGAAGCGTGGCTGCTCACGCGCGGCATGCGCACCCTGTACCCGCGCGTGCGCACCGCGTGCGCGTCGGCCCAGAGCATCGCCGAGCACTTCGAAGGCCATCCGCTGGTCGAAGCAGTGCTGTATCCGGGCCTGCCCTCGTTCGCCGGCCACGCGGTGGCGGCCGCGCAGATGCAGGGCGGCTTCGGTGGCATGCTGTCGATCCGCGTCAAGGGCGTCGATGGCGCCGGCGAGGCCGCCGCGATCGCCACTGCCGCGCACGTGCAGCTGTGGAAGCGCGCCACCTCGCTGGGCGGCGTCGAGAGCCTGATCGAGCACCGCGCCAGCGTCGAGGGAACCGGCACGCCGGCACCGGCCGACCTGTTGCGCATGTCGGTCGGCATCGAGGATGTCGGCGATTTGATCGCCGACCTGGAAGCGGCGCTCAAGCTGGCGCACGCGTAGCAGGCTGCGGTGTTTAGTGAGGTTTCCGATGGCTGAGATCATCCATCCCTTTTACGAGGCGCATCGCGGTGCAATGGAGGCCGCCATGCGCCATCGCCTCGACCTCGCCGAGCCGATGTTGTACGAGCGCGCGCAGCTATCCGATATGGACGGAATTAGGCGTGAGGTGATGGCGGAATTCGACATCGTGCTCACCCAGATGCCATATGTCGGCGGCGCGGCAAGTCGCATGAGCGATTTCTTCATTCGTCTCATGGGCTTTATGGCCATCAGCCGGGTGCTGCGGCGACACGGCGTGCCGGTGCCCGTGATCGGTGAAATTGAGCGCGACACCTACAAGGCACAATTGCTTTCCGTACCCGAAGCGGAACGTCTAGCGTCGGGGCGTCAGTTCATGTCGTCCGAGAATCAGACTTTGCTGCGCGAGCAGGCTGCAACAAGCGCGACGGAAAGCCATCAGAAGCAGTTCCCGGCAGATTTCGTCTACGATTTCGTGCAACCGGGCCCGGATGACAACTTCGAATTCGGCATCAACTACCGGGCTTGCGGATTTTGCAAATCGGCGGCCCGCCATGAAGACCAAGAAATCTTGCCGAACATTTGCGGGCTTGATTTCGTCGCCTACGCCGCCCGCGGCATCCACCTGGAACGGACACAAACGTTGGCTGGCGGCGCCACCCACTGCAATTTCCGCTTCTCTCGGTCGCGCGAGTTTTAATTCCGACCTTGAATCAACACTAAATAGATCAATGATCTCTATGAACTATCGGATACCCCGGTGGATTGTTGTAGCTACGATCGGATTTTGCTCTTTCATCGTATCGCTGCATGCGGAGGACTTCAATCCTGTGTTCGACAGTGAAGACGAGACACTGCGACCTCTGCCGTCCCATGCACTTTCTGCGGTACGTGCGCATGCTAGAACGACGGCATATCGCGACTGCGCGACAGGCGGGTTTATCGGGTCGGCTGTCGACCTCACCGGTAATGGAACGGCCAACGATTGGATTGCAAAGACCGCCGATGGTTGCGCATGGGGTGCCGCATCGGTAGCGATTTGGGTCCTCAAGCGGGGGCCAACCGGCTATCACGTGGTGTTGTTCAGCGGTGGCCAAATGGTGAGCCTGCGCAGAGTAAAGGCAGGCGAAGCCCCAGATCTGCAGATCGCCAGCCAGACTGCAGGACACTATTCGCAAACCACTTACAAATTCGATGGAAAAATTTACCGGGAATTGAAGTCGAAATTGGTAGATCTCTCCGATCGGGTCGACTGCAAGGGCAACCGAAATGTTTGCCATGTCCATTGATCACGGCATCCAGCATCAGACCCGCAGGAGCGGACCAGCCTCAGCGGATCGACAACGGCTCTTCGGTCCATGGATTGCTTTCCGCCAAAACAGTCAACTCCGCAGTGACAAATTGTGTAATATCATATTGTCAATTCTCCGACGCTGTTGGCGTAGGTACGCAACCACGTGGGTAGAGAACGCTTGACCGGGGACCTATAGCGCCCCACAATTATGGGTAATTGAGGAGCCTCGCTATGGCCAAGTCCAAAATCAACTTCGAGATCGAGCAGGAAATTCTTGCAAACGCAAAAGCTTACGTCGCGCAGCATGGCGGATCCTTGAACAAGCTGGTGTCCGTTTTCTTTAGCAATTTAGGCAAGCAGGAGCGCGCCAACGCCCCCCTGATCAACCCGGAAACGCGGGTACTGATGGATGTCAGCGCCGGACGGATCTCCTTGATGGAAGGGGTCAGGATGCTGGCCTTGCAGGATGCAGGGTTTCTGTTGCAAAAACTTCGTGAGGCGGCCCTGCCGCTTCCTCAATTGTCCGCGATGGACGCCAGCACACAAGCCGACGCGGCCTCCGCCGCCTTCGCCGATTGCTTGCTGGCCCCTGCTACGAGCCAAAAACCACAGAAACGCAAGCCACGTGCCGCAGTGGCGAAATGACGCGGCTGCTCATCGCCGATTCCGGCCCCCTGTTTTCGTTAGCGGCAGGAGATTTGCTCGACCTGCTGACCCATTTCCGTTTGGGAATCACCGACGTGATCAAGCAAGAAACGTTCGACCGCGGACTGCTGCCTGGATGCTCGATCGAGGCGAAGCGTTTGCTGAAGTTTTACAATCAGAACGCCGCGTCCATCACGCTTTACCCCACCCAAGTGGGGGACTACCTCGCCGAGCAAAGAAAGCGTGATCCCAACGTTCCAACCCCGCCAAATCTTGGCGAACTGTCCATCCAAAGTCTGCTGATCGACTTGCAGTTGCGGCGAACAGAGCCGCCTCCGCTGGTTCTTTTTGAGGACGGGTGGTTTATTCGCAACGCCACTGGGCTGGCCAAGCCCTGCGTGCTCATGGGGACACAGGCTTTCCTGTTCAACGCCCAGAAACACGGCCTCATTTCCTCCGCGCCGCGCGCTCTACAAGCGATCGCCGCCGGCAACCGGGTTTTGCCGGTGACGTCGGACTTCACTCAAAAACTTTAACGACATGGTTCAAGCCGAGCGCCTTGCCATCAGCCTCTCCGCCCCCATCTACCTAAGATGAACAAGCGCGCCCCCATCGACAGCATCGAGCACGATTTCCACCCCGCTGTCGCCGCCTGGTTCGATGCGACCTTCCCGGCCGCGACCGAGGCGCAGTTGCGCGCCTGGCCGCTGATCCAGAGCGGCCGCCCGACCCTGGTGGCCGCCCCCACCGGCTCCGGCAAAACGCTGACCGCCTTCCTCGCCGCCATCGATGCGCTGGTGCGCGAAAGCCGCGCCGCGCCGCTGCCCGATGAAACGCAGGTGCTGTACATTTCGCCGCTGAAGGCGCTGTCGAACGACATCCGCGTCAACCTGCAAGGCCCGTTGGAAGGCATCGACCGCCAGCTCGACGCCATGGGCCTGCCACCGCACGGCATCCGCGCCGCCGTGCGCACCGGCGACACCACCACGCCCGAACGCACCGCCATGCGCCGGCGCGCCCCGCACATCCTCGTCACCACGCCCGAATCGCTGTACGTGCTGCTCGGCTCCGACAGCGGCCGCGCCATGCTGGCCAGCGTGCGCACCGTCATCGTCGACGAGATCCACGCCGTCGCCGGCGGCAAGCGCGGCAGCCACCTGGCGCTCAGCCTGGAGCGGCTCGACGCCCTGTGCGCGCGCCGGCCGGTGCGCATCGGCTTGTCGGCCACGCAAAAGCCCTTGTCGGCGGTGGCCGAGTTCCTGATCGGGCGTGCCGGCGGCGACTGCGCCGTGGTCGATGTCGGCCACGTGCGCGCGCGCGACCTGGCGCTCGAACTGCCGCCGGTGCCGCTCGAGGCGGTCATGCCGAACGAAGTGTGGGAGCGCGTCTACGACCGCATGGCCGAACTGGTGGTGCTGCACCGGACCACGCTCATCTTCGTCAACACGCGCCGCATGGCCGAGCGCATCGCCCGCCACCTGGGCGAGCGGCTCGGCGCCGAACATGTCGCGGCCCACCACGGCAGCCTGGCCAAGGAATACCGCCTCGCCGCCGAACAGCGCCTCAAGGCCGGCAACCTGCAGGTGCTGATCGCCACCGCCTCGCTCGAACTGGGCATCGACATCGGCGACGTCGACCTGGTCTGCCAGGTCGGCTCGCCGCGCAATATCGCCGCGCTGCTGCAGCGCGTCGGCCGCTCCGGCCACCAGGTCGGCGGCATGCCCAAGGGCCGCCTGTTCCCCACTTCGCGCGACGACCTGATCGAATGCGCCGCACTGCTCGACTGCGTGCGGCGCGGCGAACTCGATGCCCTGCGCATCCCCGTCGCCCCGCTCGACGTGCTGGCCCAGCAGATCGTCGCCGAAGTGGCCTGGCGCGAATGGAGCGAGGACGCGCTGTTCGAACTGGTGCGCCGCGCGCAGCCGTATGCGGCGCTGCCGCGCGAGCGTTACGACGCCGTGCTGCGCATGCTCGCCGAAGGCTACTCCACCCGCCACGGCGTGCGCGGCGCCTACCTGCACCGCGACGCCGCCACCGCCTCGCTGCGCGGCCGGCGCGGCGGCAAGCTGACCGCCGTCACCTCCGGCGGCACCATCCCCGACAACGCCGACTACACCGTGCTGCTCGAGCCGCAGGGACAGTCGGTCGGCACGGTCAACGAAGACTTCGCGGTCGAAAGCCTGGCCGGCGACGTTTTCCAGCTTGGTAACACGTCCTACCGCATCCTGAAGATCGAGGCCGGCAAGGTACGCGTCGAGGATGCGCGCGGCGCCGCGCCGAACATCCCCTTCTGGCTGGGCGAGGCGCCCGGGCGCAGCGACGAACTGTCGGCCGGCGTGGCGCGCCTGCGCGCACAGATCGATCAACAGCTGGCCGCCGCCGCGACGCCGGCCGCGGCAATCGAGCAGGCGGTCGACTGGCTGCACGAACACCTGGCGCTGCACGACGATGCGGCGCGCCAGATCGTCGACTACCTGGCCCGCGCGCGCGCCGCGCTGGGCGCCCTGCCGACCCAGCACACGCTGGTGATGGAGCGCTTTTTCGACGAGTCCGGCGGCATGCAGCTGGTGCTGCACGCGCCGTTCGGCAGCCGCATCAACCGCGCCTGGGGCCTGGCGCTGCGCAAGCGCTTTTGCCGCACCTTCAACTTCGAACTGCAGGCCGCCGCCACCGAGGACGCAATTATCCTGTCGCTGGCGACCAGCCACAGCTTCCCGCTCGACGAGGTGTGGCGCTACCTGCGCGCGGCCAGCGCCGAGCAGATCCTGGTGCAGGCGCTGCTCGACGCGCCGCTGTTCAACGTGCGCTGGCGCTGGAACGCCACCACCGCGCTGGCCCTGCCGCGCTTTGCCGGCGGGCGCAAGGTGGCGCCGCAGTTGCAGCGCATGAAGAGCGACGACCTGCTGGCCGCCGTCTTCCCCGACCAGGCGGCCTGCCTGGAAAACGTCGTCGGCGAACGCGAGCTGCCCAGCCATCCGCTGGTCGATCAGACTCTTGACGACTGCCTGCACGAGGCGATGGACAGCGAGGGCTGGCTTGCGCTGCTGCGGCGCATTGAGGCGGGCGAACTGCGCCTGGTCGCGCGCGACCTGCCGGCGCCCTCCCCGCTGGCGATGGAAATCCTCAACGCCCGCCCCTACGCCTTCCTCGACGACGCGCCGCTGGAGGAGCGCCGCACGCAGGCGGTGATGAGCCGGCGCTGGACCGATCCCGCCTCGGCCGACGACCTCGGCGCGCTCGACGCCGGCGCCATCGCCAGTGTCGCCGAGGAAGCCTGGCCGTCGGCGCGCAACAGCGACGAGGTGCAGGAGGCGCTGGTCGGGCTGGCCTGCATCACGCGCGCCGAGGCGCTGCGCCAGGACGGCTGGCCGGCCTGGCTCGAGGCGCTCGCCGAGAGCGGGCGCGCAACCCGCCTGCGCGATGCGCACGGCGCCGATTTCTGGGTGGCGCTCGAACGGCTCGACTGCCTGCAGGCGGCCTACCCGGACGCGCTGGCCACGCCGCCGCTGGCGATTCCCGCCAGCCACCGCCACGACGGCGACGTGCCCTGGACGCGCGACAGCGCGCTGGTCGAAATCGTGCGCGCGCGCCTGTCCGGCTTCGGCCCGCAGCCGCTCGCCGGCATCGCCGCGGCGCTGGCGTTGACCGATAGCTGCGCCACCATCGCGCTGACCCGGCTCGAGAGCGAAGGCTACGTCATGCGCGGCCGCTTCACGCCGGGCGCCACCGCCGAGGAATGGTGCGAACGCCACCTGCTGGCGCGCATCCACCGCTACACCATCAAGCGGCTGCGGCGTGAAATCGAACCGGTCGAACGGCAGGATTTCATGCGCTTCCTGTTCGACTGGCAGCACCTCTCGCCCGACACCCGGCTGCAGGGCGAGGACGCGCTGGCGCAGGTGCTGGCGCAGCTGGAAGGCTACGAGGCGGCAGCCGGCGGCTGGGAAAGCGACCTGCTGGCGCTGCGCCTGCGCGACTATTCGATCCTGTGGCTCGACCAGTTGTGCCGCTCGGGCAAGGTGGTCTGGAGCCGCATCGGCGCGCCGCGCTCGGCGGCCGGCGGACCGGTACGCGGCACGCCGATCGTGCTGCTGCCGCGCCGCCAGGCCGGCCTGTGGCACGCCTTGCCGGGCCCCGCCGCACCGGCCGAAGTCTCGCCGCGCGGCGCCGCCGTGCTCGCGGCGCTGCGGCGCGACGGCGCGATGTTCTTCGACCAACTGCGCGACGAGCTGCCGGCCGCCGCCCGCATGCTGCCGGTGGAGCTGGAAAACGCGCTCGGCGAGCTGGTCTCGACCGGACTGGTGAACGCCGACAGCTTCGCCGGCATGCGCGCCATGCTGCAGCCTGCCAGCAAGCGCGCCAGCAACGACAAGCGCCGCCGCCGCGCGGCCGGCCCGGGCATGGAGGAAGCCGGCCGCTGGGCGCTGGTGCGGCGCGACGCCGGCGCCGATGCCGCCGATGCCAGCCCGGCGACGCCGCCGCGCAAGGCGCGCATCGAGCCCGCAACGCTGGAACACGTCGCCATGACCCTGCTGCGCCGCTACGGGGTGATGTTCTGGCGCCTGCTAGAACGCGAAGCCGCCTGGCTGCCATCGTGGCGCGAACTGCTGCCCGTCTATCACCGCCTGGAAGCGCGCGGCGAGATCCGCGGCGGCCGCTTCGTCGGCGGCTTCTCGGGCGAGCAGTTCGCGCTGCCCGAAGCGATCCCGCTGCTGCGCGAGGTACGCCGGCGCGGCCCGGACGGCGCGCTGGTGTGCATCGCCGGCGTCGATCCGCTGAACCTGTGCGGCACGCTGCTGCCGGGCGACAAGGTGCCGGCACTGGCCGGCAACCGCATCCTGTTTCGCGACGGCCTGCCGGTGGCCACCATCGTCGCCGGCAAGATCGCCTACCTGGCCGATCCGGGCGCCGAGCGCGAACTGCTGCACGGCCACCTGGTCGGCCGAGCCTAGGCACCGGCACCGGCAACAATGCACGCGCCGGCCCGCGCGTCGTTCCGCTAAGATAGGCGTTACAGGGGCAACCAGAGGGTCGCAATGCGCATTTCGAGTAAGCTCGCCGCCGTGGTACTGGCGGTGTTCGTGATCGTCGGCACGGTGGGCGCTGTCGCGGTGGACCGGCTGCTCGACGTGGCCCGCATATCGGTCGAGTCGGAGGCGCGCACCCTGGCCGCCACCTTCGCCAACATGGCCGCCTACCAGATTGCCGACGCCGGCGCCGAGCGCGCCGCGCAGTTCCAGCGCATCACCGACTTCATCGGCGTGCGCCAGCAGCGCGACCTGTCCATTATCGGCCGCGACCTGGTCATCCTGGCGGACGTGGCGCCCGAGGACATCGGCAAGCGACTCGCGCCCGGCATGCGCGGCGACGCCATCGCCCGCACGCTGGATGATGGCCTGGCGCGCCTGGTCACCGAACCGGCGCGCGCGCAGCTTGCGGCAATCCGCGAGGTGGTGGTGCCCATCTACGACAAGCGGCAGCACATCACCGCCGCGCTGGTCTACGAATACACGCCGCTGTACGACGCGCTCGTCTCGCGCGGCGAAAAGTCGCTGCGCAGCGTGGCGGCGGCGGCGCTGATCGGCCTGCTGCTCGCGCTCGGCTGCGCCGCCTTCATCGCGCGCCGCGTGTCGGTGCCGCTGGCGCACCTGAGCGCGGCCGCGCTGCAGCTGGCGCAGGGCCGCCGCGACGTCACCGTCGACGCCAGTTCGAACGATGAAATCGGCGACCTGGCGAAGGTATTCAACACCTTGAGCGCGGCCCTGCTGACGTCGGAAGAGCGGCTGTCGCGGCTGGCGCAGATCGACCCGCTCACCGCCCTGGCCAATCGCGCCATGCTGATGGACCGGCTGACCCAGGCCGTGGCCGACGCCAGGCGCCGCCGCGAGTGCATCGTGATCGCCTTCATCGACCTGGACGGCTTCAAGGGGGTCAACGACAGCCTCGGTCACGAATGCGGCGACCTGCTGCTGCAAACCATCGCCCGCCGCCTGACCGGCTGCGTGCGCGCCAGCGACACGGTGGCGCGGCTCGGCGGCGATGAGTTCGTGATCCTGCTGCCGAACCAGAACAACGCCGGCCAGGCATGCGCCGAAACCTTCATCGCCCAGCAGATCGGCAAGCTGGTCGAGGCCATCGGCGCACCGGTGCCGCTGGCCGGCAGCGACGTCGTGGTCAGCTGCAGCATCGGCGTGGCGCTGTTCCCGCAGGACGGCGCCGACGCCGATACGCTGCTCAAGCATGCCGATACCGCCATGTACCGCGCCAAGGAACTGGGCAAGAACGGCTACCAGTTCTTCACCGCGCAGCTGCAGCGGCGCGCCAACCAGCAGCTCGAGCTGGCCGCCAGCCTGCGCCTGGCGCTCGAACGCGACGAGTTCGAGCTGCACTACCAGCCGCAGGTGAGCCTGCGCAGCGGCAAGGTGATCGGCGTCGAAGCACTGCTGCGCTGGCGCCATCCGGAACAGGGACTGGTCGGGCCGGCCCACTTCATCGCGTTTGCCGAGGAAACCGGCCTGATTATTCCGATCGGCGAATGGGTGCTGATGCGCGCGTGCGCCCAGAACCGCCACTGGCAGGAGCGCGGACTGGCGGCCATTCCGGTCGCGGTGAACGTCTCGGCCAAACAGTGCGCGCACCCGGACCTCGAAGCGGTGGTGCGGCGCGCGCTCGAGCATAGCGGCCTGCCGGCCCACCTGCTCGAACTCGAACTGACCGAAAGCATCTCGATGGCCGATCCCGAGCAAAGCGTGCCGATGATGCAGCGCATGAAGCGGATCGGCGTGATGCTGTCGATCGACGACTTCGGCACCGGCTACTCGAACATGAGCTATCTGCGGCGCTTCCCGATCGACCGCCTCAAGCTCGACATCTCGTTCGTGCGCGACATCACGACCGACCCGAGCAGCCTGGCGATCGCCGACGCCATCATCGCCATGTCGCACACGCTCAACATCGAGGTGGTGGCCGAAGGCGTCGAGACCGAAGGCCAACTGGCGCTGCTGGCGAGCCGCGACTGCGACATCGTGCAGGGCTACTTCTTCAGCAAGCCGCTGCCGGTAGCGCAACTCGAACAGCTGCTGCACGAGGGCCGGCGCCTGCCCGCCGCGCTGACCGGCCGGCCCGGCGACGCGCCGGCCATCCTGGTGCTCGACGACGACGCCCTGATCCTCGACTACCTGCAACTGGTGCTCGGCGGCGAAGGCTATACCGTGTACGCCACCGCCGACCCGCTGCGCGCCTTCGAACTGCTGGCCTGCCACGAGACGGCGGTGCTGCTGTGCGACCAGCGCATGCCGGCCATGACGGGCATCGAATTCGTCAGCCGGGTCAGACACATGTATCCGGACACGGTGCGCATCATGCTCAGCGCCTACGACGACGCCCAAGTCACACGCCAGGCGATCAATATGGGCGCGGTGTACAAGTTCATCGAAAAATCGGCCGATCACGCCGAACTGCGGGAAGTGGTGGACGACGCCTTCCGGCGCTACCTGGCTCGTCGCCCACGAAGGCTGGCATAGCGAGAGCAGGTCTGACCTAGGTCAGACCACAAAGCGGCCGCATAAGTTCCGCTCGGGGTAAAAGTCGTCGGATACAC
>JARXKM010000028.1:10751-20032 GCA_030272785.1 Pseudomonadota bacterium
GCCGCGTCATGCACTTGCGCGGCCGCCAGCAGCGGGCGCAGCGCCTCCAGGTCGAGCTTTTCGGCGGCAAGGCGCAATGCGTCGTTCAGCTGCGCCGGCAGGCCGGCCAGGTCCGGTTCGTCCGGCAGCGCCGCGGCACGGCGGTCGGTGGCCTGCTCGGCGTAGCGAAAGCGCACCCCGAGCAGCTGGCCCATCACCTCGAACAGGCGCGCCTGCGTCACCGGCTTCCTGACCATGTCGTCGCAGCCCGCCGCCAGCACCGCGGCGCGGTCCTCGTCGAACGCGCTGGCGGTCAGCGCGACGATCCTGACCTGCTGCCCGCCGGCCAGCGCGCGGATGCTGCGGGTGGCCTGGTAGCCGTCCATCAGCGGCATGCGCATGTCCATCCAGATCAGCTGCGGCTGCCAGCTGACGAAGGCATCGACGACCTGGCGGCCGTCGTCGGCGGTGCGCACGGCGATGCCGTCGAGCGCCAGCATCTGCGCCACCAGGTCGCGGTTGTCGGCCATGTCGTCGACCACCAGGATGCGCAGCGGCGGCGTGCCCGGCGCCAGCGCGACGACCGCGCCGTGCGACGCAGCAGCACCGGGCTCCGGCGTCGCCACCGCCGGCAGCGCGACGTCGAGCGTGAACACGCTGCCGCGCCCCGGTTCGCTGTCGACGCGCAGGTCGGCCCCCATCAGCCTGGCGTATTCCTGGCTGATCGCCAGCCCCAGCCCGCTGCCCTCGCCCTTGGCCGCGCCGCTGTCGGTCTGGTAGAACGGCTGGAAGATGTGCTGCAGGTCGGCGCCGGCGATGCCGGGACCGCTGTCGGCGACGGCAAAGCGGAGATGGCCGTCGGCGGCGCTGACCTGCAAACGCACGCCGCCACGCTCGGTGTACTTGACCGCGTTGCCCAGCAGGTTGATGAGGATTTGCCGCAGCCGGTGGGCATCGCCGAGCACGAACGGCGGCAGCCCGTCGGCGCATTCGAGCTCGAACGCCAGCGCCTTGTCCCTGGCGCGCTGGCGCATCAGGTCATCGAGCTCGTCGAGCATGGCCTGCAGGTCGAACGGGCCGACCCGCAGTTCTCTGCGCCCCGCTTCGATGCGCGAAATCTCCAGCACGTCGTTGATCAGGGCCAGCAGATGCTCGCCGGCGCGGTTGATCGTCACCACGTTCTTGCGGCTCTCGCCGGTCAGGCCGCTGTCGTTGCGCAGCAGCTGGGCGAAGCCGAGGATGGCATTGAGCGGGGTGCGCAGCTCGTGGCTCATGTTGGCCAGGAACACACTCTTGGCGCGGTTGGCCGCCTGCGCCTGCGCCACCGCCACCGACAGGTCGGCGGTGCGCTCGGCAACGATGGTTTCCAGGTGGGCGCGATGGAGCATCAGCTCCTGCTCGGCCAGGCGGCGCTCGGTGATGTCGAAATTGACGCCGACCATGCGCAGCGGCCGCCCGGCGATGTCGCGCAGCACGCGCGCCAGCCCGCGCACACAGCGGCGCGTGCCGTCCGGCCAGACGACGCCGAACTCGCAGGCGAAATTGCGCTCCCCGCGCAGCGCCGCGGCGACGTCGGCCTGCACGCGCGCCAGGTCCTCGGCGGCGACCGCCTGCTCCCACGCGCGCACGCTGCCGTCGAACTGCGCCGCGCCGATGCCGTACTGGCGGTACATGCCGGCGTCCCACACCAGTTCACCGGTGACGACGTTCCAGTCCCAGATGCCGAGGTCGGCCGCGCTGGTGGCCAGCTGCAGGCGCTCGACGTACTGGTTCAGCTGCTCGGCCATGTGGTTGAACGATTGCGCCAGCGCGTCGAGCTCCTCCATCTGGCTGCCGGCGACGCGCTGCGACAGGTCGCCGCGCGCCAGCGCCTCAGTGGCGCGCGCCAGCCGGCCGATCGGCGCCGTCACGCGCGCCGCCAGCAGCGCGGCCACCAGCAGCGCGAGCACGAAGGCGCCGGCCGACACCATCGCCGTCAGGGTATGGCCGGAGTGGACGCCTTCGAGGTAATACGATTCCGGCAGCGCCGTCACGACGGTCCAGTCGGCGTGGCCGCCGCGGCGGTCGGCGTAGGCCGTCGCCTGCGCCAGCCAGGTCACGCGCGAGAGCGGCCTGACGGTGATCACGTCGAAGCTGAAGGCGCGCCGCGCGCCGGCGGCGCCGGGTGCGGCGCGCAGCGGTAGCGCGGCGAGGCTGGCGAGCGCGCCGCGCACCACCGCGTCGGCGCCGCCGGGCACGCCGGCCGACGAGGCCAGCGCATGCCCGGCGCGGTCGACGACGATGGCACGGCCATGGCGGGCGATCGGCAGACCTTGCAGCAACTGGCCGATGGCGCCGGCCAGCCTGGCCGGATCGGCCGGCACCGCCGTGTCGAGGTAGTCGTCGAGACGCAGGTTGATGTTTTCGGCGATTTCCTGCTGCAGCCGGCCGCTCAGCTTGACGGCGTCGTTGGCGGCGCTGCGCCCCGCGAAATAGGCGGTGGTGCCGACCATCAGCAGCACCAGCACCACGAAGAAGGTGACGATGATGATCTGGATCGGCAGGCCGCGCCCGGCGGCCGGCGCGCCCTGGCCGGGCCGGCCCAGCGCGCACACCCAGCGCCACTCGCCGCGCGCCAGCACGCGCTCCCGGACGTGGCCGGGGATCTCGGCCCAGAACAGGCCGCCCCGGCGCGCCAGCGGCAGCAGACCGAGCATCGCCAGCGGGGCGATCAGCCAGGTGATGGCGGTGGTGAAGATGAGCGCCGGCGTGATGTAGCGAAACGCCACCTCGGCGGTGAATTTGCCGGTGCAGATATGGCCCCACAAGGCCGGCTCGATGGCCATGAAGACGAGCACGAACAGGCCGTACCAGCGCCAGGTGCGCGCCTTGCGGAAGTCGGGATCCTTGCCGATGCACTGGTAGGCGAGCCAGAAACAGGCCGGATTGATGAAATAGCCGAGCAGCCAGTCGAGCAGGAAGGCCGGCGGCACGCCCTCGATCAGGTCGGACAGCGCATACGCGATCGGCACCACCACCAGCGCCGGAAAGCCGAACAGCAACACGCACACCAGCACCGACAGGTCCTTGAGCGACTCGAACGTCTGCGCGCCCGGCACCAGCACGACGAACGCGCCGAGGTAGCCGGTGACGACGATGAGGACGAAGGTGAGCACCACGCCCACCAGTGCCTTGACGTCCCAGCTCTGGCGCTCGCGCGCCACCACCCAGCGCCCGCCGGCGCGAAAGGTGAAGCGGCCGTAGGCGCACGCCATCAGCAGCAGGCCGACGGCGTAGGCGGCCTTGCCCCAGCCTTGCAGCAGCGCCAGCGGGATGGCGTCGAACTGCCGTTCCAGCCAGGCCAGCAGCGCGATCACGGCGCCGGCGGCCGGCCGGCCAGCGCCTGCCAGGCCGGATCCGGCCAGTGCGCCACCCAGCCGGGCACGTCGCGCGCCGGCATCGGCCGGGCGATGCCGTAGCCCTGCGCGCGGGCGCAGCCGAGCGCCAGCAACGCCTCGCCGTGCGCCACCGTCGCCACCCCTTCGGCGACCACCGCGCGGCGGAACGCCGCCGCCAGCGCGATCACGCCGGTGACGATGGCCAGGTCGCCCGGATCGTCGAGCATGTCGCCGACGAACGACTGGTCGATCTTGAGGGTGTCGGCCGAGAGCCGGCGCAGATAGGTGAGCGACGAATAGCCGGTGCCGAAATCGTCGATGGCGAACGCCAGCCCGAGGCTGCGGCAGGCGCCGATGATGTGCTCGACGAGGTCGATGTTTTCGAGCCCGGACGTCTCCAGCACTTCGAGTTCGAAGCGGCCGGCGGCCATGCCGGGAAAGCGCGACAGCTGCACGCGCAGGCGCTCGATGAACTCGGGGTGCGCCAGCTGCTGGGCGGCGACGTTGACGCTCACGCCCAGCTCGAGCCCTTCGGCGCGCCAGTGCGCCATCTGCTGCAGCGCCTCGCCGATGACCCAGTCGCCCAGTTCGACGAGCAGCTCGTCGCCGACGATTTCGGGCAGGAAGGCGCCCGGCGGCAGCAGTCCGCGCTCCGGGTGGCGCCAGCGGATCAGCGCCTCGGCGCCGATCACGCTGCCGGCGCGCATGTCGACCTTGGGCTGGTAGTACAGCACGAATTCGCGCCGCGCCAGCGCGGCGCGCATGCGCGCCACCGCCTCCTGGTGGGCGGTGATGCGCAGGTTGCTTTCGCGGTCGAAGCGGGTGCACTGGCCGCGTCCGCGCTGCTTGGCGATGATCATGGCCTGGTCGGCGTGGCGCAGCAAGGTGTCCGGATCAGCATTGTCTTGCGGGTAGACGGTGATGCCGACGCTGGCCGACAGCATCACCGTCAGGCCGCTCAGGCCGCGCGCGACGAACGGCTCGGCCAGGTGCGCCTGCGCCTTCTGCACCAGCGGGTCGAGTTCATCGTCGCGTTTGAGGCCGGTCAGCAGCAGGACGAATTCGTCGCCGCCGATGCGCGCCAGCGTGTCGCCGCCGCGCAGCGAGGCGCGCAGGCGCTCGGCCACGCCGATCAGCAGGCGGTCGCCGCCGTCCCTGCCGTGCGAGTCGTTGAGCGTGCCGAAGGCGTCGATGTCGAGAAAGCACACCGCCATCGCGCAGCCGGTGCGATTGGCCTGGTCGATGCCCTGGCGCATGCGCTCGGTCAGCTGGGCGCGGTTCGGCAGGCCCGTCAAGGCATCGTAGTAGGCCGACTTTTCCAGCTGGCGCTGGTGTTCCTTGGCCGCCAGCTGCAGCAGGTCCTCGGCGTGGCGGCGCGCGGTAACGTCCTGCAGCATCAGGATCTGCGCCTTGTGCCCCGGATAGCCGATGCGCTGCAGCACCCCTTCGATGTCGAGGCTGGCGCCGTCGCGGTGCAGGAAGCCGAGCCGGCCGGTGTAGGCGGCCTCCTCCGAATGCTCGGTGAGCGTGTGCGCCAATGCGCGCAAGGTGGCGCGCTGGATCGGGGCGATCGTGAAGTCGAGCGGCTGGCCGAGCGCCTGCGCCGCGGTGTAGCCGAGAATGCGGGTAAATGCCGCGTTCACGGCGAGGATTTCCAGAGTATCGGTGTCGTACACCAGGATGGCGATCGGGCTGCCTTCGAACATGACCCGGTAGCGCGCCTCGCTGTTGCTCAGCTCGCACGTGCGCGCCGCCACCATCGATTCGAGCTGGCACTGGATGCGGCGCAGCGCGACGTGGGTGCGCACCCGCGCCAGCACTTCCTCGCCCTGGAACGGTTTGGCCACATAGTCGACGCCACCGATCGCGAAGCCGCTCAGCTTGTCCTGGGTGTCCTGCAGCGCGCTGATGAAGATCACCGGGATGTCGCGGCTGCGCGGGTCCGCCTTGAGACGCCGGCAGGTTTCATAGCCGTCGATGCCGGGCATGCGCACGTCGAGCAGGATCAGGTCGGGCAGACTGGCGGCGACGGCGCGCAGCGCAATGGCGCCGGACAGCGCCGGGCGCACCTTGTAGCCAGCCGCTCCCAGCAGCGCGCGCAATACCGCAAGGTTGTTGGGGTTGTCGTCGACGATGAGGATGTCGCCGCCGTCCGCCGTCTCTGCTGTCTGTGCCGTCGCTGTCACTGGGCGCTCCGCTGCGGGTTGACGAGCCGCCGCAACCGGCGGCCAGTCGAATGCTATTCCATGTGCAAGGATGCGACATTGACAGCGCCTCTGTCAACCTGAGCGTGCACAGCAGCGGCCGCGGCCCGGCGGACAGGCCGATGCGGGCGGAAGTGGCGGTGGCAGCGCGCGCACGCGGCCGCCGGCGTGCCGCACACTCAATTTGTCAGCGGCGTAGCGGCTTTCTTCAGCGTGCGCAACACGAAGCTCGACTTGCTGTGCCGTATACCCGGGATCTTGTAGAGCCGTTCCCGCAACAGGCGTTCGTAGTCGCGCGTATCCTGCACCGCGATGCGGATGAAGTAGTCGTAGTCGCCGGAAATGAGCAGCGCCTCCAGCACTTCCGGTATCGATTCGAGCGCCCTGCCGAACTCGTACAGTGTCTCCTCGCTATGACTTTCCAGCGTGACCTGGACAATTACCGTGTCCTGATATCCGATTTGCGCCAGGTCCACCTCGACGGTATAGCCCTGGATGGCGCCGGCGTCCTCCATGCGCTTGATGCGGTTCCAGCACGAGGTGGTGGACAGCCCGACCGAGCGCCCGATCTCCTGCAGCGTGGTGCGCGAGTCGGCCAGCAGGATGCGCAATATCGCCCGATCATGTTCGTCGAATTTTTTTCCGCTTTTTGCTTCCATCTCGATAGTTCTTTCCGAAATTAATGAATTCTTGCTGAAATTATGAAGCACTTTCACGCGATACGTGGATAAACTTTAAGCATGGAAAATTCATTCAACGTCGATTCGTCTGCCCTTCCGACCGGCGCGCAAGTGCTGGTACGCACCCTCGTCGAGTGCGGTGTCGATACCGTGTTCGGCTATCCCGGCGGCGCCGTGCTGCCGCTCTACGATGCGCTGCATCTGGAGCCGCGTCTGCGGCATGTGCTGGTGCGCCACGAGCAGGCCGCGGTGCACGCCGCACAGGGATATGCGCGCTCGACCGGTCGCCTCGGCGTCGTGTTCGTCACTTCCGGACCGGGCATGGCGAATACCACCTCCGGCCTGCTCGACGCCCTCAGCGATTCGATTCCCATCCTGTGCATCAGCGGCCAGGTCGCCACGACCGCGATCGGCACCAATGCGTTTCAGGAATGCGATGCGCTGGGCATTTCCCGCACCGTCACCAAGTGGAACGTGCAGGTGCGCCATTGCGGCGAGATGGCGTCGATCGTGCGCCACGCCGTCGCCCAGGCAATCGGCGGCAGGCCGGGTCCGGTATTGGTGGATGTGCCAAAAGATCTGCAGGCGCAGCGCGTTGCGGCACTGCCCGACTGCGAAGGCGCGGCACTGCCGTCCCTGCCCGCCTCGGCCCCGCCTGCCGATGGCCTGCTCGACGCGGCCGCTGCGCTGATCGCGCAATCGCACCGTCCGATCTTCTATGGCGGAGGCGGCCTGATCAATTCCGGCGTCGCCGCCTGTGCGACATTTGCCGAGCTGGTGGTGGCGAAAAATGCGCCCTGCACCCTCACCCTGATGGCGCTGGGCGCCTTCCCCGCATCGAGTCCCCTGTGGCTGGGCATGTTGGGCATGCACGGCACGCTCGAAGCCAACCTGTCCATGCACGAGGCCGACCTGGTGGTGTGCGTGGGCGCGCGCTTCGACGACCGGGTCACCGGCAAGCTGATCGATTTCTGTCCGCACGCGCGCATCATCCACATCGATATCGATCCGGCGTCGATCGGCAAGGTCGTGCCCACCGAGATCGGGCTGGCCGGCGATTGCCACGCCGTGCTGAAGGCGCTGCAACAGCGACTCGCCGCGCTGGCGCCGGACCCCGACGCCACGTCCGCGTGGTGGCAACGGATCGCCGTGTGGCGTCAGCAGGACTCGCTCGGTTTCACCAGCAAGGCGCCCGCCATCGTCCCGCAGCAGTTGATGCAGCGCCTCGCCGCCCGGCTTGCGGGAACGGACGCCATCGTGTCGACCGATGTGGGACAGCACCAGATGTGGGCCGCACAATACCTGCCGTTCGACGCACCGCGGCGCTGGCTGACGTCGGGCGGCGCCGGCACCATGGGATACGGCCTGCCCGCCGCCATCGGCGCCCAGATCGCGCACCCGGACACGCTGGTCGTCTGCGTCAGCGGCGACGCCTCGATCCGGATGAATATCCAGGAATTCTCCACCGCCGTGCAGCACCGCTGTCCGGTCAAGGTCATCTTGTCCAACAACGGCTGCATGGGCATGGTGCGGCAGTGGCAGGAACTTCACCACGGCGCGCGCTACAGCCACAGCTACACCGAGGCGCTGCCGGATTTCGTCGCGCTGGCGCGGGCATTTGGATGGCAGGCGCGCAGGGTCGAGCGTGCTGAAGACCTCGATGGCGCGCTCGAACAATGCATGGCGTCGGCCGGACCGTTCCTGCTCGACGTCGTCGTCGCGCAGACCGAGAACTGCTTCCCGATGATCCCGTCCGGCCGCGGCCATCATGAGATCATGTTGTCCAACGGGCGCTGGTACGCGGGGCCGGCGGACTGAATCGTCCATGCTGGCCAGCTTGGACCGGGCAGCAGCGCCGACACCATGCGTGCTTGTCGACGCGCGCAGGATTGAACGCTAGCGGGCCGATCGATGCACGCTGCGTCAGGCCAGCGACTCGAGCGTGCGCGCGTACTTGCCGGCGCGCGCCAGGCCATTCAGCCGGCAGCGCCTGGCAAACGCCCGCTGCGCCGCGGCCGCGTTGTTCTCCTGCCCCTGCCAGGCAGCCAGCACGGGCGCTTGCAGCGCGCGTCCATACGAAAAACTGACTTGCCACGGGTGCGGCCCCATCGTGTTCATCTCGTTCAGGTGATCGGTGGCGTCTGCCGCGCTCTGGCCGCCGGACAGGAACACGATGCCCGGCACCGCCGCCGGCACATAGCGTTGCAGGCACCGTAGCGTCGCTTCGGCAACTTCCCTCACGCTCGCCTGCTGCGCACATTGCATGCCGGCGATGACCATGTTCGGCTTGAGCAGCATGCCCTCGAACAGCACCCGATGGGCGTCCAGTTCGGCAAACACCGCTTCGAGCACCTGCGACGTCACCGCTTCGCAGCGCGCGATGCCATGCGCGCCATCCATCAGCACTTCCGGCTCGACGATGGGCACGATGTCGGCCTCCTGGCACAGCGCGGCGTAGCGCGCCAGCGCATGGGCATTGGCAGCGATGGCGTAGCGGTGGGGAATGGCGCGCTCGTCGATGTCGATCACCGCGCGCCACTTGGCGAACCGCGCGCCCAGCTGTTTGTAGTCCGCCAGCCGTTCGCGCAGCCCGTCCAGGCCCGCGGTGACCTTGTTGCCGGGAAATAGCGCCAGCGCCTTGGCCCCCTCGTCCACCTTGATGCCGGGGTGGATGCCGCGCTGCGCCAGCAAGGTGGCGAACGGCGTGCCGTCGGCGCTCGCCTGGCGCAGCGTTTCGTCTTGCAGGATGACGCCGCCGATCGACGCCTCGATGCCCTGCGTCGTGAACAGCAGCTCGCGGTAGCGCCGCCGGCTTTCCTCGGTGGAGTCGACCCTGACCGCGTCGAAGCGCTGCTTGATGGTCGGCGCGCTTTCGTCGGCCGCCAGGATGCCCTTTTGTCCCGCCACGAGGGAGCGCGCCACCAACTGGAGTTCATCGATATTCATTGCACATCCTCCCAGTGAATTGAACCATCGTTTGGCAAGCCGGGACACGCGGTCTTGCGAAATCTCAAACGCGGCGCGCTTCCAAAAGCGTGCAA
>JARXKM010000028.1:20132-30246 GCA_030272785.1 Pseudomonadota bacterium
CGGGACACGCGGTCTTGCGAAATCTCAAACGCGGCGCGCTTCCAAAAGCGTGCAAAAAATTCTCCACGTTGGCACGGCAAGGTTGTGGCTCCTCAAGGAATGCCAAGCGCGCTGCGCGCGAAAATATCCCTGAGCAAGCTCGGCGAACCAGCGGATGGCCGACGTCGGTATGTTCGCATTCAAATCCCTGGCGCGCTAGCCCGAGGCAGCCGGTATGCTAAGGTTAACCGTTCACCTGCAAGCATGTCTTTCACCCACGATTTTCGCCAGGGAGGAGCCGCACCATGACCATCACGATCACCGCCTTTGAACGATCACCCGATGGCGGCAAGGGGCTGGCGCGCGATACGCGCGTTCGCTGGGCGCTGGAAGAAGCGGGCCAGCCCTACGAGGTTCGCCTTGTATCATTTGCTGCGATGAAGGAACCGGCGCATCGGGCGCTTCATCCTTTCGGCCAGATTCCGACCTATGAGGAAGGCGATCTCGTCTTGTTCGAAACAGGGTCGATCGTGTTCCACATCGCCGAGCGCCACGCGGGACTGCTGCCGGCCGACGCCAATGCCCGGGCGCGCGCGATCACCTGGCTATTCGCCGCGCTCAACACGGTAGAACCACCCATCCTTGACCTCAGCACCGCCAGGATACAGGAGCACGACCAGCCCTGGTATGCAGCGCGCCTGCCGCTGGTGCAAGATCGCGTGCGCGCCCGGCTGTCCCCGCTTGCGAGTCGCTTGGGCGATGCCGACTGGCTCGACGGTACGTTCAGCGCGGGCGACCTGATGATGGTGTCGGTGCTGCTCAGGCTGAGATCATCGGGCATATTGAACGACTATCCGAACCTGGCCGACTACGTCGCGCGCGGCGAAGCGCGGCCGGCCTACCAGCGCGCTTTCGACGCGCAATTGGCGGTCAACACCGGCCAGCCGCCGACCGGCTGATTGCGGCCGGAAAATGCGCAGACAGCGCGATTTTGGGCTGCGCAGCCAAACGGTTCAAGCGGCAACGCATTCGATCATGTCCGCGGCGACGGCAAGCGCTGCACGCCGCTACGCCAGCCACAGGCCTTGGGTGCCGAACTGCGCCGTCACCGCCTCGGCACTGCCGACGAAGCCGACCACCAACTCGGCGCGGGTGTGCGTGCTGGGGTAGGCGGTCCAGCTTTGCAGCGAAGCCGCGTCGGCGGTATGCTGCAGCGTTGTCGAGCGCGCCGTAGTGGTTGTTGAATTCGACCGAGCCGACGAAGCCGTTCGCCATCGAGACGGCGCCGGCGTGCTGCGCGCTCCACCAGCGCCAGGCCCTCGCCCATGACCGCGCCTTGTAGGGAAATTCATCGAACAGGCGCACCGCGTTCGGCACCACATCCTGGTACGAATGGTTCACGTAACTCTGATGACGGCGGTCAGGCAAGGCTGCAGCGATGCGTGCCGTCAGGCCAATCTGGAGGTCGATACCGCGCAGAAGAATCGGGCCGAGATCGGACGACAAGCCGCCACCAGCGAAATCTGCGCGGACGCTATGGGCGGGAATGGATGCAAAACGGAGCTGCTCTGGGGTAGTTCATGCTGGGCAAAGTGTGTGCGCGTAGTGAATGTGTTTTAGGGATAACTCACATTTTATGAATCACTTACTGGTGTCGGCAAGACCTTCCTTGCCTGCGCGCTGGCCAACCAGGCCTGCCGCCACGGGCATAGCGCCCTGCATGTACGCCTGTCGCGCCTGCTCGCCGACCTGGCCCTCGGACGCGGCGACGGCTACGACAAGACCCTGGCAAAATTGGCGAAGACAGAGGTGCTGGTCATCGACGAATGGGCGCTGCCCAAGCTCACCGACGAAGGCCGGCGCGATCTGCTGAAGATCTTCGACGAGCGCCATCAGGCCGGTTCGACCATCATTGCGAGTCAGCTTCCACAAGAGACGTGGCATGAGTCGATCGGCGCCCCCCCCCCTTGCCGACGCCATCCTTGACCGCCTGGTCCATCAGGCCCACTCGTTAAATCTGTCTGGCGAGTCATTGCGCAAGAGCGACAAACCCGTCTGACCGGAGCCGAAAAGGGCGTGGGCACAGGCCACGCCTTATCCACTGCGGCGCGTGTTCATGGTCTGGATAGGGACCACGCCCGCCGCCGTGGACAAGCCTGTGTTTTTCTTGTTATGATTTGGAAAATTGGAATTCGCAGGTAGAAGGATGTCATTATTTCCACGGTCAGCCTCGTCAAATGCCGCGCACGCGCGCGGCATTTGGCGTTGGACCGTGAGTTTGTTGGCGGCGCTGAGCTTCCTGCTGGTCGTCTCGACTTCAACCTCGCACATCCACAAGAACGCCGCAGCCTTGCAGGATTGCGCGGTCTGCGCCGTCGTCGCCGACAAGCTGGCCGATGTGCCGGTGCCGCCGGCACTGGTTCACGATGTTCAACTGCAGCCTTATCACGTAGTCGCCGCCACGCTGCACGTGGCCTCCTACTCCACCGTCCAGCTCTTGCCCCCCAGCCGCGGCCCGCCGCGCGCCTCTGTGTAGTTCTTTAACGTCTATCCCATTTATTCGGGCTGTCAGCCGCATCGCGTTCGGCTGCGCTCGTCGTTAATTCTTCAGAGGTCCACCATGCATCAGCCACCTAAGCTGGGCAAGCTCGCGCTTGTCCTGTCCACCCTGTTCGCCGCCACGCCGGCGTCGCTTTCTTTCGCCGCCGACGCGCCCGATGCACCCGATCTGGCGGCCGTGCCGGCCGGCGAAATGCAGCGCGTCGAAGTGACCGCCGCCCGCATGCGCAACGAGCGCGTGGAACTGTCGCCCAAGGTCGGCACCACCGTCTACACGATCGACAAGCACATGGTCGACAACCTCGGCCAAGGCGAGGGAACGCCCTTCAACGAAGTGCTGCTGCGCCTGCCCGGCGTGGCCCAGGACTCGAAAGCGTCCGGCTCGATCCACGTGCGCGACGACCACGCCAACGTGCAGTACCGCATCAACGGCGTGCAGCTACCCGAGAGCATCACCGGCTTCGGCCAGTCGATCGACACCCGCCTGGTCGACCAGATCGACTTCGTCACCGGTGCCTTGCCGGCGCAATACGGCTTGCGTACGGCAGGTATCGTCGACATCCAGACCAAGGAGGGCGTCAAGCCGGGCGGGCGCGTTGGCGTGCTGGTCGGCAGCAGCAGCTACGTGCAGCCGAGCGCCGAATTCTTCGGCAGCCAGGGCGCCTTCAACTATTACCTGTCCGGCAGCTACCTGGGCAACAAGCTCGGCATCGAAAATCCGCTGCCCACACGCAGCGCGCTGCACGACAAGACACGCCAGTCCAAGACTTTCGGCAACCTGTCCTATTTCGTCGACGACAATACCCGCGTCGCGCTGATGTTCGGCACCTACCTGGGCCACTTCCAGATCCCGAACAACCCCGGCCAGCCGCCCGGCTTTTCGCTTGCCGGCGTGAGCGACGCCGACGCCGGCACCAGCACGCTGGCCTCCGACCGACTGGACGAAAACCAACGTGAAGTGAACCGCTTTGCCGTATTGTCGCTGCAAAAAAGCATGGGCGACCTGCACTTCCAGCTGTCAGGCTTTCACCAGTATTCCGAACTGCACTATTATCCCGATCCGGTCGGTGACCTGGTCTACAACGGCGTCGGTTCCAATTCGATGCGCTCGAACAGCGCCAGCGGCCTGCAGCTGGACCTGAGTTACAAGCTCGGCGCCAGCCACACGGTGCGCGCCGGCGCGGCCTACACGCGCCAGACCACGCACAGCGACAATGCCGTGGCCGTGTTCCCGACCGACGACAGCGGCGCGCAAACGTCGACCACGCCGATCACGATCATCGACAACGGCGCCAGGACCGGCCGCCTGTCGAGCCTTTACGTGCAGGATGAGTGGCATGTGCTGGCGCCGCTGACGGTGAACTATGGTGTGCGCTTCGACAAGGTCTCCGCCTTCGTCGATGAACAGCAATGGAGCCCGCGCGTCAACGTCGCCTACAAAATCAGCGAGGGCACTGCCCTGCACGCCGGCTACTCGCGCTACTTCACGCCGCCGCCGCAGGAACTGGCGGCGCAGTCGAGCATCAACCTGTACGCGAACACGAGCAATGCGCCGGAAGTGCCCGTGTCCAACAACGTCAAGTCCGAGCGCACCCACTACTACGACGTGGGCATCAGCCATCAGGTCAGCAGCGCACTGACGGTCACCGCCGACGCCTACTACAAGAAGATCCGCAACCTGCTCGACGAAGGCCAGTTCGGCCAGGCGCTGATCCTCTCGCCATTCAATTATGAAAGCGGCGTCGCCAAGGGCTTGGAGCTGGCAGCCGTCTATAGCGAAAAGAACTGGGGAGCTTACCTAAACGTGACGACGCAAAAGGCGCAGGGCAAGCACATCGTGTCTGGCCAGGCCCTGTTCGGCAACGACGAACTGTCCTACATCGCCAACCATTACATCTACGTCGACCACGACCAGAAGGTGACCCTGTCCGGCGGCGCCCACTACCACTTCGGCGATTCGCAGCTCAGTACCGATTTCCTTTACGGCAGCGGCCTGCGCCTGACGCCGGACGGCGGCGCACCAAACTCCGGCTCGCTGCCGCACTACACGACCGTCAACGCAACGCTGACGCACACGTGGAAAAAGACGCCGGTCGGCACCCTCGAAGGGCGGATCGCGCTGGTCAACCTGTTCGACAAGTCCTACCTCCTGCGCGATGGTTCCGGTGTCGGCGTCGGTGCGCCACAGTATGGCCCGCGCCGTACGGTGTATGCGGGCCTGTCAGCTAGCTTCTGATCGAGGCACAGGGCGGACGGTCGGCATCACCGGACTGGCCGTCCAATGATTCGGCGCATTTTCAGGGAGGCGATATGGCACTTCCAATACCCGCTACCAGCGTTGACTGGATTGGCAAACCATGCTCCGACAAATTGGACGTTGGCTCCGCTGGCCAGTTCGCTTAGCCTTTGTCTTCGATGCGGCGCTATGCAAGGCCGCGTCGATCAATGCTCCTAGGCTGGTCGCTGACCACACGCATGAACATCACCCTCTCGAACTTCCTCCAAGAGAATGGATGATCATTCTTTGGCTGATATACGGAGTTCTTTTCACGGCTATGGCGTTCGATTCCGCTCGCGAATACGTTCGTAAGCATGAACACGCCCTAAAGCCCAATTCTTGTCTTTTCATAATGCTTCCGCGCGGATGCATGGCGGAATATTTGTTTTAGTTCCTGAAAATTGGAGGAAACTTAGTCGAGGAGGATCAACAGCAAAATCTGGTGGCAATACGGTCAGGCCTGCGCGTATTTTCCAGCTACAAGATTGGCGGGGCGGTGAAAATCTGGATCATCACCGAAGGCGGCCGCTCTTCGACCACGCTTCTGTTGGCAGATAAATATTGAGCACGAAGGAAACGTGTCATAACCAGAATGACGACAGACATGGTCCCTGACTCTGCCCTGGCATGATGGTCGCGGCTTATGCCCCAGGACCTGGATTACTGGAGCATGCGAGCCAAGGTGCCATCGTCTCTCATCTGCCGCAGCGCGTCGTTGAAGCGGTGGATGATCACGGCGGCATCTGCGCGGCGGTTGCTCACACCAAAATACAAGGGCAAAGTAGAAAGGGCAGTCTCTGACAGCAGCATCTCGTTTGCGTTTGGAATTTCGCTGCCGTGCAATTGCAGATTGAATCGGGCTATGCGCTCATCTTCTAGGACCACGTCGATGCGACGCAAGCCGAGTTTGCGAAAATTCTGCAATGCATGACCAACAGGTTCCCGGTAGAAATTATTGGCCGCGAGCAGGCTGTCGCTGTAATCATAGCCGCGTCCCATACCCACATGCAGACCAGTCAGATCGATCAGACCACCATGGGAAAGCTCCTTGCCGCGCAAATAAACCAGGACCAGGCGGTTGGAAAGATAAGAATCGCTAAACATGATGGATTGCCGGCGTGGTGTGGTGGACCAAATTGCTACGATACCGTCAGCCTGGCCTGCGACTGTCATGGCCAAGGCCCTTGTCCATGGCAAGATAGTCACCGTCGTCGCATAACCAGCTCGGCGCAGCGCGGTAGTCACAATGTTGCTGGCGTATCCTTGTTGTGGCAGTCCTTCTCCAGTGTAAGGTTCCCAGTGGTTGGCCACCAAGCGCAATGTCTCGGCTGGCTGCACAGGTGTGCAGAATGCGGCGGCGAAGAGGTAGCCGAGCAGTCTACGATACCGGCGTGCGGCAGAAAAGTGGGACGCTGAAAGTGCCATTGCTATTCTCAGGCCAGATTAAGCGCATCGGCATCGCGTGCCTGGCCGGGATCGATACCAGCGCCGAGGAGGGTTCGCGCGGCATCGCGCCGTTCGCGGGCAACGCTCAAAGAAACTTCGGGGTAGGCATCGAAGTGCAGCCTGTTTTCCTTGCCGTTGAGTTGTCGATACTTCAACCGCCAAAGCTTGGTCCCAGCCGGCGTCACCTCTAGGTACAACCCTCCCCCATCGGCTAGCTTATAGGGTTTCTCCCGCTTCTTGGCGTTGCGGACGTGCAAGTCAGTTAATGGATTGACACGTTTCGGCATTTTTGGGGGCCTCTGGTCAATGGGGCTTCTCCGAAGCCCCTAAAACAGCCCCCAAAAATGATGGATAGAGGGGGACTCCTGAGGACATTATAGGACGAAAAAAAGCCCGCTGCCTCTAAGAGGACAGCGGGTTTTTAGACTTCCTTGGACACCCAAGGATGAGTATCTGGCGGAGACGGTGTCCGTAGAACTGCTCTATGAAAAAGCTTCAATATTTCTGCGCTACCCCCCATTCTACCCCCTACCTAATTTGCTCTTCAAGACTAGCTCGAGATAGTTTCCACGGCTTTGCAGGCCGTTTAGTGCACAACCCCACGGGCCATGGGGCATGGCTAGTAATTTTCGCACCGGACCGACTCCGCTGCCGGTCCTTCTCGATTAATAGTTGAACGTGTCATCGAATCGCAATGTTTTGATATGGATCAAAGATGGAGCCAGAAGTTGTTGCGTAGACTAAAGTTCAAGTTATCGCCTCGTTTCGAGGGCCCCGTTTATTATCAGCAGGCAACAATCAGCACATGAAATTATCCCGTCGTTTCCGCTGTGTTGCTGCGCTGATCGCCCTGATCGGAGTGCTGTTCACGCAGCTCGTGATAATGGCATACGTGTGTCCCAGCATGCAGCTATCGCATTCGCTCGAGGCGGTGGCGACACTGGACGCTCCGACAAGCGCTTCGCATCTGCCAGGGTGTTATCGAAGTGATACAAAACCGTCGGTTCCGTGCCCCACGGTTGCCAGTAGCCAGTCGCTCGACAAGCCGGAACTGCCACAAGTCGCCCCCTTCTTAGCGGTCACCCTGGTGGCCGCAATCGCAAATAGCGACGCATCGCTGCGCTACTTAGCTGTTTCAATCCCTCCTGTTCTGACAAGAACCACAGCGCCACCGCTGTCTGTCCAAAACTGCTGTTTCCAGATCTGACTCGCCCCACTACTGTCACGCCGCCGTCAACCATTCATGTTGTTGGAAGTGCGTAGCGCCGTATGAAGTGCGCGTTTCTCCAATCGCAAATGAATTCGGTTTAGCGCCCACAAACCACTGCGTGACTGGCGACGTCATCCTCATCCGGTAGTGTATTCGGTCGGCGAGAACGCCGATATGCCGCTTGCCGAGGCAGCGCCATCTACCTGTATTCAAAAGGAAGTTATATGCAATTCGATATACGCACCTGCGCAATCGCTGTGGTCTTCGCGATCTGCATGCCACGTTTTGTCTCGGCCAATGAACCGATTGTCGGAAGCGACGTGGAAAGCCTGCTCAACTATGCAAAGGCGAACAATCCGGAGTATGCCTCTATGCGCCACGAAGCAGCGGCGGCAAAGGAGCGAGCATCAGCAGCGGGGGCGTTGCCCGACCCGAAACTGCGTGTTGAACTGCAGGATATCACCATGGGCGGCCAGCAAAACCCGACCCTCTCGCCAAGTCGGGCAGGCAGCACGCGCTATACCTTGATGCAAGACGTCCCCTGGTTTGGCAAGCGAGGGCTCCAGCGCGAAATCGCGACGCTCGATGCTGACGGTGCGACCGGACGCAGCATGGGAACCTGGGCAGATATTTCGTCGCGCATCAAGTCTGCCTACGCCCAGTTCTACTACATCCATCAGAACCAGCGCCTGACCATGGAAATCCTCGATTTGATGGGACGATTGGAAAAGGTGGCGCAGGCACGCTATGCCGGAGGTCTGGCAGCCCAATCGGACGCAATCCGGGCGCAAGTGGAAAAGACCAATATCGCCAATGAACTGGTTGTTCTCGAGAGCGAAAGCCGCACGACTCAGGCGCGCCTGAATGCGCTTATGGCCCGCCCTGCGAACGAAACCTTGGCCGAACCTGAACGACTACGCACACTTCCCTCCCCAGCCAGGCTCGATTCTGCCGCGCTGCTCGATCGCATACGTGGACGCAATCCGCAGCTCTTCGCAGACGAAGCGAAACTTCTTGCGGCCGAGAAAAGCCGCGACCTGACGCACAAGGATCGCTACCCCGATGTCACCTTCGGTATCGCACCCGTCCAGTCAAAAAATTCAGTCAAGGAATGGGAAGTGATGTTCGAACTGAATATTCCACTACAACAATCGACGCGCCGATCGCGAGAGCGAGAGGCAGACGCCATGCTGTCCGCGGCCCGCTCGCGCAAGGATGCAACCTCGAACCAGATACAGGCCGAACTGGCGGAAAGCTTGTCGGCTCTCGATGCGGCGCGGCGCATCGAGATGAGCATTGCGAACAGCCTGCTCCCACAAGCCGAGTTGACCTACCGGGCAGCGCTTGCCGGCTACGAAAATGGCAAGGTGGATTTCGCCACCTTGCTCGATGCGCAACGCCAGATTCGCCAGGCAAAACAAAACCGGATCAAGGTGCAGGCAGACGCCCAAGTACGCCTGGCCGACATTGAAAGACTATTGGGAGAAGACCTTTGAAACAGCATTCGAACATCATCATCGGCGTGTTCGTCGTGGCTGCCTTGGCGGCGGGCGGCGGTTACTGGGCAGGCCAACGTGACCAGCGCAGCGGCCACGTCGCCGCAGCAGTTGGAGGCCCTGCCGGCGGCGCGAAAAAACCCGGCAAGCTCCTGTACTACCGCAACCCGATGGGATTGCCCGACACCTCCCCGGTGCCGAAGAAAGACCCGATGGGCATGGACTATGTCGCGGTCAGGGAAGGCGAGAATGATGGCGACCCGGCCGCTGCCGGTCAAATCCAGATCAGTACCGAGAAGGTCCAGAAGCTCGGCGTGCAGACGGAAGCGGCCAGCATGAGGGCGATTGAAAAAATCGTGCGCGCGGCCGGGCGCGTCGAGCCGGACGAACGGCGCATCTACACGATCGCCCCCAAGTTCGAGGGCTACGTGGAACGCTTGCATGTCAACGCGACTGGACAAGCGGTTGGTAAAGGGCAGCCGCTGTTCGAAGTCTACAGTCCCGAGTTGGTGTCGGTGCAGCGGGAATATGCGATCGCCTCGCAAGGTGTGCAAGCGCTCAAAGGGGCGGAACCCGGGGCGCAATCGGACATGCTGCTGTTGGCCGAAGCGAGCCTGATGCGCCTGAAGAATTGGGATATATCGGAGGAACAGGTCAGGTCGCTGGCGAAATCGGGGGAAGCGAAACGGACCATGACGTTCCGCTCGCCGGTCTCGGGCATCGTGACCGAGAAGAAGGCAGTACAAGGCATGCGGTTCATGCCAGGCGACACGCTTTACCAAATATCGGATCTTTCTTCGATTTGGGTCATCGCCGATGTTTTCGAGCAGGATATCGGCCTGGTCACATCCGGCGCCAGGGCGAAGGTCACGATCGATGCCTACCCGGACAAGGCATTTGAAGGCAAAGTCGCGTATGTCTACCCGACGCTCAAGACCGAAACGCGCACGATGCAGGTTCGCGTCGAACTGCCGAACCCCGGATTGTTTCTCAAGCCGGGCATGTTCGCTCAGGTCGAAGTGGCGGCGCCCGTCAGGAACAATGCCGTGACGGTGCCGGTGTCGGCCGTCATCGATAGCGGGACCCGCCGTATCGTCCTGGTGCAATTAAAAGAAGGACGCTTCGATCCGCGTGAAGTCAAGCTCG